>NZ_DFOE01000031.1:6455-15765 GCF_002376635.1 Sphingobacterium sp. UBA3549 | reverse complement strand
GCCTCAATAAATTTGAGACAGCCTCTTTTTATTTTGCAGTCTGCGTTATTATTTCTCAAACATCATCTCAATCAGGATATTCCAATTGGCCTTCTTCACATCATCTTTCGCCAATTCACTGAGTTGCCAAATGCGAATATAATTATACTTGACAACTTTATCCTTCTGTCTCACCGTTGCCGTTCCTTTTGTATAGGCAAAATCTCCACTATACGAACGTTTTACTTCTTCGGGGACTGTCTCTATCGTCATCCGTTGTTTTTTGAGATAGGCCATCATAGTAGCCTTTCCTTCCATCGGACTAGTCCAGGGAAACAAAAACCGTACATCCTCACTTAAAAATTCCCTATAAGCGGTTGGGTTGTCTGCTTTCAATACTGTCGACATTAACTTGTCTGTTTCTAAAACAATATCTTCCCGCTGATTTAAGCGTACTTTAGAACGATGTTTCAGATACCATGAATCGGTAGGTTCGATATATTCTAAATCAAATTCACCGTCGTTCCCATTATTTTCAACTTCGGCACGAATATCGACGAGCCACTTACCTTTTTTGTTGCGTTTCCAAACAGTCAAGTATTCTCCATGGCGCAATCTTGCACCTACTTTCTGAAAGTCCATAGACCCCGAAGTCACTCCAAACTCCTGACTTTTAGCAATCAACGCAAACGTAGGCTGCCAATTTAAAACATCGGGAATATTTGGTCTATTATTCAGATAGTTATAGGCATTTACTGCCGATGGGACATAAAACGTAGATTCTTTATCAATAATCGAAAGAAACGCCTGGTGCGGCGTAGACGCTTTCGCCAAGGCAGCAGCATCCTTATCGGCCTGCAATAGGCTTCCAACTTTCTCAGGTATCTGCGCATATAGTGTCGTACCAGCAACACTCATCAATGCGACGACGGATAGCCTATTCCAAAAATTCATATGCAAAATGATCTTTCTTTTAAAGGTGATATGGAATATCCATTGGTTTCCACCGATAACGTGTTTTCCCAATAAGAATATTCCATTGCATTCCTCTTGTATAAATTCGATTTCTTATCTATCAAATCTTATTCCAAAGTGTTCCTTCTTTGCTATCTTTCAATTGAATTCCAATAGAATTAAGCTCATCACGAATACGATCTGAGGTGACGAAGTCTTTATTTGCTTTTGCTTCATTACGTAGCTTAATAACCAGATTCATGACATCGTCAATATCATCAGATGCGGATGTCTGATCGTTTCTAAGCCCGAGGATATTCTCGACAAATTCTTTCATGAATACTTTCAGGTTTTCCAATCCTTCAGCCGACACTTTCGCTTTACCATCATAAATTGAGTTGATGATACGTACAATTTCAAACAGCTCGGCGATGAGTACTGGACTATTAAAGTCGTCATCCATAGCGGCGTAACACTTGCGGCGGATTTCCGCTAAATTAAATGAATCAGCACCTTTCGATACTTTCAATTTATCTAAGAGGCTTATAGCAGTCATTAGACGCTTATAACCCTTGTCGGCCGCATCCAGTGCCTCGTTTGAAAAATCCAAAGTACTTCTATAATGCGCCTGTAGCATAAAGAAGCGTACAGCCATCGGCGAGTATCCTCTATTCAGTAAGGGGTGATTTCCTGTAAATAACTCGCCCGGCAAGAATCCGTTTCCAGCAGATTTAGACATACGGGCACCATTTACAGTCAACATATTGGTATGCATCCAGTACTTTGCAGGACTCGTATGGTTACATGCTTCAGACTGTGCAATTTCATTGGTATGATGTGTAGCAGCCAAATCCATTCCACCACCATGAATATCAAACTGATCGCCCAGGTACTTTCTGCTCATGGCTGAACACTCGATATGCCAGCCCGGAAAGCCAACGCTCCAAGGAGCGGGCCAACGCATGATCGTTTCGGGTTTTGCTTTGATCCACAAGGCAAAATCCAAACGCCCCTTTTTCTCATCCTGACCACTCAATTCACGGGTGTTATTGAGCATATCCTCTAATTTACGATTGGTCAATATCGTGTAATCATATGTTTCAACGTATTTTTCAACATCAAAATATACGGTACCATTCCGTTCATAAGCATAGCCATTCTCCATAATCTGTTCGATCATCTCGATCTGCTCGCAAATATGCCCTGTCGCCGTAGGCTCAATACTTGGCGGCAAGGTATTAAAAAGACGCAATACGTCGTGAAAACCTATCGTATACTTTTGTACAATTTCCATAGGCTCCAACTGTTCCAATTTTGCCTTTTTTGCAAATTTGTCATCTCCCTCATCACGATCGCCTTCCAAATGCCCCGCATCCGTAATATTGCGTACATAACGCACTTTATAACCAAGATGACGTAGGTATCTAAAAATCAAATCAAAAGATACGAATGTCCGACAGTTACCCAAATGTACATCACTGTATACAGTAGGGCCACAGACGTACATACCAACGAGATTGGCATGAATGGGTTCGAATTTTTCTTTTGTTCGCGAAAGTGTATTGTATAAAACGAGATTATGGTCCATGTCTAATCGCTGCTTGAAAGCTATTTTTGTCTAAAGTATATTTGAATTGGCACACCAGTAAAGTCAAAATTATCACGTAATTTATTCTCTACAAAGCGCTTATATGGATCTTTGATATATTGTGGTAAATTACAGAAGAACGCAAACATCGGTGTTCTTCCTGGCAATTGTGTTACATATTTAATTTTGATGTATTTGCCTTTTAAGGATGGTGGTGGATAGTTTTCAATAATATCCAGCATCACTTCATTCAGCTTGGACGTTGGAATTTTCTTTGTTTTGTTAGCATATACCTTATCAGCAACCTCCAACACCTTAAGAACACGTTGTTTTTCAGTCACCGAAGTAAAAACAATAGGTACATCAGTAAACGGCGCTATTTTTTCTTTGATGCGATCTTCGAACGCCTTCATGGTCTTATTATCTTTTTCGATCAAATCCCATTTGTTGACAACGATCACGATACCTTTGCGGTTTTTCTCTGCCAGGTTGAAAATATTAACGTCCTGCGCCTCTAATCCATCTTGTGCATCGAGCATTAAAATCGTCACATCAGAATCTTCCAACGCTTTAATGGTACGCATGACCGAATAAAACTCGATATCTTCATTTACTTTGGATTTGCGACGAAGACCTGCCGTATCGATCAATAAAAAGTTGTGTCCATATTGATTATAATGAATACGGATTGAATCACGTGTTGTACCAGCCATTGGCGTAACAATATTGCGATCTTTACCGATCAATGCATTTGTCAAAGAGGATTTACCCACATTTGGGCGACCAACAATCGTATATTTAGGTAAAGCTTCATCTTCTTCCTGCTCTTCTTCAAAATGAGAGACAACAGCATCCAACAGTTCTCCTGTACCCGATCCTGTAGCTGAGGAAATATTGAACACCTCTCCTAATCCAAAGGCATAAAACTCAGCCGATTCATGGTGCAATTTTGCGTGATCGACTTTATTCGCTACCACATAAACAGGTTTGGAACTTCTTCTCAGAATATCAGCGATTTCGTCATCCAAATCGGTAATTCCGGTAGTGACATCTACCATAAAGATCACGACAGACGCTTCTTCAATAGCGATATAGACCTGATCACGGATTGCCTCTTCAAAGACATCATCTGAACCATGTACAAAACCACCTGTATCAATTACTGTAAATCTCTTTCCGATCCACTCGGCTGTTTCATAATGACGGTCGCGCGTCACCCCACTAAAGTCATCGACAATCGCTTTTCTACTTTCTGTAAGACGATTGAATAAGGTAGATTTACCAACGTTTGGACGACCAACAATTGCAACAATATTTGCCATATTTATTTTATTTGATCCACCCACTATCACAGCAGGTGGCACTTTTATGCTAAAATTATACTTAAGGGAACAAAGATACGGATTCGAAAGGGATAATTGAGACACAAAAACAAAAATGGCTTTACCGTGAAGTAAAGCCATTTATATTGATTAAATGATCGTATACATCTAATTCTAATTAGACGTTGGATTCTGTGTCAACTTACCAGGATATGAGTTTATCGCATCTTGTGGTATAAAATAGGTTACTCTAAAATCTGTTGGTGCAATATCTTCGAACTGCTTCTGCGGTCCAGGATATGTTCTATTTAGAGGTTCTCCGTTACGAAAAACATCGTAACTGCGTTCCGCCTGATAGGCCAGCTCCAGTTGACGTTCTTTATCAATCAATTTAAATGCATTACTTGCATCGAGCGATGCGTAGCCACCATTTACAATAGAACGATTTCTGATAGTATTCAAATCATTTAAAGCAGCGCCATAATTACCTAATTTTGCATTAGCCTCAGCTCGGTTTAAATAAATTTCACCTAAACGGCTGATGACTGGTGAGTGCAACTGTGATTCCTCGCCTTCACGTGAGCACTTCACAATATAAAACTGTGGATAAGCACGGTTTAAGGAAATATAATAATCAATCATACCTACATATGTTTTACCATCTGCATACGAAATTTTATAGGTTTGCTGTGCAGCATTGACAGCAGTCAATGTATAGACATTTTCACCATCTTTACAAGTAACGGTATTACCGCTAATAGTAACAGGAGCCTGCACATAACTCAATGTAACCGGATCACCTGCTTTTTGGGGCACATCCTGCTTAATAAATCGAAACACCGTCGAATATTTCCCGGCATCATCTTTTGAATAAGTAGGTTCAATAAAGGCTGCGCGCGCATCGACAATCGTATAATGATCAGGTCTCCAGTCATTGCGACCAGTTTCATTTAATAAATCAATGTACTTGGCACTGGAATACATCTCACCCCAGCCCATACCGCCAATATTGGAATACATACCACCGATACCATAATAATGATCATCGCCCGAGAACTCAGACGCAACACGTTTCACCGCAAAGATCGTCTCTTTGTTATCTTCTGGTCTAAAGGTATTGTATTTCATGAATTGCTCACGAGCCAATAGGACATATTTACCTGAATTAATCACCTTGTCTGCGTATTCTACAGAAAGACGTGCATATTCTGCATTTGGATTTTTATACGTACCACTCATATACAGATAGATACGAGAAAGCATAGCTTGCGCTGCACCCTTAGACGCATATGCTGCCCCTTTATCAAGTGTCATTAAAGCTTCTGCTTTTTTCAGATCACTGATCGCTTGCGCGTAAGTATCTTTTACAGACGCACGGTCTGGTAAATTCAAATCATTGAAAACATCTTCAGGTGTACCATTGACAATCGGAACGCCTAAATTTGTTTCTGGACTTTGGTAGTAAGGCTTCCCGAATGCGCGACAAAGGTAAAAATACATCATCCCGCGGATATAGTAACATTCACCTATCTTATTATCCATTTCTGGACTCTGACCTTCAGCAAACATCTTGATCAGGTTCGACGATTGGGCAATCGCTTTATAACCGCTATCCCAAAAGTTCTGCAAACGGTAATTATTCGGTGTTCTTGCATAGGAGATAAATTCGTAGAACGCATCTGTGGATGACCCGCGGATCATCATATTATCACCGGCATATTCACCAAGACGGTGCATCGGATCAGACCAAGCTTTTAACTGCGCATAAGTACCTGTTACCATTGCATCAGGATTACTTGCTATATTTTCTTCGTCCATCGAAGTATAAGGAAGACGATCAATATCGCAGGAAGATACTGCCGCTGCGATCAAAAGTCCGATTAATATCTTTTTCATTATTGGTTTTCTAAACGTTAAAATTAAAATGTCACGCTTGCGCCGAACATGTATTTACGCACCATAGGATATACAGAAACACCTGTAGATCGAATCATTTGACCACCCCCGCCTTTACCATCTGGTTCAGTCAATGGAAGCTCCGGATCAACACCCGAGTAGTTTGTAATCGTAAACAAATTCTCTCCAGCTAAGAATACACGTAAATTTTTGATGTTATACTTTTTCAGATCGAAGTTGTAACCCAAAGTCAAGGATCTCATTTTTAAGAAATTGTTACTTTCCAAGAAGCGTGTTGACGGTGAATTGCCTTTATCTTGGTTATCGTATCTTGCAATCGGGTGAGTGGCAACATCGCCAGGTTTTTCCCAACGGCTCCAACCATCCTGTAACTTCATCTGGTTACGATCCGTATAGGTTCCATCCGAATCAAATTCCTGACGCGAGTAATTATATAATTTACCGCCCAAGGAGAAACCGAACACGGCATTCAGGTCAAACTGCTTATAACTTAAAGCCGTACTGAAACCGCCGAAAAGATCCGGATTTCCTTTTCCTACATTACGGAAGGTTGCATTGGAATAGTTCGACGTCGTTGTCCTTGTTTCATTGCCATTGGCATCTGTCTCGTATCGATACCACATTGGCAAACCATTATCTACGTTAACACCAGCCCACTCTTTTAAGTAATAGGTATCTACCGGAAAACCAGGTTGAAGCAGACGTTGCGCTGATCCAGCGATACCCGATCCGTCACCTGCGATAATTGGTTTTGAAACTAGATTACCATTGGCATCTTTTGTCGCAAATAGCTCGGTCAATTTATTCATATTGTGACTCAAATTAACATCCAAGCTCCAATGTACATTGTCATTTCGAACGATGTCGCCACCAATGGTCAATTCAATCCCCCGGTTTTGCATCTTACCAATATTTTTCCAGATAGAAGTGACACCGGTCAGACCGCTGATTGGCACTTGATAAAGTACATTATCAGTCTTCTTGTCATAATAATCAACATTGAATCGCAATCTATTCTTAAACAAGGCTGCATCAACCCCAAAACCAGTTGTGTAGGTTTTTTCCCAAGTCAGATCTTTATTACCGATTTGGCTAATTAATGCCCCTGGTATACCATTGTAACTTGATGATGCAGACACCGAGTAAAGACTATATTGCGGATATAATGAACTTGGTCTATTACCTACCGATCCATAAGCCGCCCGCAGTTTCAAATTATCTACCCAATCAGCCTTGAACCACTCTTCCTTATTGATATTCCAGCCACCACTAACGGAAAAGAAGTTTCCATATTTTGCATTGGTACCAAAATTGGATGCTCCATCTCGACGGAACGACACCTGTGCCAGATATTTATTATCGTATGCATAGTTTGCATTCGACAAGAATGACTGTACTGCCCATTCGGAAATTCCGCCTTTCGTACGTTCTGGCTTTGCAACAACATCCAATACCTCGAAACCATTGACAATACCCGTTCCGTAAGCATCTAAAGTTTTTGTCCAGTAGTCGTTAAATTCGTATGCAGCCAATCCATTCAGACTATGTTTATCCCAGGTCTTGTTGAAACGCAAGATTTGGTTGGTATAACGACGCGCAAACTCCATGCGGTAATCCGTCACACGCCCAATTACACTTTCACCGCTGTTTGATCGCGGATCTTGATAACCACTGTCAGAATACGTATTGTAGCGATAATTGTTGACAGAAGAGAAGGTCAACCAATCCGTTAATTTGACATCGAAATCTAAGTTACCCATAAATTCATAATTGGTATTGGCACTATGATTCCATTGCAAGTCATACAAGTAATTCGTGCTTGCATTATTGACCCAGCCACTATAACGGTGTGGCACTAAATTTCCATTTGCATCGTATGGACTATCCCAAGGTAGGTTTCCATACATGGCATTGACATCATATTGACGATCATCTACCGCACGTCTCGAACCGGCAATAGATGGCTTGATGGTCAACCAGTCAAAAGGCTTATAGTTAGTACGTAATCTAAAGTTATAACGATCGTAATCATACCCTTTTACAGCACCGGCTTCGTTGTAGTACCCTAAAGACAAATAAGACTGTAGTTTATCATTTCCTCCCTGAATGGATAAATTGTGGTTTTGAACAAATCCAGTCTTCGTTGCCAGCTTCCACCAATCAAAATTGCTATTGCGCAAGTCCGAATTCCAACGTGGGAATTTGATATCAGCGGGATTCGAAAATGAAGCAAAGTAGTCATAAAGTTCAGCCCCGTCCATCATTTCCATGTGTCCATTGGAAAGTTGGTTGATACCCATTTTTGTAGAAAAGCTAATGCTTGTTTTGGAAGCCGAAGGATTTTTTGTTGTAACGACAACAACACCATTTGCACCTTGAGAACCATAAATAGATGTTGAGGCAGCATCTTTTAGTATAGTCAATGATTCAATGTCATCTGGATTGATATCACCTGGGCTTGAGCCAACGATAACACCGTCAATAACCCACAACGGACTCGTCGTACCGCTTAGGGTTGCCTGACCACGAATCACAACACCACCATTTGATCCAGGTTTACCAGCTCCTGGTGCAACATATACACCGGCAGCCTTACCATTCAGCATATTCTCAACCGATGGCGTAGTGACATCACGTAATTTGTTTCCTTTAACCGCCTGAAGAGCGCCAGTCAAACTTTCTTTTTTCTGTTGTGTTCCATAACCAACAATAACAACTTCCTGGAGTGCCTCACTATTAGACTCCAGATTGATATTGACAACCGGTCCTGTCACTATCACTTCTTGTGCTTTATACCCCACACTCGTAATGACCAGTACATCACCATTTTTAGCATCTATTGTAAAACGTCCATCTGCTCCTGCCGATGTCGATTTACCGCTCCCCTTAACGCTAATAGTTGCTCCAGCCAATGGGCCGTCCGTCGACTGCACTTTTCCATTCACTTTTTGTTGATAAACAGCGCCATGCAACAATACATTTTGGCCCGCAACTGGAAGATCATTAGCATTTGCCAAGTTGTGCGAACTTGATAGGAGTAAAGCTATTGATAACAGACTCAACTTGTGATTTTCAAGAATCTTTGAAATCATAATATTTTATAGTTAGTTTAAAAATTGATTAGCTTACTAATCAAAATTTAGGTACATGAATGCTAAAACTAAAGTAAGATGGTAGGATATCAAAATTTACAAACAACGAAATCGATTGCGCCAATTGGACAAACGATTGCATAAACACGCATTATACAACCTATCACACGTGCACGAAGAAGAAGCATAAAGCTGTATCAAAAATTGATCTTTAAATAAATGTGGACAACCAAACAATGGGAAATTAGATGAAAGGAAAGTGCGCCTACCCTGGAGGATATACCATGGCTACAATAGATTAGTAGCGCATAAAAAAAGCCAAGATATTCATCTCAGCTTTTTCGTTTAGTAGCGGGGACCAGACTCGAACTAGTGACCTTCGGGTTATGAGCCCGACGAGCTACCAACTGCTCCACCCCGCAATGTATTTTGAATTTCTTAAAAAGAACCGGCCATTG
>NZ_DFOE01000031.1:0-6301 GCF_002376635.1 Sphingobacterium sp. UBA3549 | reverse complement strand
ACCAACTGCTCCACCCCGCAATATATTTTTGAACAAAATTGCTTTTTTCTTTTGAAAAAACAAGATTATGATCCTTCCGAATTGGAGTACAAAGATATATTTTGTTTCTTTGTAATCCTAATAAAATTTAGAAAAATGTCACACAAAGCAGGATTCGTAAGTATCATCGGAAAGCCAAATGCTGGTAAGTCCACACTAATGAACGCTTTAGTGGGTGAAAAAATGTCTATCATTACACCCAAAGCGCAAACGACAAGACACCGCATTATCGGTATTGTAAACGATGAAGACCATCAAATTGTGTTTTCGGACACTCCAGGTGTTATTAAACCAAACTATTCTCTGCAGGAATCCATGATGAATTTTGTCCAAGGATCTTTGATCGATGCAGACATTATACTATTTGTGACAGATATCAACGAAAAATACGATGAGAACGATGTCCTCGAGAAATTACGCAAAACAAATTCTCCTGTTGCTGTACTGATCAATAAAATTGATAAATCTTCAGAAGAAGAAGTCAAAGCAAAAATTGAATTCTGGCAAGAAAAATTAAATCCAGATACCATTTTTGCCATTTCAGCAAAACTGAATCATAATGTTGCTGCCGTAATGCAATACATAAAAGACAAGTTACCAATTCACGAAGCTTATTATGAAAAGGATGAACTGACGGACAAATCCATGCGTTTTTTTGTCTCCGAAATGATCCGTGAAAAAGTGTTCAAACTGTATGATAAGGAGATTCCTTACAGCACAGAAGTGATCGTGACATCTTACAAAGAGGAGGCTAATATTACGCGTATTGCAGCAGAAATTATTGTTGAACGCGACTCTCAAAAAAATATTATCATTGGAAAGGCAGGCGCCATGATCAAAAAAGTGGGAACCTACGCACGTCAGGATATTGAGGAGTTTATCAATGGAAAGGTATTTCTCGAACTTTTCGTTAAAGTAATTCCTGACTGGCGAAGCAAAAAAAATTACCTTAAACGTTTTGGTTACGATGACTAATTCGTATTGAATGCATCAGCCGAATATCTTGGTGTACAAAACTTCGGCTTATGCACTATTCTACTTTAATGTTACTTTGCAAAGTATTCACGAAGTGCTTTAATCTGTTTGAGATTAAGCACTTTTTTTAGGTCTTCATCAGACGCCTCCTTCACCTTTTTTACCGACTTAAATTCAGTTAACACTTTCTCCACTGTTGTTTTGCCTATGCCTGGCACGTTTTCAAGTTCAGAAACAAAAGTTTTTCGGCTCCGCTGATTTCTGTGAAACGTGATTCCGAACCGGTGAGCTTCATCTCGAAGATGTTGAATCACCTTTAAGGTTTCAGATTTTTTATCTAGATAAAGTGGATATTGGTCGCCGGGATAGAAAAGCTCCTCCAGCCTCTTCGCAATACCGATCACCGTTACTTTCCGTTCGATCCCCAATAAGCGCAAGCTCTTTAACGCGGCCCCTAACTGCCCCTTACCACCGTCTATAATAATCAATTGGGGCAGAGGCTGATCTTCATCCAATAACCTTCTGTACCGTCTAAAAACAGCTTCCTCCATCGTGGCAAAATCATTGGGACCCTCCACGGTCTTTACATTGAAGTGGCGATAATCTTTTTTGGAGGGTTTCGCATCCTTAAATACCACAATAGCAGACACAGGATAATTTCCCTGAATATTCGAATTATCAAAACACTCAATATGTTGCGGCAGCACATTCATCCGAAGATCCTTTTGCATCTGTTTTAGAATACGCTCAGTCCGGATATCCGGATTAAGCTTTTCATATTGCAACAAACGTTCCTTCCTAAAAAATGCTACGTTCTTTTGAGAAAGTTCAAGGAGCTTTTTCTTTTCACCCAATTTGGGGATTGTAAATCGAATCCGTTCGTTCTCTTCAATATCTAACTCGAATGGTACGATAATTTCACGCGAAAGGCTTTTGAAACGATCCCGTATCTCTGGTATAGCCAAGGCTAGCAGTTCTTGTTCACTCTCATCTAAACGCCGTTTCATTTCCAGTGTTTGCGTCTGAATAATCACACCATTCATCACTTTCAGGTAATTGACAAAGGCATATCCTTCGTCCGAAGCGATGCTAAATACATCAACGTTTGTAATGGATGAGTTAACAACGGTGGATTTACTCTGATAATTGTCTAGCTTATCCAACTTCGCTTTGATTAACTGCGCTCTTTCGAAATCCAAAGCTGCAGCTGCAGTAGTAATACCTTCTTTCAAGCGATTGGTCACCATAGCGATCTTTCCGTTCAGAATATCCTTAATATCGCTCAGATTCTGATCATAGTCTTCTTCAGATTGATACCCTTCGCAAGGCCCCTTACAGTTTCCAATTTGATATTCAAGACAGATCTTAAACTTGCCCTTCCGTATATTTTCCTGTGTTAGGGCCAAATTGCAGGTCCGCAAGGGAAACAATTCACGAATCAGATCCAAAACAATATGCATCATCCCCACCGAAGGATAGGGTCCGTAATAGCGCGAACCATCTTTGATATATTGCCTGGTCCAAAAAACGCGTGGAAAAGGCTCATTCTTGATAACAATCCAAGGGTAAGTTTTATCGTCCTTAAGAAGAACATTATACTTGGGTTTGTGTTTCTTGATCAATGAATTCTCAAGCAACCAAGCATCAATCTCCGTATCAACTATAGTAAAAGATATCCGATTAATCTTACGGACCAAAACACGTGTTTTGCCATTCAGCTGATTTTCACTAACGAAATAAGATCCGACCCGATTGCGCAGATCTTTCGCTTTACCAATATATATCAGCTCATTATTTTTATCAAAATACTGATAGACTCCAGGCCGATGTGGTATCTTCTTTAATTCCTCTCTATAATCAAATACGTCCATTATGTTTCAATATCAAGCACTTTCAGCAAAAAAGCCAGACAACAAATTTCGAAAAAATTTATTGCCTGGCCCACTGATATTCGTTAAAATAACCTAGAAACCTAAGCGGTCATCTTTTAGTTTAGTTTCGTCTTTACTGCTCGAATCGGTAGATCCATCTTCCACATCAGAGCCTCCGCCCCCCCAGTACTGATTACAGTCTATTACACGGGTGAGTCCACCTTGAGGTTGTTCAAAATCACCTTTGGTATATTTTAAATTCGAATCTTTATATACTTTCTGCATGTAATAAGCGAATACTGGCATAGCTGCCGCGGCCCCTTGACCGTACTCCATGCGATCGAAACTAATGCCCCGATCTTCCGCCCCGGTCCACACACCTGTAACCAATTCGGGCGTAATACCGATAAACCAAGCGTCCGAGTTGTCATTCGTTGTACCCGTTTTACCTCCGATTGGATTGGTGAGCTTGTACATCCATTGAATACGTCTGGCAGTACCCTGAGACACCACCTTTTTAAGCATATCCACAATAATATATGCTGATTCACTGTTCAAGGCTTTTACCACCTTTGGTGCCTTATCATAAATTGGTGTCCCATTTTTATCTTCAATCCGCAGAATTGCTGTCGGCTCAATCCAAGTTCCTTGGTTTACAAATGCCGAATAGGCACCTACCATATCAAACACCGACGCTTCGTAAGCGCCCAAAGAAATCGAGGGATAACTAGGAACATCACTTGTTATACCCATTCGCTTTGTCAATGCTGCGACTTCCGCAGCACCAACTTCGTGTACTAAATATGCTGTCGCATAGTTTTGAGAATAAGCAAGGGCCTTAGCCAACGTAATGGGGTTTCCTCCTTGCGCATTTCCCCTTGGGGTCCATCCGTTATACGTTTGTTGGTAATTTGGAATACTATAACAGGGCGAATAGCCGTTGTCAATCGCAACTGCGTAAGTAAATGGTTTAGCCGTCGATCCGACCTGACGCGTTCCCATTTTTACCTGATCATATTTAAAGTGGTCGAAGTCAATACCCCCTACCCAGGCTTTAATATGTCCCGTCTTCGGCTCCATAGACATCATTGCATTGCGCAACATGAGTTTATTGTATTTAATGGAATCCATTGGCGTCATAATGGTGTCGACGCTTCCTTTCCATGTAAAAATATTCATAGGAACTTTTACATTGAAAGCCTTTTTGATTTCGTCTTCATTCAAGCCTTCTTCCTTCAAAATCCGGTAACGATCAGAACGCTTCATTCCGCTGATTAATAGCTTCGCTTTATCGCCTTTGAAGGGATCCCTATTTTTCCATTGTGCGGAAAATTTAGACTGCAATTGCTTCATCCACTCCTTTTGCGAATCCTCTGCATATTGCTGCATAGACATGTTGATTGTCGTATAGATTTTCAACCCATCGCGATCAAGATCATAAGGTGTACCATCCGGTTTGGTAATGGAAAGCTTGGCAAATTCCTTTTTGATCTCGTCTTTTAATACCGCTCTGAAATAGGGAGCCAATCCTTCGCCGTAATTTGCAATCTTAAGTTCTAAACCAAGTGGTTTCTCTTTTGCTTTTGTTGCCTCTTCTGCCGAGATAAAATTAGCGGCAACCATATTGTTCAGCACCGTATTACGTCGGGTGCGAGATTTATCAGGGTAACGAACCGGAGAATATGCTCCCGGACCTTTTAGCATACCCACCAACAAAGCTGCTTGTTCCGCTGTCAATTTGTCGGGAGTCGTATTAAAGTAAGTCCGTGCAGCAGATTTGATTCCATATGTATTGTAGGCACCAAAGTCTACCGTGTTGAAATACATGGTAATAATCTCATCCTTGGTATAATTTCTCTCCAGACGAACGGCCGTAATCCATTCCTGAAATTTTTGGATGACACGTTTTAAAAAATTCTTCTGACGTCCATCCGAGAAGAGATTAAGTGCCAGCTGTTGTGTAATCGTACTCCCCCCTTGCTTATTACCTGTCAAGGTATGGAAGATGACTGTGAACGTACGCGAATAGTCTATACCAGAGTGATCATAGAAACGTTTATCCTCTGTAGACACCAATGCTTTGACCAAATAAGGGGACAATTCGCTATACTTAACATTGGAACGGTTTTGAACATAATAAGTTCCCAGTACTTTATGATCTTCAGTGATAACTTCAGAAGCTAAATTGCTTTTTGGATTCTCCAAATCACTGAAGGAGGGCAATTTCCCAAATAATCCAAGACGTATACTCAATATAAACAGAAAACCTATCGCAACAACTCCAACGATAATCTTCCAAAAATTGAACGTATATCGTTTGATATCAGCTTCCGTCAGTTGATTTTTTTTTGATACTCGTTTCATCTAATCACTAAATTTCAGACGTAAATATTATTCATTTTAAGACCACACAGCGTATTCAGGTTTTACACACACTGTGCTATTTTAAAACTTGAATACTGCATTATTTTGATCCTTGTAGACTTCAATTAAGACATTAATGCTCACTCTATCAGATAGTGTGCCAATAATCCTTACTTGGCAAAGGTATTACTAATTGTACCAAAAGCAAGAATTTAAACGCGAAAATATTGAGCAGAACTACGCACGTTCGATCAAGCAAACCGCATAGGCAACGGCCCCTTCCTGACGGCCGATAAATCCCATGGTTTCATTTGTCGTTGCCTTAATGGAAATATCATCGATATCCAAACCAGTGGCTTCAGCCAATTTAACTTTCATTTGCGGGATATAAGGTTTGATCTTAGGAGCCTCCAAACACAACATTGAATCGATATTGCCAAGTGTGTATCCTTTCTTCGCGATCAGCGCCACACATTCTTTCAGTAACAATAAGCTACTGATACCTTTCCAGCGCATATCCGTGTTTGGAAAGTGATAGCCAATATCTTCTAAATTGGCAGCACCTAAAATGGCATCACATATCGCATGCACCAATACATCTGCATCAGAATGGCCAAAGGCCCCAGCATGATGCTCCAATTGAACGCCTCCAACAATAAAGGGATGTCCCTCTTTCATCTGATGGACATCAAATCCAAATCCTACCTTAATTTTCATGACAATAATTATAACTATGGTGTCTACTCCTATTTAAAATATTCCGAGACACTCGATTTATATACCTTTAAAACAAAGTCAATATAAGCTATTACAAGCGCCCAGCGCCGCTATAAGTCAAACTTAGGACATCTTCTCCGAGATCTCCACGTATCAACATATAAACCTAATGACAGATTATTGCGAAGATAACAATTCGCAGCTATATTTATTGTTACAAATGATTTAGGGAGGAGGCATTGCGAAGAAAGTCACTCAAATAGCAATTCGACTTAATGAAAACCTGCGTAATAAAAAAAAGGCTATTTTTTTAGAGGGCACTGAAAAAGTCCCCT
>NZ_DFOE01000017.1:0-317838 GCF_002376635.1 Sphingobacterium sp. UBA3549 | reverse complement strand
AAGATGGGAGATTCTTTTTCGGCAGCCCCCACCCGGAGCGGAATTGCAGGTACAGTTGGCCGGTGAAAGGTTCTGCGCGCGGGGAGGCGGGCAGCCGGCAGCTGCACCATGACGGAATGGCCGGAGAGGTCGAAGTATGTGGAAGGCACGCCGCCGGGGCTCATGACCGGTATCTTGCTCAGGTTGCATGCAGCAGGCAGCGCCGAGCTGAACGTAAACGGCCTGCCAAATTGGTCGTATCGGGCGGCCGGCAGCTGCGCTATGACGGAATGGTTAGAGAAGTCGAAGTATTTGGAAAGGCACACCGCCGGGGCTCATGACCGGTATCTTGCCCTGATTGCATGCAGCAGGCAGCGCCGGGCTGAATATAAACGGCGGCAAACATGGTCGTATCGGGCGGCCAATGGAGGGCATTTAAAGTTATATCACATCATAGGTTAGTTTAGGGTTTAGTTAGGGTTTAGTTAGGGTTAGTTTAGGTTTAATATAGGTAAAAGCTATACTAAACCTAACTTAAGGCTAAGTTATAGGTAAACAAAAACCATATTAAGGGATAAGAAAGTAGTAACTGTGTATTTTTTAGGGATAAGACACTGCTATAACTAAGGATAACACCCAGGTCAAAGACGAGTCCAACCGCAGCACAAACCTCAGCTTATCCATGCCGAAAAATAGCTTTTAAGAAATAAATACGCGTATGTGCGCAGGATAAAGGAACACAAAACCCTTTTGCGTAACCAAAATTTACATTATGAAAATGCGTTTAGACCCGTAATATCTTGACCTGTGATCAATAAATGAATATCATGAGTTCCCTCATAGGTAATTACAGACTCCAGGTTCATCATATGCCGCATTATCGGGAAGTCACCGACAATCCCCATTCCACCAAGGATCTGTCTAGATTCTCGTGCAATCTGCAGCGCCATATTGACATTGTTCCTTTTGGCCATGGAGATTTGCTGTGGTGTCGCGCGTCCTTCATTTTTGAGTACACCTAAACGCCATGATAACAACTGCGCCTTAGTAATTTCCGTAAGGAATTCTGCAAGTTTCTTTTGCTGCAATTGAAAACCAGCAATTGGCTTACCAAACTGATGACGTTCCTGCGCGTACTGAACGGCAGTTTCATAACAATCTATTGCTGCTCCAATAACGCCCCATGAAATCCCATAGCGGGCTGAATTCAAACAGGAAAGCGGTCCCCGCATTGAATTTACACCTGGAAGCACATTTTCTGCTGGGATAAAAACATCATGAAAAACCAATTCACCTGTTTTCGAGGCGCGCAACGACCATTTATGTAGGGTTTCTGGCGTTTCAAAACCTGCCATTCCACGCTCAACGATCACCCCGTTTACTTTTCCGGACTCATCCCTCGCCCAGACCACAGCAATATCACATACGGGTGAATTTGTGATCCACATCTTGGCTCCATTTAATAAAAAGCCATCACCTTTGGTGGTTAATTTAGTTTCCATTCCACCGGGATCAGACCCATGATTGGGCTCAGTAAGACCAAAAGAGCCGACCAACTCCCCCGACGCCAGCCGCGGCAAATATTTAACACGCTGTTCCTCGCTACCATAGGTGTAAATCGGAAACATCACCAAAGAGGATTGCACAGAAGCTGCCGACCGAATGGCCGAGTCACCAGCTTCCAGTTCCTGCATGATTAAGCCATAAGAGATCTGATCCAAACCGGCTCCGCCATATTCAGTCGGAATATAAGGACCCAAGGCTCCAATAGCACCTAATTTAGGCATCAAACCAGCAATAGCACGATGCTCCTGTGCCGCATCCTCAATAAAAGGCTTAATCTCTGCTTTCACAAAATCGCGGACAGACTGCCGTATCAGTTTATGTTCTTCGGACAATAAATCATCCACTTGATAATAATCGGTATTGATCTGTTTAGTCATCATATAGTCTACATTAGCTTATCTAAGATAAAGAAAATTTTTTCACTGAACAATATTCAGTATAAACTTGACAACAAAAAACTTATTTCATATATTTAAATCATTCAGCGAATAAAATAAACCATTATGATAAAATCAGCGCTTAAAACACTTGGGATATCTTCTCAAAATTTAGGGTCATCAACTGGACAGCAATGGTTTTCCAAAGGCAAAGAATTCGAGTCCTTTTCACCTGTCGACGGAAAACTCATCGCGAAGATAAAAGGCAGTCATAGTAAAGACTATGAAGCAGTTGTTAAGCAGGCTGCTGATGCTTTTTTACAATGGCGTCTACTGCCCGCTCCGAAAAGAGGGAACATTGTTCGCCAGTTGGGAGACAAACTTCGTGAACTGAAACCCATCCTCGGAAAGTTAGTTTCCTATGAAATGGGTAAATCTTATCAGGAGGGTATGGGCGAAGTACAGGAAATGATAGACATATGCGACTTCGCTTTGGGTCTATCCCGCCAATTATATGGCAACACCATTCACTCGGAACGCCCGGGGCACCGTATGTACGACCAATATCACCCCTTGGGCGTGGTGGGTGTTATTACCGCATTCAATTTTCCAGTAGCCGTTTGGGCATGGAACACTGCGCTAGCCTTAGTCTGCGGAAATACGGTGGTGTGGAAGCCAAGCGAAAAGACGCCATTATGTGCGCTAGCTTGCCAAAAAATACTTGCAGAAATCTTACATCACAACGGACTACCTGAAGGAATATCCAACCTTATTATAGGCGACAGGCAAGCCGGAGAGTGGCTCACCGCAGACAATCGCATTGCTTTAATTTCTGCCACAGGCTCTACCCGTATGGGAAAAGAAGTCGCCGTTACTGTAGCGCAACGTCTTGGTAAGACTCTTTTGGAACTTGGCGGTAACAATGCAATCATCGTGACGCCCGATGCAGACTTAAAAATGACCATTATCGGCGCCGTCTTTGGAGCTGTAGGTACAGCTGGACAACGTTGTAC
The DNA here is from genome assembly GCF_002376635.1 of Sphingobacterium sp. UBA3549. Lineage (NCBI taxonomy): Bacteria > Pseudomonadati > Bacteroidota > Sphingobacteriia > Sphingobacteriales > Sphingobacteriaceae > Sphingobacterium > Sphingobacterium sp. UBA3549. Next base: position 314,903 of record NZ_DFOE01000017.1, on the reverse strand, counting down.
AAGCACACGAAGACTTATTGTCCATGAGCGCATTTATGAAGAGGTTAAAAAACAACTGACTAAAGCGTATGGTCAACTAAAAATTGGAGACCCCTTAGATACGAAAAATCATGTAGGACCATTGATCGACAAAGACGCCGTAAAATCATACTTAAACGCACTGGAAAACATTAAAAAACAAGGAGGAAAATTGCTAATTAAGGGAAAGGTTCTTGAAGGTAAGGGATATGAAAGCGGCTGTTATGTGCAGCCAGTCATTGCAGAAGTGGAAAACCATTATGAAATCGTACAGCAAGAGACCTTTGCCCCGATTCTTTATTTGATCAAATATAAGGGTGATATCCGTGCCGCTATAGATCTTCAGAACAGTGTTGGCCAGGGGTTGTCTTCTGCGGTCATGACAAACAATCTGCAGGAAGCTGAGCTGTTTCTAAGTGCTGCAGGCTCTGATTGCGGTATTGCCAATGTCAATATCGGCACTTCAGGGGCCGAAATCGGAGGAGCATTTGGAGGCGAAAAAGAAACCGGTGGCGGTCGGGAATCTGGTTCTGATGCCTGGAAAGCCTACATGCGCCGTCAGACAAACACCATCAATTATACGACTGATCTGCCCTTGGCACAAGGGATCAAATTTGATTTATAAACCATTTACACACAAAACTATGAACAACGTACATGAAAGATTAAGCAAACATATATTAGCCGATGGGTTTCCTTTGGTTATGGATATGGAAAAATCCCATGGTTCTTATGTCGTAGATGAAAATGGTGACGAATACCTTGATATGTTCAGCATGTTTGCCTCGATGGCCGTGGGCTACAATCACCCCCATTTGGTCAAACAACGTGATTTTTTAGGTAAAATGGCAGTCAATAAACCTGCCATGTCGGATATCTACACGAAAGAGTTTGCTGATTTTGTTGACACATTTGATCGTGTGGCCATACCGAAAGAACTTTCCTATGCCTTTTTCATCTCGGGAGGAACTCTCGCAGTGGAAAACGCTTTAAAAGCTGCATTCGACTGGAAAACAAGACTGAATTTTGCCCAAGGAATACAAAAAGAAGCGAGCCAGGTAATTCACTTTAGACAGGCATTTCACGGTAGATCTGGCTATACACTTTCCTTAACAAATACACAAGACCCCAGAAAATACCTCTATTTCCCCAAGTTCAACTGGCCACGCATTACCAATCCGAAGCTGAGCTACCCCTTAACAAGGGAACATATTGATCAAACCATTGCTTTGGAGAAACAAGCTGTCTACGAAATACATGAAGCCCTTGCAGCGAACCCACATGATATCGCCTGCATCTTAATTGAACCGATTCAGGGTGAAGGCGGCGACAATCATTTCCGGATGGAATTTTTCTTACAACTCCGTAAAATCTGTGACGAAAATCAGATTCTATTGATCTTTGACGAAGTACAGACTGGATTGGGAATCACTGGTAAAATGTGGGCTTACCAACATTACAATGTAATTCCTGATATCATTGCTTTTGGCAAAAAAGCACAGGTATGTGGGATACTGGCCAGCAAAGAGAAATTTGATCAAGTGGAACATCATGTTTTCAAAGAATCAAGTCGTATCAATTCCACATTCGGTGGCGATTTTATGGATATGCTCCGCTTTAAATTAATTCTTGAAGTCATAGAACAGGAAAATCTCGTTCAAAATGCGGCCGAAAAAGGACGTTACCTCCAAGAGGAGCTCCAGAAGTTGATCGCAAAAAAAACACAGCTGTCTAATTTAAGGGGCGAGGGACTATTTGTTGCATTGGATTTTGACGCTGAAAGCGGACGCAATGAATTTATCAAGAATGCCTATGCAAATAAGCTTATCATGTTAGGTTGTGGTGAGAAAAGTGTTCGCTTTAGACCGCATCTTAATGTGAGTTATACGGATATCGACAAGACGATAACCCTTATGGAAAAAAGTATTTCCTAAAGGATATGCAATGCTATACTGTTTCGGTGCCTGTAGCATTGCATATCTTTTTTTAAAACCTATCTATCTTTACAGACATTAGGGCGATCAACATCAACCAGTTCCGAAATTCCGTATTCATCAAAACGATCTAAAAGGGCATCGGTGCCCTCCTCAAGTTTATAATCCATCTCTTCTCTATATACTGGAATCATCGCATAAAAATTGATGATATTTCCATCTTTAGTTTTCAACTCCAAAAAATCTTCATCAAAACTTAGCATAGGCGGAAGCAGTAACATACAACCAAACCCGGTATTTGCGATATCTTCGGCTTCCATTCCATTGGGAATGGTATGTCCATAACCTAACCAGGTTTTGTACTCATGTGGAAACCGCGCTAATCTTTTCAAAAAATATACTGGCCAATAATTGTTATCGTCCTGAAATTCTTCTTCCCCTATTTTCCAATCTGCAGGCAACACAACCATTAACTCAGCACGTTCATAAGTTTCCTTATTTTCCACCTCATCCGGAACCTGCATCGGTAAATCACTCATACCTGAAGTGACCAATATATGGTATGGATAGTTTGCACTTGGTTTAATCCAATGCACATCAATATGGACTAGTTCGGAGACAATTTCATGAAACACCATATCGGGTTCGGCAATATATTTTGTCAAGTGTTCCTCTATTTCATCAAGATAGACACATTGGATCTCCGGAAATAAGTTCTTCGGATCGTTATCCTCAGACTGATCTTCATAACGGTATACGGTAGATCCCCCCGGTGTAATTTCCGGATCCTTTTTTTCAGACGCGGATTCTTCCGCTCCACTGCTCATAATTTTTTTGACTTTATCCCAAAATGTCATAGTATCTTATAAATGGTGAAAATTTAAGCGATTATTTTTCTATTCAAATTTTATTCAATTACAGCTACTACAGGCTGTCTAAATCTTGTTTTAACTGATTTTCCATTAACTTGTGCTGGCATCCATTGCGGCGATTTTCGCATAACGGACAATACAGCTTTTGCAAACTCAGGGCTAACCTTTTCTGGGTTCTCGATTTCGATATTGCAGATAGACCCATCCTCACATACAATAAATTTGAGAATGGCTGTCTGTTTGGGGCCATATTTTGCATAGGCCACACTATCCATTGTTCCAACAGTTCTTGATAAGTCTAGATTATATTGCAAAAACCTGGACCATGCCACTGCTCCGCCTTTAAAATAAGGAAAATTATCAACGTCCTGTGCAATGCTGTCGGCCGGGATATCACGCTTAGCAATCACCTGCGCACTTGCAGAAGTACATACGAACAAGAAAAGTAGAATCGAAAAAAAAGTTTTGAAGCCTGTTAAATACATAACCTATACTAACCATAATCGTACCATTTAACGCTTGCATACGATCATTTATTGCGTGAAGCAATACACTATTAATTCAGTGGCATATCAACATGAGCAACAAAATCTCCGTTTTCGTTAACAAGAAAGCTAATGGGATGCTCCGGATTCTTAATAATCTCGAACAAGGTCAACCCCCAGGGTTTCCAAAAATTTTCCAGCACCTGGCCATAGGTTTTATTTTGCCAAGGATCAAAAATAGGTTTCATCGACATATCAGCTAATGGCATCGGCTCTACATATACTTTCTGTGGTGTATTTAAGTAAGTATAATCTGGCAAACGATTAAATAAGTAGGCTGAATAAAAATAGCGCGCGCACAATTCCTCAAATTGGATAGGGTGCAATGTTTTACCCGAAATGATTTTCAGGATATCTTCATGATAAATATTGTTTGTAGCATTATCTTGCAGACAGGCTACTAAGGCAAAGTCTTTCATACGAATAGAGAAGATCAATGTGTTGATTTCGTCCCGATACATAAATGTATCGGGCGCATTCTCCACAGGTACAACAACCAGTGAAAATGGAAACGTGTTTTCAAACTCCATTGGTACGACCAATGATTGCAACATCGCATGCAAATTTGTAAAACGCTGTGCAAGCGCCTGTGAAAAATTCATCTCCTCACCCGAAGCTTTTTGTTGGCGAATTCCTGCAAGAATTTCATTAAAAACTACGCCATAAATAATTTTTGTCATCCATTGAAACAACAATAGCGGATCCAACTGCTTAACCGCCTCATACCCCTGCTCAAATGACTGCTCTACCAACCGTTCCATTTGCTCAATAGCCGCTGCCGCCGCCATGGAACAAGGTAGTTTCAACGATTTGTAAGTCACCAGATTTTCATCTAGCATTTTAAAAGGTTTATCTTCCAATTGAAAGGATTTCATCATCCACACTGGAAAGACCTGAATGGATTCTTCTTCCGACTGAAGCTTACTTCCTGTTAAAAAACAAATATCTGAATCAAACTGAAATTGTTTGAAAGGATTATACAAAGTTGTCGCCATAATGCGGACAAAGTTAAAACAAATCGAAAAGTCCACAAGAAAAGCAAATTCTTATTACGAAAGGGTGACTCGTAGAACATAACTTATTTTATTTTCAGAAATTTTTGAAAATTCAAAAACTTTAAATAACTTTGATCTAACAAATTCACAGGATGCTGTAAATAAGCTGAACGTAAGAATCGCTTAAGGAAAAATTTAAATACGAACAAAAAGAAAGCTCAATGGAATTACAAGAAGCAAAACAACAATTCATAGACACATGGGGAGCTTTAGGTTCTGAATGGGGCATCAACAAATCTGTCGCTCAGGTTCATGCATTACTCCTCTCGGCAAGTAACCCCATGTCTACCGACGAGATTATGGAAAAGTTGGTTATCTCGCGGGGGAACGCCAATATGAGTATCCGACAATTGATCGACTACGGGATAGTTTACAAAAAACATATTGCCGGCGACAGGAAAGAATATTTTGTTGCGGAGAAAGAAGTCTTAAAATGGGCCATGAAAATTGCGGTCATGCGTAAGCAGAAAGAACTCGACCCTGTCATGGACATTCTAAAAGATATAAGCCGAAATACGGAAAAAGATCAGACAGCAGAGGGCAAAGAGTTTCACAAAACGGTCAAAGACATCCAGAATCTGACGGATCAACTCGAAACTATTGCCAACAAAATTTTCAATACAAGCGGCGGAGATTTATTGATTAAATTCATCAAACTAATGATGTAGCATTATGAACTTTAATATCTTAGCGTACACAGTCTATGGCCTACTCACCTGTTATATCATCATTTGGGTGGGGCGGTTATTCCACAGAAACGGCCGGATTTTTATCCTATCGCTTTTTCAACAGGATATCAACTTGGCCGATACGACTAACAATCTATTGCTCCTAGGATATTATCTGCTCAACATTGGCTATGCCATCTTACAATTTAGTTACTGGAAACAAATCGCATCATTTGATGAACTAATCAGCAGTATTGCATTCAAAACAGGAAGATTACTTTTTGTCCTTGTTGGCTTACATTACATCAATATGCTCGCTATTTATTTCTTCGGAAAAAGAAAAAATTCATTAACCATTAAACATTAATATCATGGGAAATTTAACCGTTATCGGGTACTTTATTTACCTACCCATTGCACTAGGATTAACCTATTATGTCGCCTACGTGCTTTTCAAAAATAGTATAGTGTACATGGATGATATCTTCGCCGGCAGGCCGGAGGTAGCCCATGCGACTAATAATCTTTTCCGCATCGGATTCTACCTGATGAATTTGGGATTTGCGCTTTATATCCTTGAAATCAGCCTTTACAAGCCAAGTCTTCAGGAACTCATTGAGCGCCTAAGCTATAAAATCGGTGGGTTTAGCATATATCTTGGTGTGATGCTTTTCCTCAATATGTTTCTCTTCTTTAGGGGCAAACGAATCGCTAAACAAAGAAGAGCATTGGATACTACTTACGATAGCTAATCTGAAAGGTTCTCAAATAGAAATACCATGGATAAAATAGTCATTGCTGGAGGGACAGGTTTTGTTGGACAATATCTTTCCAAGAGATTTCAAACTTTAGGTTTTCAAGTTGTCGTGATTGGGCGACGTCGGGGCACTATTCAATGGACTGATCACTCCAGTATTTCTGATGCACTGGAAAATGCGGCTATCCTAATCAATCTAGCTGGAAAATCTGTCAACTGTCGATACACTGAAAAAAATAAAGCCGAAATATTTTCTTCGAGAACAGATACGACATCGATTCTCGGTGAACTAATAGCAGGCTGTACCAATCCACCAAAATTATGGCTAAATTCTAGCACTGCGACCATTTACCGTCACGCTGAGGACCGTCCGATGACTGAAAGTTCGGGTGAAATCGGAACAGGATTTTCCGTTGATGTTGCCATGCTGTGGGAAAAAACCTTTTTCGATTTTAAATTACCGCAGACTCGACAGGTAGCACTCCGTATGGCCATTGTACTGGGGCCGGATGGTGGCGTTATACATCCTTTTAAAAACCTGGTCCGTTTTGGCCTCGGTGGTATACAGGGTAATGGCCGGCAATATTTTAGCTGGATCCATATCGAAGATCTTTTTCAGATCATCCAGTTCTTACAACGCCATGACGACATTAGTGGTGTCATCAATTGTGCGGCTCCCCATCCGATTACGAATAAAACCTTTATGGACACCTTTCGGCAGATCATGCATCGTAAAATTGGGCTACCTTCTCCCAAATGGCTACTGGAGATAGGAGCTGCTTTGATCGGTACGGAAACAGAGCTCCTTTTGAAAAGTCGTTGGGTATTACCGGAAAGATTGGAAAATCATGCTTACAGATTCAAATTTCCTACCATTTCGAGTGCGCTGGAGGATATTCTTCAACTTGGTTAACAGTAAAAAAGATAACAACGTGGGATACACTGGCTTATCCCACGTTAACTTTAAAATTTTCAAATACAAGCGGCGCATTAACAATAGTGCCTTCGTTATTTTTCACGCCTTTAAACTCCGAAGTTTTGCCTTTCTCCAACAGGTTCTTCATCTCCTTTTCGTCTAGAAAGATACCGTTCAATGTTCGCCAGATCTTAAAATCACATCCACGGGCATAATGGTCACATTGGGCGACTTTATCATAGAGCAAAATTAGCCCACTCTCACATTTCGGACATTTTATTTTTCCTTTCTGCTGGGGTTTAACTTCCTCCTGCGCAAGTGAAATCCGCAGCGTCAACAGTTCTTTAGTAATTTTGGCGGTGTAATCCTTAATATGTTTCATAAAAACATCATAGGAAACCTTATTGGCGCGCATTTCCTCCAGCTTCTGTTCCCATTTACCTGTCAACGTTACCTTGGCAATGGAACGATCTTTTACAAGGTTATACACGGCCAGTCCTTTTTCTGTTGGGATCAGTTTTTTCTTATCGCGCTTTATGTAGTCACGTTGAAAAAGCGTCTCAATAGTTGCAGCACGTGTAGCTGGGGTACCTAGGCCACAGTCTTTCATGGCCTGACGCATTTCATCGTCTTCAATTTCCTTTCCCGAAGTTTCCATGGCCTTCAATAATGAGGCTTCGGTATGTATGGGTCTGGCTTTGGTAAAACGTTCGGCAAGTTCGAGGGTCAGAATCTGCAATAATTCTTCGGCTAACAGCTTCGGTAATTGCGCATTTTCGTTGTCCTGATCCTCATTGTTCTTATCTTCATCCGGCGCTTCGATCTGCTCTGCAGACAACCGCCAGCCGTATTGCTTGATCACAGTACCTTTGGCAATGAGCTCAACACCTTGTGCATCTATCGTAACGGTAGTAATATCTTTTATACATACTTCCGAAAAACTTTCGACCATGCGCTTGGCAATCATATTGTAGATATTCTGCTGCTCTTTCAGCATGGGTCCGGGCTTTTCATCCGTCACTAACAGAGCATGGTGATCCGTTACCTTTTTATCATCGACAGAACGCTTATTCAATTTCGCGCCGATCAGATTTTTTGCGATTGATGCAATGGACTCTTCTGCTGTATCTGCCAAATGTTGAAAAAGTGCGCCAATTTCTTCAAAAACATCTTCACCAATATAACGGGAACCAGTACGCGGATAAGTAATAACCTTCTTTTCGTACAGTGTTTGCGCAATACTGAGCGTCTGATCGGCCGAATAACCATATTTTTTATTCGCATCCTGTTGCAGCGATGTTAAATCAAACAACAGCGGTGGTTGCTCTTTTGTTTCTTTGGCTTCTACCCTTGCCACACGTGCATTGGAACCAACCGTGAGTCGCGCAACGGTCTCTTCAGCGACATCCTTTTTATCGATCTTAGCAGAGGTAGCTTTAAAACTGATATTGTCTTTTTCAAACCCGGCCTGGATTTTATAAAATGCCTGCGGTTTAAAGTCTTTATTTTCCAGATAGCGCGAACAGATCATGGCCAAAGTTGGTGTCTGCACGCGACCTAAAGAAAGCAGGCCTTTATTACCAGCTGCTAACGTGATGGCTTGCGTTGCATTGATACCGATCAGCCAGTCCGACTCCGAGCGTGAGCGGGCAGACATGTAGAGGCTATCGTATTCCGTACCTTCCTTCAAATTGGCAAATCCCTCCTTAATGGCTTTATCCGTTTGGCTTGAAATCCACAAGCGTTTAAACGGCACTTTAGACCCTAAAAAATAATATATATTGCGAAAGATCAATTCGCCTTCCCGTCCGGCATCGGTAGCCACAATGATTTCTTCGGCCTGATCCAAAAGGGATTTAATGGTATTGAGCTGCTTTACTGCTCCAGTATCGTCCATCTGCTTGCCATCACGCTTCACCTTTTTCGACTCCAGTTTAAAAGTTTGTGGAATGATGGGCAAGTTTGAGATTGTCCACGAATTATATCCGTAGGCCTGAGGTGTACAGAGTTGGACCAAATGTCCGAAAGCATACGTAAAAGCATACCCATTACCGGCAATATACCCGTCTTTGACTTCCTTCGCCCCCATCACCCGAGCTAGATCACGTGCCACGGAGGGCTTTTCAGCAATTACAACCTTCATTTTAGCTATGAGATATTAGATGTTAGATGTTAGTCGATCGAAGGTATCGTTATTCCCTTGATCTTACGATACAGCTCTATCGCATAAACGTCGGTCATGCCTGATACAAAATCCAATACGCAACGGATCTTCGAATACGAATCTTGTTTTTCTGTATAAAATTGTTCAGGAATTAAAGCGACAAGTTTCTTATCGTAATTATTCTTATTCTTCTTGAGGTACGCTGGAACAAATTCTTTTAAAAGTGCATCCATCACCCGATAGCCAGCAATCTCAATCTGTACAACCGTGGGAGCATTGTAGATTTTTGCGATAGAAATCTTCGAGATTTTGTTCATCTGTGCAACAATTTCTTCATCAAGTGCATCCATTAGCGCTGACCCGAATGTTCCAGACAAGAATTTGTCCTGTTCACGTACAAAGACGTCAACACATCCTTTAATCAAGGTGTTGATAGCTTTGGCCCGCAACAATGCTACTCGGCTCGGCGTATCCAGCAGACCGTCGAGTCTGTCGCGAAGATTCTCTTTACCACATAGCGGCAATAGCAACTCTTCCACTTCTTGATAGGACAAAATCTTCAGATGATGAGCATCTTCCAGGTCTATAATATTGTAACAGATATCATCTGCAGCCTCCACCAGATAAACCAACGGATGTCTCAGATAGCCTTTTGGATTAGAAGGATCTTTTAATAAGCCCAATTCATTGGCGATTTTTTCGAATGCTTTTTGCTCTTCTGTAAAAAAGCCATACTTCTTGCGGTGATGACTTTTCTTAAGATGCCCATCAATGGCTAGACATGGATATTTCACGATGGAAGCCAAGGAAGTATATGTCAATGCAAATCCTTTAGGATCTTTGCCCTGAAAGGCATGTGTCAGGATACGTAAGGCATTTGCATTTCCTTCAAAATGGGTTAAATCGGCCCATTCCTCAGCCGTAACCTGCTCTTGGTATTTACGCCCGTCTCCGTCTGTGAAGTAAGTCGATATGGCGGACTCACCCGAGTGGCCAAAGGCAGGATTACCCAAATCATGTGAAAGGCATGCTGCAGAAATAATATTGCCGACTTCCTGAAGAAACGGATAATCCGCATCAAGATTGGGGTTTTCCTCTTTCAACTTCGCATAAAACATACGTCCCAAAGAGCGTCCAACACTGGCTACTTCCAAACTATGGGTCAATCTATTGTGAACGAATACAGCGCCAGGTAGCGGAAAAACCTGTGTTTTATTCTGTAATCTTCGAAATGGGGAAGAAAAGATCAAACGATCGTAATCCCGTTGAAATTCCGACCGCGCCACGAGATAACTATCTACGCTCCGATCTTCGTAACCCCAGCGCTTTGCGGAGAGCAAATCTTTCCAATTCATTTTTTCAGACATAGCGCAAACTTAGATAAATTTGCCCTTAAATACAATTATAATCCTTGCGGCACTGCCCCAAAATTACCCTAAACATCTTTGGCCCACATTCACTGCTGACTTCTTTATTTCCTTATTAAATTGCGATTTTTATACCAAAATTCTCGGTTGAATGGTAGCAAATTTTATAGATGCCCGCGATCAAAGTCATTTTTATACTGGTTATATTCTGTATCTTTATGCTACAATACCAATAGGGATCAATCATGACAAAATATCAAACACTTATTCCAAAACATTTTGAAGGTACAATTGACGGCAAAAACACGCATTTGCTCTTATTAAAAAATGAAGGGGGCATGCAAGTCCTCTTAACTGACTACGGTGCACGTATTGTCAGTATTTTGGTTCCTGACAACAAAGGAAATTTGGTAGACGTTGCACTGGGGTTTGATTCTATTCAGGCCTATCTCGATTCAGACGAGAAATACCATGGTTGCACTGCAGGGCGTTTCGCAAATCGCATTGCAGATGGTAAATTTGAAATCAACGGAAAGCATTACACACTTCCTCAAAACAATGGCAATAATTGTCTTCATGGCGGTATATCGGGTTTTCATGACAAGGTTTGGGATAGAAGGGTTACCTATCAATCGCACGTTGAATTTTATTATATTTCTCCAGATGGTGAGGAAGGTTTTCCTGGGAACCTAAAAGTGATGGTTTCCTATACCTTATCGCGAAATAATGAGATCATTATTAAATATCATGCGCAATCGGATGCTGATACACATGTCAACTTAACCAACCATACCTACTTCAATCTGGACGGGGAAGGTAGTGGTGACGTATTGCAGCAGATCCTTCAGATCAATTCAGATGAAGTTTTATTTGTAGACGAGAATCAGATACCGAATGCAATAGTACCTGTAGAAGGCACAGCTTTTGATTTCCGCATCCCGAAACCTATTGTTCAGGACATCGCAGCTAACAATGAACAATTAATTGCTGCGAAAGGATACGACCATTGTTATGTCAATAATCAGCCCATCTCCCTGCCCTGTGCGACAGCTTATTCGAAAAATACGGGCATTCAGCTGGATGTTTTCACCACCGAACCAGGTGTACAGCTTTATACAGCAAACTGGATGACGGGAAATGATTATGGTAAAACAGGCCATAAGTACCTCCCCTATGCCGGATTTTGTCTGGAAACGCAGCATTTTCCGGATACGCCCAACCAAGCAGACTTTCCTTCTACTTTGTTGAAAGCCGGAGAGTCATTTGACTCCGAGACACACTTTAAGTTCTCAATAAAAAAATAGCAAAATAGACCGGCCGGTCTATTTTGCTATGTGATGTCTTTTTCCAAGAAGACAACAGCACCTTTTATTTTAGAAGATCGTCTATTGCAGAATTAACTTTGTCAAAACAGAAAGTCGCTTTGACCTCTTCAAACATACGTTGAATCTGATCGTTGCATAGATTTCCAATACTCCCTTCGTGGGTATGATTTACTTCTTTCGATGGCTTGAAGCGCCCTTCATCAATATCAATGCCTATAGTACGATAGGCTTCACGGAATGGCACCCCTTTAAGGACTTCATTGTTTACCACTTCTACGGAAAACAGATAATCATATTTTGGATCGTCCAGGATATTCTCTTTAACGGAAATGTTTTCCAACATGAAGGTTGCAATTTCAAGACATTCATTGAGTGATTTAAAAGCCGGGAATAAATTCTCTTTTAACAACTGAAGATCCCTATGGTAACCGGATGGCAAATTTGTTGTCATCAATGCAATCTCATTTGGCAATGCTTGAATCTTATTACAGCGCGATCGGATCAACTCAAAGACATCAGGATTTTTCTTATGCGGCATAATACTCGATCCTGTGGTCAAATGTGCAGGAAATGAGATAAAGCCAAAATTCTGGTTGATATAAAGACAGACGTCCATGGCAAACTTAGCTAGGGTTGCGGCTATTGAACTCATCCCCTGTGCCAAGATACGTTCGGTTTTACCACGTCCCATCTGCGCATAGACCACATTATAATTGAGATCCTCAAACCCCAACAATTGCGTGGTCAGGGTCCTATTTAAAGGGAAAGATGATCCATAACCTGCAGCGGATCCCAACGGATTTTTGTTACAAACCTTCCAGGCTGCACGCATCATCTCCAGATCATCAACAAGGCTTTCGGCGTAAGCACCAAACCACAACCCAAACGATGAAGGCATGGCGATCTGCAAATGGGTGTAACCAGGAATGAGGATATGCTTGTACTGCTCGCTGAGTTTTATTAATTCGCTAAAAAACGCTTCTGTATTGTGGATGATATGTTGAATTTCGGAGCGAAAGTATAACTTTAGATCGACCAATACCTGATCATTACGGGATCTGCCTGAATGGATTTTTTTCCCTGCTTCACCGATACGCTGTGTAAGCAGCATTTCAACCTGCGAGTGCACGTCTTCCACAGAATCTTCAATGCGAAAATCTCCAGCAAGGATTTCGCTATAGATATTTTTTAGCTCTTTCTGTACGAGCGCCAGGTCCTCATCCGTCATGAGGTCTATACTGTTCAACATACGTGTATGAGCCAATGAGCCCAAAACATCTGCAGCAGCAAGTTGCAGATCCATGACCCGGTCATTGCCCACAGTAAACGATTCTACAAAAGAATCTACATCTATATTTTTTTGCCAGATTTTCATTCTTCTAATTTTTTAAATGCTATTTTGATCAAAAGCTTATGGCAGGTTTAGGATGGATTGAAGCTCCTGATAATTTTATGACATCCGATTTTTACAAAAATACCAATTGCAAATGGTTATATCAATGCAAAGATTGCATACATTTTTTGGATGACTTCGTTAAAAAATGGAAAAATAGCGTCGTTAAAATAGGCTATTACAAAAAAAATAAAATGTTAAAAGTTTGTTAAATCGCGATAAACACACATTATAAGTGATCACTCACTTTATTTTTAAAAGTTATTTTGTCAGTTTTTTAAGTATTCCTATGTTTGTAGTGTAAGGGAGATGAAAAAATAGAAGATGGTAGGGTTAGTAAATACTTACCGCTTTAAATACACCGAAATTTCAAACCAAATATGATAGACCTCAAAGTCTTAAAACTTGAAAGAAATTACCTAACCAATTGTGAATCGAAATTTAAAGGCACGTCGAACCAAGATGTGCCTTTTTTCTTTTTTGGCTTATTTTATTTTTCAATCCGTATTCTCCATTCTTTTCGAACTGGCGCGTTATCGCGGTATTTTTTGTCAACTAAGTGACAAGAGGTCAATCCAAAGTTCTCTTTTAATTGAAATTTTGGCTATTTTTGTTTGACACAATTGAGCATATTCAATACATAAAACGTATACGATGGGAACAGAAAGCAAGAGACAGCAACGTTTTGCTGGGGTGATTCAACAGGATTTAGCGGCATTATTTCAGCGCGATGGTAATTCATGGGCTCCCGGAGCATTTATTACGGTTACACGTGTTCGTGTTACGCCAGATTTGGCGATAGCACGCGTTTACGTGAGCTTTTTAAACACCAAGACAGCACAGGAAGGTATTCAGTCCATTCGTTCCAAAACAGCTGAAATACGTTACAAACTAGGTGCAAAAATTAAGAACCAAGTAAAGATCGTTCCTCAATTGGAATTTTTCCTTGACGATACCAACGAGTATGTTGAACACATGGACAAACTATTTGATGAAATCAGTAAAGAGCCACGTCAACCCGAATAACATCCTCTTTCGCAGTATGCTAAACAACAATGGTATTTGAACTGGATACTAAAAAACTTGAATTTCCACACCCAAGCTATGCAGAAGGAGATGGTTTACTTGCTGTAGGTGGGGATCTTTCCGTCGATCGCCTGCTACTCGCCTATAGTAACGGAATTTTCCCTTGGTTTGACGAGCTCAGTCCTATTCTCTGGTATGCCCCAAACCCTCGATTCGTGATCGATCCGCGCAAAATAAAAATCAGCAAGAGCATGGCGAGCGTCCTTCGGAAAAATATATTTTCGTTCTCGATAGACCGCAACTTTAATGCAGTCATTCATCATTGCGCGACTATGAATAGAAAAGATCAGGCAGGCACCTGGATTACGGCGGACATGATAGATGCCTATAGCAAACTTGCTTCACTGGGCTATGCCCACTCGGTGGAGGTATGGCAAAACAATTTGCTGGTTGGGGGACTTTACGGTGTATTAATCAATGGTGTATTTTGTGGCGAAAGCATGTTTTCTAAAGTCGCCAACGCATCGAAGGCAGCGCTGATTTACCTTGCCCAAGAAATCGAATTACATCTAATTGATTGCCAGTTTCATACCAGTCATCTGGAAAGTATGGGCGGAGAATATCTTTCGCTGACAGATTATTTAGCTATATTAACAAAAAAGCACAACGATGAGTAGTCCATATCGCAAACATTTTGACATCGCGCCAGCGGTCACTTACCTAACAACACCGGGATCGGGCTTACTTTCACGTGAAACAAAGGCGTGGCGCGCCAAGAGAGACCAAGATTTCTTTGATTCAAACTCGAACTTACGTGAACAGCAGGGCGCGACGTTGGATGCCTGCCGGGCTACAATAGGTACATTTTTCAATTGTCCTTCCCAAAATGTATTCTTATCCAGTTGTTTTTCCTTTGCTTTCAATGCACTGTTGGCCGGTTTACCTAAGCAATCTAAGGTTCTGCTACTGAATAATGATTATCCTTCCGTTAATTTCCCAACAATTTTAAGTGGTTTTGAACATCAGTTTGTGACGATGGACGAACAACTGGAAGCAAATGTATTGGATACAATCGCTACATTTAAGCCCGATGTATTCATCCTCTCCATTGTTCAATATATTTCGGGATTAAAAATAGATCTATCCTTCATACAGGAATTGAAGCATCAACATCCTGAACTACTGATTGTGGGTGATGGCACTCAATTTCTTGGAACAGACCTTTTTGATTTCACACTTTCTGGATTTGATGCTGTATTATCAAGTGGATATAAATGGCTTATGGCTGGCTTTGGCAATGGTTTTGTGCTCTTAAGCGAAAGACTCAAAGCGATGCTCTATGCGAGTATTCAGGAAAACTACAGCTTTCTCAACAACCAATGGATGAATAAATCTGTGGTACAACTCTGTTTCGAGCCCGGCCATTTGGATACGTTGTCACACGGAACGTTGCAGCAGTCTCTAATCCAATTGGAGCAGTGGGGATTTTCAGAAACAGTGAACTATACGCAAAAATTGATCGCGGATGCCCGTGCTGAGCTTTCCGACAGAAATCTGTTGTTGGACAGTATCACCAATAGGCATCCGCAGAGTAATATTTTTAATATACAGATCGACCACGACTATTATCAAGCCTTTCTGGATGAAGGCATAAAATGCTTTCCGCGAGGTTCGGGAATCCGTGTTGGATTTCATTTATACAACGATCACTCGGATCTTGAAAGGCTATTATATATTATTGACACCAAAGTAAAATAAACATGAAATTTAGAATAGGAGACTTAGTACGGTTTGTTGATGAACCCATTGAGGGACATATTACATCTATGCAGCCCGACGATATTGTCGGCGTCACAGACGATACAGGTTTTGAAATACCAGTACCGATGGATAAAATCACTCTTGTCTTCGGCAATATGCGTCGCGCGGATGATGAGCTCGACCAGCATGCAACACCATTGACACCACATCGATTTATCGAGAAAGGAATACTATTGGCGATCTCTGGAGATCACAAAGATGGGCTAGCCAAATTGCATATCATCAATGAAACAAGCTTTGAGCTGCTGATATCCATATCCGAAGCAACAGCGAATAAAGTTAAAGGTATTTTCAGCAATAAGATACCTCCACATGATTCGATTCAGTTTTATACAGGAAACTTTGCAAATGTTGGAAAATGGCCGACCTTCCGTTTTCAGATCTTACGCCATAGCAGCATTTTGCAGGAGCTGACCCCGCCAATCAACAAAGAACAGCGTGTGCGTCCGGTAGACCTCACTAACCCTAAAATTCTTAACGAAATTTTGGATGAAAAGATATGGTCATACGAATTGGATAAGATCGAAGAAGATTTAGGACTGGACAAATTGAAAAATCATTTTATACCGCATCGTCCAAACAAAAAATAAGCTAGGTGTTTTTCATCTAGCTTATTTTTTTCTGCAAAAGCCTTCACTACGCTGCCGACGCGACAACCTTTTTGGTACTCAACACCAACAATAAGATGCCTACCAGATAGACAATCCAGCCCCAGCGCATATGCAGGGATTTAGACAGCAATTTATCAGCAAAGCCCCAACCGAAATAATTATTGATCTTAAACCAGACCGCTGTGATACTCACAATATACCAGCAGGCCGCCAATCGCGTCATCCATTGATAAGCGCGAACTGCACGAACAAAAAACAAAAGCGCAGTCACCCCCAGAATCAGCAGGGTAATAAAGAACAAATAAGCATCTACCTGATAGAGGTTCCAATTTCCCTTAATAGGTACTTTTAAAAACGGCGTCATACTGGAAAAAAAGCAGATCACCAGTCCGACAATGGCAACGTATTTTTTGATAATAATCATAATTCAAATTGCTTTAAAATTCGTACGAATATAAGTTGAATATTGACACTTATATAACTTGTCTTTCGCTTTTTGAAAAATTATTCTATTTTTAGAGACAATTCTAGTTCAGTGTTAGCCACATTGATGCTAATCAAGAGCACATGGCGTAGGGCTTCACTGTGGTGATGAATATAAATGGGAGAATAAATTGTAGCATTAAGCCGAATAATAAACATGAAAAGAGAAGTTGAGGAAATAGCCGCAGAACAACCGGCACAGCCGAACAGAAAGAAAAAAGTCTATATCATTATCGGTGTCGTCCTATTGGTTATCCTGGCTGGCGGCGGCTATTACAATTATAACCAGCGACAAGCGATCCATGGATTGGAGGTCGATAGCACTGCCACCGCTGCTATCGGATATGAGAACGCAGACCCCAAAGACCTAGAAGACGCTGATGGTTGGAGTTCATTGGAAGACTATCAGCACTGGAACAATGCCATCTTCACTATACCGGAATATGACAATATTCCCTTGCGTTATAGAAGGGGTATTACAAAGATATTCATGGGCAACAACTATCTTGAACCTGTAGAGGATAAACCCATATACAAATTTACCCGGATAAAAGACCGCGCTAAATCTGTTTTCTGTTATGGAAACTTCACCGATCGCAACGATTCAGATAGTTGGAATAAGGAAATGGCATTTTTGATTGAAAAAAATGATTACCAAAGCAGTGCGATCTGGATCATTTCAGCAAAGGGTGATATTCTCTTCTGGAAGGAATATTCCAGTGAATTGCCGCTGATCAACAGTTTCAAAAAGGGACAAAAGATTTTTATGGATGAAATGAAGTTGGTCCCTGCTCCTGCCGACGGGATTATCGTTAAGAATAAGAACTCCAAATACGCATTGATTTACAATAAAAGTAGCAAAACTTTTGACAGCTATTACCAATATAGTGACAGTGAAATTCAAGAAGCTACGGCCTCAGAAGAGACACCATATGTGGAAGAATTGGAAGATGTCACCGTGGATTCTGTTGGGATTAATTCGGATGTTAACGAGTAGGGATTGCATTTTTTAGTTCAAAATTCTCGTCACTCCCGATCGTGACGAAAATCATTTGGTCACAAAAAAAAATACAACAACCTGTAAAACAAAGAGTTAAAAATTAAAAATAGCTATTTAAAATCTTTCTAAATTAATCCCTTTGACAGATTTTTGACACAAGCACAAAGCTTTTAAGCTACATTTGTACCGTTAAATATAAGCGAGGGATTAGAGCTTTGAAAAATCTTAAAGTATTAGCGTTTACTCATAAACATGTCGAACTAAAAGATCTAGGTAATCTAGTAATCTGCAATGAGGATTTAGAAAGTCGGCTCATCAATCTAAAGCATAGCTTAGATATTCCGGAGATCTTTTATATTGGTACTTGCAACCGAGTAGAGTTTGTATTTTATGGTGCTCATGAATTGACCCATGAATTTATCGCCGATTTTATGGGTAAGTTAAACTTCTGCGTACCTCAAGAAAGGCTACAGTGCTACTTAGGACAGGTCAATAAATATGAGGGAATGGATGCTTTAAATCATTTACTTCGGATGTCCTGCTCACTTGAAAGTCTTGTCGTTGGTGAAAAAGAAATTCTGGCACAGGTAAGACGGGCTTATGATCGTTGTAGAGAAGCTGGTTTTACGGGAGATTTTTTACGCCTAATGATGGATCGTCTTGTAAAAACAGCTAAAGAGGTATACACCTATACTAAAATTTCCAGAAATCCCATCTCAGTTGTTTCTCTTGCTTACCGCAAATTACGTGAGTTAAAACTGGTTGAAAACCCTAGAATTGTCATCATCGGTTCTGGAGAAACCAATCAGAATTTAGCGAAATATTTCCAAAAGAATCAAAAAGCTAAGTTTGTTATTTTCAACCGTACTGTGGAGAATGCCAAGGCCTTAGCCAAAGAATTGAATGCTGAAGCTTTTCCTTTAGCAGACATTGGTCAATATAAAGAAGGTTTCGATATTCTGATAACCTGCACAGGCGCCCCTACCTCAATTGTCGACAATGCACTTTATCAATCCTTATTAAATGGTGAGACGGATAAGAAAGTTATCATTGACTTAGCCGTTCCGAATGATATTGATGCTGAAGTTCTCAAAAATAATCCGATTCACTATATCGAAGTGAGCAGCTTACAAGCAATTGCAGAGAAAAATATTCAAGAGCGTTATAATGAATTAGAGAGTGCGGAGAAGATCATTCAGGACAATATTGAGGAGTTTTTACCGTTAATCAAACAACGCCGTGTGGAAGTTGCGATGCGTGAGGTTCCTGAAAAGATTAAAGAAATTAAATCTTTCGCCTTAAATGAGGTATTTGCCCAAGAAGTGCAAGCCTTAACTCCAGAGGCACGAGCGGTGCTGGAAAAAGTAATCAACTATATGGAAAAAAAATACATTAAGGTTCCGATGGTTATGGCGAAAGAAATTTTGGTTAAAACTCCCGAAACCGAGAAAAACTAGCACTCCCACCCCGAAGTTTTTGTGCTTGACTTACCCTGTAATTCTTGAGTAGATTCTGTTTCTGTCCAGTGGGGCCAATCGTTGGCTGTTTCCTTTAAATTTCGGTTTATCAACTATTTCCTGACATATAATGACAGTAACGTGTCAACATATTCCTTCTATTTATTTATTTTTGTTCAGATAAATTGTTTTAAACAAATTTTCCGAAACTGTTCATTTCCGAAGCTGAATTGAATCAATAACGCGCCCAGTGCGCAAAGCATTTGTAGCTATCGGCAGAACATTTTTGTGATCGTTTTAATAGGTAAAGTAAAATTAACGTGAATAGAAAACTAATTATTGGTACCCGGGGAAGTGTTCTTGCCATGTGGCAGGCAAATTTTGTAAAAGATCGATTGGCAGAAATTGGAATTGAAGCAGAATTAAAAGTCATAAAAACACAGGGTGATATCATACAACACCTTCGTTTGGATAAATTGGAAGGCAAAGGATTTTTCACCAAAGAGCTTGAAGAAGAACTTTTAAGCGGGACCATCGATTTAGCTGTTCACTCTCACAAAGATTTACCTACAGTCAACCCACCGGGATTGATTATTGCAGCGGTTTCTGAGCGCGAAGATCCGTCGGAGTTATTGATTATTCACAAAGATTGTGTGGACATTAAAAAGCGTCTTTCATTGAAGCACAATGCGACTGTTGGCACATCATCCAACCGTAGAAAAGCTCAGATATCAGCGCTTCGCCCTGATCTGGAATTTGACGATCTCCGGGGTAACTTGCAGACGAGGATGCAAAAGTTACGGGACGAGCAATATGACGCTATTGTGCTTGCAAAGGCAGGGATTAGCCGTATTGAAATGGATATCAGTGATTTCCATGTAGAAGAAATCCCTCCTGTTGAAATTATCCCCGCTCCAGCGCAGGGAGTGTTGGCGATCCAGATTCGCGAAGTTGATCAGGAGCTTTTTGACGCTTTGCAGCCATTGAATAATGAAGAAGTATCCAAAACAATCGCTGTAGAGCGTTTGGTATTGAATAAATTTGACGCAGGCTGTCATGCTCCGCTTGGCTGTTATTGCCGCAAAAGCGGTGATGAATACGAAGCTTGGGCTTCTATTGCCGAAACAAGTGAAGACTTCCCTGACCGGGTTTACCTGAGAGATACCGACGCAACACGTTTAGCAGAGCGCATCTTCAGCAAATATTCAAAGGACAGAAGACTGCCGCAGTCTGTATTTATTTCCCGGGAGGTAGACGAGAATTCCTATTTCGCAAGGTCCATGGCCAAACATAATATTGCAATTGAAGGCCGTTCGTTGATTAAAATATTTCCTATCATCAATAAATTGGATCCGTTCATTTTGAAACACGTGGATTGGATCATATTTTCAAGTAAAAATGGTATTGAGCACTTCTTCAATTTGGAACCTCGTTTGAGTAAAAAGACTAAGATCGGTGTCATCGGTCGCGGCTCAGAAGAGGTTTTACGCAAGTATGATCGCGTCGCGGACTTTTCTGGTGACAGCGAGGGGATTAATATGGAAGAAATTGCAAAGAAATTTGCAGAACTGGCGAATGGTGGTACCGTACTTATTCCACGGGCAAAAGAGTCTCTGGAAACAATCCAAAAAGCATTGAGTGCTGAGACGAAAATCATCAACATGCCGGTGTATGAAACTGTTTTAGAAGAAAATGTAGATCCATCGAATGCGGAAGTCTTGGTGTTTACGAGCCCAAGCAATGTGGAAGCTTATTTTGCGGACAATCTATTGGAACCTGGCCAGAAAGTAATCTGTATTGGTCGTTCTACAGGCGCAAAATTTGATGCGATGAATGTTTCTTATACACTTCCTTATTCTCCGGATGAAATTGGTCTTTCCGAAGCCGTTTTTGGATTGGAGTATTAGTGATTGGATAAAGCCGTTCGTACGTCAAACTGAGCTAATGGTTTTACCGCATTTGCATTTAAACAACACTAGATCATAAATAATCTTAATATAATGTTACAACGTCCGAGAAGAAATCGTAAATCTGCCGTGATTCGCGACATGATTCAAGAGACACGTTTAGACGCGTCAAATTTGATTTTCCCTCTTTTTATTGTTGATGGGCAAAATCAAAAAACTGAGGTTAAATCGATGCCGGGCATCTATCGCTATTCTATAGACAATCTATTGAAAGAGGTAGAAAGCTGCTTAAAACTGGGCTTACGCTCATTTGATCTTTTCCCAAATATTGAAGAGTCACTAAAAGACAAGTATGCAACAGAAAGCTACCGTGACGGAAGTTTATACCTACGTGCGATTGCCGCTGTCAAGAAAAATTTTCCGGAGGCTTGCATCGTAACAGATGTTGCCATGGATCCCTACAGTAGCGATGGCCATGATGGCATTGTCGAAAACGGTGAAATCCTAAACGATGAGACATTAGAAGTATTGGGTAAAATGGCCTTGGCACATGCACAATCGGGGGCTGATATTATCGCTCCATCGGATATGATGGATGGCCGCATCGGTTACATCCGTGAGCTACTGGACCATAATGGTTTTACCAAAGTTTCTTTGATGTCTTATACGGCAAAATATGCTTCGGCTTATTATGGCCCTTTTAGAGATGCTTTAGGTTCTGCGCCTAAACATGGGGATAAGAAGACCTACCAAATGAATCCTGCAAACGCAAAAGAAGCGCTTATCGAAGCCCAGCTTGATGCACAAGAAGGAGCTGATTTTCTGATGGTAAAACCTGGACTTCCCTACTTAGATATCGTTAAACTTCTAGCGGACAACTTCGATCTTCCGATTGCAGTGTATAATGTGAGCGGAGAGTATGCGATGTTAAAAGCCGCAATTCAAAACGGCTGGTTAGACGAACGTGTCATTCTAGAAACGTTATTAAGTTTCAGACGTGCCGGCGCCACTGCCATCCTATCTTACCACTCCAAGGAAGTATTGGAGAAAGGTTTTATTCCGCATTCAACTATTTAGACTATGCAAGCACCTGATATATCAAGAGCACAATCTGCTGAGCTATTCGAAAAAGCAAAACAATATTTCCCTGGAGGCGTAAACTCTCCCGTTAGGGCTTTCAAATCTGTATATGGTACCCCATTATTTATTGAACGTGGTGATAAAGCACATCTTTGGGATGCTGATGGGAATGAATTTATCGATTTTTGCTGCTCATGGGGCCCATTAATTTTAGGGCACAACAATGAGCAGGTTCGAGAGGCTGTAGCCGCGCAACTAGGCAAAGGATTAAGCTTTGGCGCTCCTACGGCATTGGAAAACCAATTGGCTGAATTGATTATTGAAAACAATAGATTTATTGAAAAAATTCGCTTTGTGAGTTCGGGAACTGAAGCAGTAATGTCTGCCATACGTTTGGCTAGAGGCTACACAAAACGGGATAAGATCATCAAATTTGACGGCTGTTATCATGGGCACTCCGACTCCCTTTTGGTGAAAGCTGGTTCGGGTTTGGTCACCTTTGGCGAGACATCCTCAGCGGGTGTTCCTAAAGCATTTGCAGATGAAACCATCGTTATTGAATTAAACGATAAGCAAGCTTTAGAAGCTGCATTTGCAGAATTTAAAGATCAGATCGCAGCAGTTATTATTGAGGGTATCCCTGCAAACAATGGATTATTGTTGCAGTCCAAGGAATATATTCACTTCTTGCGTGAGATCACCAAAGGAAATGGTGCGTTGTTGATAATGGATGAAGTGATTACCGGATTCCGCATCGGCTTTGAAGGTGCTTCAGCTTACTATGATATACAACCGGATATTATCACCTACGGGAAAATTATTGGTGGCGGAATGCCTGTTGGAGCTTATGGTGCATCGAAAGAGTTAATGGCTTGTATTTCTCCTGACGGTGCCGTTTACCAAGCCGGAACTTTATCTGGCAATCCAATTGCCATGGCTGCCGGTATTGCAGCATTGGGCATCTTAGCTCAAAAAGATTTTTACACAAATTTAAATGCCAAAACAGAAGCTTTCGTCAATGATATGCGTGCTTACATTGCCGAGAAAGGGTATAAAGTTCAACTTTTCCACGTAGCTTCTATTTTTTGGTTTGCATTTACAGAACAGCAAGAAATTCAAAAAGCAAGTGAGATCGATCCTAAATCAATGGAATCGTATAAAGTAATGCACCGCGAATTATTAAATCGTGGTGTTTATTTTGGGCCATCTGGATATGAAGTTGGTTTTGTCTCTGACGCACATACGAAAGCAGACCTTGACCAGGCAAAACAACATATTTTTGATGCTTTGGATATTGTTTTCAGCGCATAAAGACTTTGCTATCTATAAAAAAATGCCCTCTAGCCATATGCTTAGAGGGCATTTTTTTATAGATGAGTAAGGATGGATTATGGAATCAGCGGCCTTATTAAAGTTTGTTGGCCAACTTCTTATCTTTAGACTTCATCTTATTCAGTCCGGCGATAAGTTCATCCAATGAAAACTTGCCTTTGATATCCATGAATACACTTTCGTCTTCATTGTCGTGGACCAGTAGGGAAACACGCTGAATGACATTGTTTTTATCAATACGGGCGTTCAATGATATTTCTTGTCCATCGGTATTGACAACCAAAAGTTCCTCAAATTTATTCTTCCTTAAAAACTTATGGTAGTCGTCCAAAATGCGTGCGTTCTTCGTTTTATCATTATTGGAAAGCGTCAGCATTCTGAACTTTTTTAAGTTCTTTACAATCGCGGCCATGGCTCGAGCGTCTTCATCGCTTTCATCCTTTAACGCTTTTTTCATAAAGGGTTTTGTTAACCACATCGGTAAATTGATGGCAACAATCTCGGCCTTGTCAGAGACATTAGACCGACTGATGAAATCCATATTGGACGTTTTTTTTATCATGCAGGACTGCATGGACAATAGAACGCCAACGAGACATAACAAGGTTAGTAATCTTTTCATAATTCTTATTTTTTCTCGTTATCGCCTTTGTTCTTATTAGCTTTATTATTGCCTTCATTGACCAAGTTAGTTACGTCTTTCAACGGTATTTCCCCATCAAGGATCATAAATAGATTTTGTCCATCTCCATTGATTGTAAGTAGAAGATTGTTTAAAATATCGGCATTTACAGACATATTTTCCACCATAAACCGGATATCCTGACCTTCGCTATTGAGCGACATGAGTTCCTCATACTTTAAGTTGGAAACCGCCCCCCGAATAATATCTGTCAAGGCTTTATCTTCACCATCCTCAACGATGAGCATACGCAGCGATTTAACGTTCTTTAGCAGCGGGCTGATGGTCTGCATATCATCATCGTCTATTTTTAAATTGCCCAACAGTTTGAACATCGGTGCTCCGATTTTAAGTGTTGTTACACCTTTCTTTCCCTGATATTGTTCAAAGAGCTTATCCAATTTTGAAATTTGTGCATTTGCCATACTTGCTACAAGTAGAAGGCAAGCTATTAAAAAACCTTTCATA
The DNA here is from genome assembly GCF_002376635.1 of Sphingobacterium sp. UBA3549. Lineage (NCBI taxonomy): Bacteria > Pseudomonadati > Bacteroidota > Sphingobacteriia > Sphingobacteriales > Sphingobacteriaceae > Sphingobacterium > Sphingobacterium sp. UBA3549. Next base: position 290,022 of record NZ_DFOE01000017.1, on the reverse strand, counting down.
TTATTTTAGTTAATCGTTATTGACATTTGTTTTATATTCATTGCTTTATCTACGCCATTTTCCAGGTTGTTTGCCAGCAGGCCTAATGACTTTAACGTCAATTCGACGGCTTCCTGTTCGTTAGCGACAGGCTTACCGTTCAAGACAACATAATCTGCCTGATAGGACGTTTCCGATTCCAAACTTTCAGTTGCTACTTCCTTCTTCACTGCCCGACTTTCGGTTTGTTTTCCAATTTTTGGACGTTTGACTGTCTCAGCTGTCTGTAATGTTTTAGTACGTTTAATTACCTGGATCCTATCCTCAGTATGAGGATGCACTATTTCTGTGCGCTGATGTCCGACCGGCCCATTGTCAGCTGGTTTGAGATCATTTATTTCCTTTTTCGCGAGCAAAGGCGATTGTATTGCTGATTGCTGGTTTAGAAATAATGCTAACCCAATACTCATCAAAAGCACTGCCGCTGCTGCGTATTTTATCCAGCTATCATTCCACCACATATTCCCCTTTTTACTTTCGTTGATGTTGCTTTCAAAATCCTCGAAGGACCATTCCATCTTAAGATTCTTCTCTTCGTTCAATGATTGAAAAAAGAAATCCTCCGAATTTTTCAATTCTTTTTCTTCCTCTAATGACGACTGCCCATTAAAGTATTTGTCTTTCAATTCCTTTAACCTTTTATCTTCCATCACGCTATATCTTATTGTTCATTGATTTGGAAACCATAACAGCTATTTTCTGTCGGAATAAATACGCGCGGTTTCGTAATCGAATAATTTTGTCAGCTGCTCTTTCACCTTTTGTCTTGCGCGCATCAGATTAACCCGCACTGCCGACTCGCCCATCTCCAATACCTCAGCAATTTCATCAATGTCATAGTCCTCAACATCGCGTAGATGCATGACAAGGCGTTGTTTTTCTGGGAGTGAATTGATCATCTTGACAATAATCTCCTTTGTATTTCCAATAGTATACTCTGTTGTCGAAACCGCCTGATATTGATTGACATAATCCGATCTAACCTTACCTCTTTTAATCCGATTTAATGCCTCATTTTTTACACTCTGCATGCAGAAAGCTTCCATGTTTTTATATTGAAGCAACTGATCTTTCAATTGCCACAACCGCATCATCACATTCTGTACTGCATCAAAAGCTTCATCATCATCGACCAAGATCCGTTTCGCGAAGCGAAATAGCTTATCCTTATGGATGAAAACGGTATTTTTAAATTGCTCTTGGTTCATGCTATCATCAATATTGAGATTTATTCTGTTTTTAATTTCTAATCGGCTCTTGCACCATCTCAATATCACCTCCGCCTTTTATATCATCAAGACATTTCAGCATATTGATTTATTACATCTAATATGACTATTTTTTTAAGATTATTTATTTCACAGTAGATTATTCCTAAATCGGTATTGAAAAAGACCTATTTTTAACCTTATTACAAACAAAACATGCATACCAACTGTTACTTAAGATGCTGAGTGATTAAAAAATTAAACAGAAAAATTATGAAGTATTACAGAATTACAGGTATTACTGCTGCATTAGCGTTGATGGCAGGCGCTATCGGATGTAACAACTCTTCTACAAAAAGTACAGATGGGGCTGACTCAAGCAGCAGTATTGATACCAATACCGCACAAAAAATGGACGCTATCACGGTTAGCCCAATTGCAGATTCCAAAGAATTTCCTGGAGCTGATCTACAGATAGCATCGATCAGTTCGGAAAAGGTAGGTACTGACTCCGCAAAAGTATCGGTAAAATATGCAATTAAAAATTTCAAGTTGACTGAAATGACCGATGATGCCCATGCTACTCACATGGCAAACTCACACGATGGACAACACATTCATTTTATTTTAGATAATAAACCTTACACGGCTCTTTATAAGCCAGAGCACTCCGTGACTGTAGCGTTAAATTCGGAGCATTATCTACTCTCTTTTTTATCGAGATCGTATCATGAGTCCATAAAAACTACTGAAGCGTCTAAGTTGGTAAAATTTAAAATTGATGCCACAGGTAAATTGACAACGGATGCAATGCCAAAGGAACCGTCGCTATTCTATTCTCGACCTAAAGGTGAGTACAAGGGTGATGAAACAAAAAATCTATTGTTGGATTTTTACTTGGTCAATACTAAACTTGCACCAGATGGAAATAAGGTCGTAGCGGATATCAACGGGCAGACATTTACATTGGATAAATGGGGGCCTTATGAAATAAAAGGCTTACCATTAGGCGATACTAAAGTAAAACTGACTTTAGTAGACAAAGAAGGTAATGCAATTACAGGTGATAATGTTTCGGTAGAACGAGATATTAAGCTCATTGAGAAATAGAGGTTAAAAAATAAAAGAGTCGCATTTTGATGCGACTCTTTTATTTTTTACCAATTATTACTAGTAATTGATGAAATTTTTTCTTTCAACGAATGAATAAATTCAGTTACATTTTTGTCAATTAGCAGCACCTCTCTTTTACTAATTATTTTTCCTTCTTCAGTAAAAAGACCGCTTGCCCCTGATCCGAATGTTTTCTTTCCAACTAAACTTAACGTTGTACTGGAGCCATATTTTACACAATCAAAAATGGGTTCGAATCGAGTTTTGCCATCTCTAAATTGCAGATCATATTTATAATGATATTGGGCATCCAACGCTCCTGTAAAAATCCCCTGTTCAACTTTAATCCAACCGCGCCCATTGATTACTAAATATTTAAAAGAAAATTAAACATAGGTTTTAAGGTAATTTATCAAAGTCAATTTTTGGAGCTTTTCCCTTATTAACAAATTCAAATTTGCTTCCTGGCTTAACGATTTCATTAAAGAAACCACCATTTTTTAGAAAATAACCATTTTTTGTTATACCACCAATTGCATCAATTCGCTGATTAGCACGGTACGTATTGTCGACACTCAATGACGCCTCTTGAACAGCCTTCCACTGCCCATCATATACCCATTGATTGCCAAACTCAACCTTTCTACCTAGATACCCTTGATTAGGGCTAAAATTCTCCAAGAAACTGTGGAATCGCTTCAGATAGGTATTCGTTTGTGGGCGTTTGAAACTTGCAATCACATTCCAGGCATTCTCTTCCGGAATAAAAAACCAAGCGGTATAATCAGTATTTCCTTTTCCATCGGGCTCTCCTTTCAAGAGAAACTTATAGGTTACCCCCGCCTTCCAAAAATACTTGCGGTAACTCTGTCCGCCAGAACCCTCGTTGCCAAATTCTCCGGAATGCACCTCTTTTCCTTTTTTCAGCAAATGGATTTTCTGTTCCTCCGGAATACTTTTCGGATCATCCGTATGGAATGGACTCCATACTGAAAAAAGAATACGCCGTTCTGTTTCCGAATTTACCTGTATACCAAAATATCCTTCTCCAAAACCGTTGGCCATAAAATAGGAACCAACTTTATCTTCTCCTGGAGGAACCGTCACCTCATTATAATAGTAGCTGACATTGCCTGCTGTAGGTACTGTGTAATTTAAATGGCAGGAAGGCCCTCTTCTGGACCAGTAATAATATTCGGGATCACTCGAGTAGATAAGACCATTGGATGCAGCCTCTCCACTAACAACTAATGCTGTTACATCGGCGAAGCGACGACCTGATTTACTTACTCCTGTTAAGTTGACCTGTACATAACCTGGAACCTTGATATCAATTAATAAAGCAGCTGTTTCCGATAGTTCAGTACCTTCTACATCTACGATCGCTTTTTTTCCCAATGCTGCGATTTCGATTTTAGATCTACCACCATCATTTTTTGCTTTCAGCTTTAGTGTTAACTTCCCTGCTTTCTGTGCTCTAAAATAGACCGATGCCACTTCTTTTTCGCTGGACCATCTCACAAGACCATTTCGACCAGAAATCTCTGCATTACCAGTTTGTCCTGCGGTAATGAAAGCATTGCCTGCAAGCGGAACTGTAAAAGTCTGTTGCGCTGTCTGCGCGATACTCGAAATTGACCCACAGAATAAGGCCCCCATAAAGAAGTACTGGATAAAGTGTTTTCTTTTCATATTTTATTTATCAATGTATATATGCACAGATTAGTATACCAACTTGGTCATTCATGCTTTCCATGAATTTAAGCTACCGTTATACCCGAAGCCCTCACATCGCCCAACTGCTATATCCGTTCTGAAATTTGACGTATAAGCTATCCTTCACTTTACTATTGAATAAGGATGGTATCGGTTCCTGAGCCGGATTATTGGATGAAGATAAGGGTTAGATTTAGAGAAAAAGAAATCAAATGTATATCAATCGATTGTGTAAAAAAACAGCCATAAAAAGAAGAAGATTCCAGCTGTAATCGATTGATGAGAAAAGGAGATAAAACGTATCAAACCACCAAGATTTGTACTACAAATGACCAATGCATAAAAAAAGTGAAGGGCTTGACTCTTCACTTTTCCACATGATGTTAATAACTATGTTAATAACATTACATCGATTGTAAGGTTATCACTGAGCTGATTAGTTAAAAACCAACGCTCTTTAAATTTAATCCTGTACGTTCATCTAAACCGAACATTAAGTTCATATTTTGCACCGCCTGTCCAGACGCCCCTTTCAGCAGATTGTCTGTTGCATTTAAAATAAGCAACTTGTTTCCATGCTTTTCGAGGTGGATAATACTTTTATTCGTATTGACAACCTGCTTGAGGTCGATATTTTTTTTGCTGACATGCGTAAAAGGGTGGGCTGCATAATACGTCTCATACACTTCATAAGCCTCTTCTTCGGACAAGTCCGTATCAACATAAATTGCCGAAAAAATTCCTCTGGCAAAATCACCACGCTGCGGCACAAAATTAATTCTTTCAGCGGCACGTTCCAGTAATGACTTGCTGGACACAGGTAAAAACCCCGCTTGAAGTTGATCCAGCGACTCGGAAATTTCCTGCAAATGCTGGTGCTCAAAAGACTTGTAGGCCGAAAGATTATTGTTGCGCCAAGAAAAATGTGTCGTCGCTCCTGGTTTCTGTCCCGCTCCCGTAGACCCAGTAGTTGCATTGACATGAAGCTGATTTGGCAACAAACCTTTACTAGCCAATGGCAACAGCGCCAACTGTATATTTGTTGCAAAACATCCTGGATTTGCAATATATTGTGCGATCTTGATTGCTTCTTTGTTTAATTCCGGAAGCCCATATACAAATTGCTGTCCTTGATAAGCCGTATTTGCCCGGAGCCGGTAATCTTGTGAAAGATCAATAATCTTCACAGATGCATCAACTGCATTTGCATCCAAAAATTTACGTGCATCGCCATGGCCAACACATAAAAACAAGACATCAATATCAGAGTGAAAATCAGAGGAGAACGTCAATTCCGTATCTCCGAATAAATCATTGTGTACTTCATATAACTTATTTCCGGCATTAGAAGCACTATTGGCAAATACGATTTCCACCTCAGGATGGTAAATCAACACACGTAATAACTCACCACCGGTATATCCTGCCGAACCAATTATCCCAACTCTTATCATTTTCTTGAATTTAGTATTTAGGTATGCTTTAAAATGTTATGCAATGCATTTTTTTCTATTAATTTCGTCATAGGGGAAAATACATTGCATAAAACATGGTTTATTTTTGATTCACTTTGTGCCAAATGATCGTTTGATTTCCAAAAATTTTGGAGAAACCTTTCACGTCGTCACCTGTATAACCTTTATTCATTTCACCGTAACTACCAAATTTATTAGACATCAAGTCATGCTCAGACTCCACACCGATAACTACAAAACGATATGGATGAAGTTCAACTATCACGCGGCCAGTCACAGTCTCTTGTGAGGATTGTAAGAATGCTTCGATATCGCGCATCACCGGATCGTGCATCTGACCTTCGTGCATATAATTACCGTAGAAAGCAGCGATCTGATCTTTCCAGGATAATTGCCATTTGGTTAAGGTATGCTTTTCTAAGGTGTGATGTGCCTTAATTAGAATCACTGAAGCTGCGGCTTCAAAACCCACACGCCCTTTGATACCGATGATGGTATCTCCGACATGAATATCACGACCGATTCCATAAGGTTGAGCAATAGCTTGCAATTCCTGAATGACCTTAACAGAAGCCATTTTTTCTCCGTTTAAAGCTACTGGCTCGCCCTTTTCAAAATCTATTGTAATTTGCTGTGGTTCTGAAGAAGTCACTGGAGTCGGCCAAGCCGATTCTGGCAGATATTGATTGGATGTCAATGTTTCTGCTCCACCAACAGAGGTACCCCAAAGTCCTTTATTGATCGAATATTTCGCTTTTTCGGCGGAATATTCAACCCCATGTTTGTTCAAATATTCTATTTCTGCTTCGCGGGACAATTGTAGATCGCGAATAGGCGTAATAATTTCAACCCCTGGGATTAACGTCTGGAAAATCATATCAAAACGCACCTGATCATTTCCTGCACCTGTAGAGCCGTGGGCGACACATTCAGCGCCGATTTGCTTTGCATAGTTTGCGATAGCAGTAGCCTGACATACACGCTCGGCAGACACTGACAATGGGTAAGTCGCATTCTTTAGCACATTACCGAAGATCAAGTATTTAATAGTTTCGCGGTAATAGTCTGCTGTTTCGTCAATCGCCGTATGTGATTTTACACCTAATGCATAAGCACGTGCCTCAATATTCTTCAATTCTTCATCCGAAAAACCACCTGTATTTACAACGACGGAATGAACCTCTAAACCTAAATCTTGCGTAAGATAAATACAACAAAACGAAGTATCTAATCCTCCGCTGAATGCTAAAACTACTTTTTTCATTGAGATAAATTGTTTTTTTATTATGCTGAAACTCTTCTTAAGCGACCGGCTTTAATTAAGCCTGAAGCCTGCTGTTTCATCACTGTTCATTATTTATTTTCAATGGCTGCTAAGCCAGTTGACATACTATGTATGAAATTGCGGAGAACGATGTATGACATCAAATCGCTCCTATTAAACTTATCAAAATCCCTTTGCGACTTTATTGTGCTTAGACAAATTGATAGACGCAAACTTGTTTGCCGATTTCCAGAACTTCGCCTGTATACGTTTTAACAAAGATTGTTTTTGTGTAATTCTTTCCAAGCGTTCCTTGGCTTCATGCTTACGCTGGATCTTCTCACGCAATTCACGCTCTTTTTCTTCCGGGTCCCAAAGCATGGCTGTGCACATACAATTTTTACGGTCTTTACTCATCAGGATCTCATAGTTGACACAACTCTGGCAGCCCTTCCAGAATTCATCATCTGTAGTCAGTTCGGAATATGGAACCGGTTCGTAACCCAATTCCGAATTGATTTTCATTACGGCGAATCCCGTTGTCAAGCCAAAAATCTTTGCTTTGGGGTATTTTTCACGAGAAAGGTCAAAGACTCTTTTTTTGATTGCTTTGGCCAAACCTACTTTTCGGAATTCGGGATTGACAATCAGACCGGAGTTGGCAACATAATCACCATGTCCCCAAGTTTCTATATAACAAAAACCTGCCCATCGGCCATCTTTATGTAAAGCAATCACTGCTTTACCTTCATTCATTTTGTTGGCAACGTACTCTGGTTTACGACGCGCAATACCAGTGCCACGAGCCTTTGCAGACTCGAACATTTCGTCGCAAATAACCTCTGCATAATGTGCATGCTCAGGTTTAGCCGGGATAATTAAAAAATCTGATATAGTCATTGACTTACGACCCTAATAATAAAACAACAACTACCGCCGTGTTTTGTTGACTAAATAAATTAAAATAACGGATTCAAAACCATCGGACAATCATGGTCTTACTTGGAAAGATTCACTACCTCAAATCAAGCCCGAGGTAGTATGGGTCGTCGGAAGCGTAAAACAGGTATTTCTACGAAAATGAAAGCACAGAAGACCTTCTTCATAAACTTTTCAAAAGTTTGCGTATAAGAATAATCTTTCTTTTTGTTCTGTTTCATTTTTTTATGATCTGTCAATTGTTTCTGACGATGCAAATGTATAAAAATATTTTTTTCTTTTCCACAATATTCTCATTGATTTTTTGCAAAAATTAAAAATTCAAAATCTAACATAAAGGCTACTATGTAAGCTTCATTTTCAAGCGATTAATCCGCAACAATACGGGACTATACTGCACATATTAGCGATGTTAATTTAACAATAAAACAGATAAAGGTTTAACGCTTTATCAATTGAAATTGTTGTTTTCTCTATAGGTTCGTTATTTTTAGTCAAAAACGATACTTTTGTAAGGATCATTTAATGGAGAATAATATGTCACCGAGTTTAATTTTCTATATTATTTTTGCGGTCCCTTACATTGTATTTATGTATTGGCTCGTTAAACAAGACAAGCATAAGTATGCCTGGGGGATAGCAATCATTACTATCGTTGCCATATTGGCTATATACGTGTCGCAGAAAGCCAGTAAAGTGGCAATGGACAATTATCAACAGCATCAGATAGATTCGAGAGAAATCGAAAGAGAAGAGCGTTTACAAAAACAACAGGATAGTATTAATCATGCTCAACAATAAAAAAAGCGGTTAATACCGCTTTTTTTATTGTTCGTTTGCATAGTCTGGAATAATTCCTTCCAATTTAAAGAGAAAAGCATATTCCAATGCGATTTCCTTTAAATAGTCAAACCGACCAGAGGCTCCACCGTGGCCATAATCCATATCTGTTTTCAAGAGTAAAACCGCATCCCCAATTTTTGTTGCACGCAGTTTGGCCACCCATTTAGCCGGTTCAAAATACTGCACCTGACTATCGTGTAGCCCTGTGGTAACAAGCAAATTTGGATACTCTTTCGGTTCAATATTCTCGTAAGGCGAATAGCTTTTCATATAAAAATAAGCCTCCTCATCATTTGGATTACCCCATTCATCATATTCATTTGTCGTCAACGGTATTGTATCGTCCAGCATCGTATTCACAACATCCACAAAAGGAACCTGAGCTATAATGCCATGGTATTGCTCGGGTGCAATATTAGCAACTACTCCCATTAGCAGACCTCCGGCACTCCCCCCTTGCGCATAGAGATGTTCCGATGTACAATAATGCTGGTCAATCAAATATTGACCACAATCCACAAAATCATAAAAGGTATTCATCTTGTGCATCATTTTTCCCTCTTCATACCATTGACGCCCCATTTCTTCTCCACCTCTAATATGTGCCAAGGCGTAGATAAATCCACGATCCAGTAAACTCAGCCTATTGCTTGAAAAAGTAGGATCCATCGAAGCCCCATAGGAGCCATATGCATATTGCAATAAAGGGGCTGTGCCATCCAGTTTGGTTCCTTTCTTATATACAATAGATAGAGGTACCCGAACACCGTCTCTTGCAATAGCAAAGATACGTTCGGTAATATAGGCTGCTTGGTCATACCCCCCCAAAACTTCCTGTTGCTTCAATAATACTTTACGCTGTTCGGCCATATCATACTCGTAAACCGAATTTGGCGTCACTAAAGAGGTATAACCATATCGTAACTTATCACTGTTGTATTCAACATTAATACCCGGGTATACCGTATAGGCAACTTCTCCGAAATCCAAATAGTGCTGATGCTTACTCCTTAAATTATAAATTGCCAATTGGGTCAATCCATTTTTCCGTTCAGCAATCGCCAAGAAATCCTTAAATTCTTCGATATCACTGATCAATACATCTGGTCGATGGTCTAAGAATATTTGCCAATGAATACGCTCGGTGCGATCCAATGGACATTGCATGATTCGAAAATTAATAGCCCCATCATTCGTAAGAATTAAAAACCGATCTTCCAATACAACAACAGAATAAAGAACATCGTGAATCCTAGGCTGAAAAACACGAAATGCTGACTGCGGGAAATCCGCATTCAATAACCAGATTTCCGAGGATAATGTTCCCTCCGAGTTGATAAAGATATATTTTCCATTTTTCGATTTACCAACTGCAATATAATTTGTGTTATCTTTTTCTTCATAAACAGCCACATCCGAAGCCGGATCACTTCCCAATGTATGCCGCATAATCTTTTCACTGAGCAACGTAATAGGGTTCTTTGCGGTATAAAAAAGGGTTAGGTTATCATTTCCCCAAATTGCCGCCCCCTCGGTATTCCTTATCTGATCGGGGAAAATTGCTCCAGTTTCCAGATCCTTCACATATATGGTATATTCTCTACGGGAAACGGTATCTACACTAAAAGCGAGCAACCGGTTATCCGGACTCACTGAAAATCCTTTTGCTGTGTAATATGCATGTCCCTGAGCAAGCTGGTCTACATCAAGCAATACTTGTTCTTCGGCATCGAGTGTACCCTTTTTCCGACAGAATTTAAAATATTGTTTTCCCTCTTCTGTCCGGCTATAATAATAGTAGCCGTTTTTATAATAAGGCACTGACTCATCTTTTTCTTTAATACGGGATTTAAGTTCATGAAATAGATCTTCCTGCAGGTGCGCAGTATCTTCAAGCATCAAGTTGGTATAAGAATTCTCTTCCTCTAGATAATCAATCACTTCTTGCGCTTTTTCTCCCTTTTTAAAGTAATCGATCATCCAGTAATAATCATCTTGAACAGTATCATTATGTACCTTTCTGATATGGGGATAAACAGCTGCTTTTGGGGCCATCACGTTAGGCCAATATATTTTTTTATGGTGTTGCATGCTCTTTTAATATGCTATTTTGATGAACTCTTTTTAGGAAACGGACTGTTTCACTGGAGTAAAACAGAATTTGTTTATAAATGGGTTGAATTTAAGATATTTCTTCAACAGTTCGGCGTGAAGGGATAGATTATAGGCACTTTTAATAAAAATTAACAGTTTCAGAAGAGCCATTAGCATTATCTTTGCTATCCTACTTCAGTCGGGTGTTGTTGCACTTACCTGCGTAGGAAGAACATGCGCAGGAAGAAAATTTAATATAAACAGAATAGCTTATCATGGTGTCATAGCTTCATTGAAAAAAATGAGTGCAGACACCTTATCAATAATTATTTGCATATGAATTTAAAGAAATCACTATATCTCATTACTTTAGGCGCTTTACCCCTCTTTTCTTTCGGGCAGTCGGATACCATTCCAGCAAATTGGTTCAATCTGGATTATAAAACGGATGGGGTTATGGGAATCAGTACCGAAAAAACATATAAAACTTTGTTGAAAGGGAAAAAATCTATCCCAGTCATTGTTGGTGTACTGGATGGTGGGGTGGATATTCATCATGAGGATCTCAAAGATGTGGTGTGGATCAATACCAAAGATACTCTCGCCAATGGTGTGGACAATGATGGCAATGGTTATATCAACGATAAATACGGCTGGAATTTTATTGGAAACGCTGATGGAAAGAATGTTCAGTTTGACAACTTGGAATTGACAAGGCTGCTTAAGGCATTGGATCAAAAATTTGCTAACATCACAGCTGCATCTGAGCTCAATGACGTAGGCCGAAAAGCCTTCGCCAACTATCGAAAGATGACTGCTGAATATAAAAACAAACTCGAAGAAGCGAAAATGGGACAGTTTTCATATGACGCGCTTAAACGCAATATAGATGCTGTCGTGCGTGAAATCGGCAAGAAACCCGAAGACATCACGCAAGAAGATATAGACAATTTTAAAGCAACCTCGAGCACCCAACGGATTGCACTTGGCTATGCAAAAGATGAAATACAAAATGGTGGTTTTGCCAAATTTTTCGATGATATTACCGAAGGCGCAAAATATTTCAATAACCAGGTAGATTACCATTTAAATAAAACGTACAATTCTCGACCTATCGTTGGTGATGATTACGAAGATGCTTCGGAGCGATACTATGGTAATGCCGATGTGAAAGGGCCAGACGCATTACATGGAAGCCATGTGGCGGGAATTATTGGTGCAAAACGTAATAACAACATTGGTATTAACGGAGTAGCAGACAATGTTAAGATACTCACCGTTAGACTTGTCCCTGATGGTGATGAGCGCGATAAAGATGTGGCAAATGCGATTCGCTATGCAACAGACAACGGCGCAAAAGTAATTAATATGAGCTTCGGAAAGGGTTACACCTATAATAAACAGACGGTAGATGATGCAATCAAATATGCTGAATCAAAAGATGTATTGATGATCCATGCCGCAGGGAATGACAGTGAAGATAACGATATTGAGCCTAATTTTCCGATGAAATATTATACTGATGCAAAAGGGGATACAACCGGAGTTGCCAATGCTTGGATCACAGTAGGTGCAACTGGCCTCCACCTGGACAACGAACTTCTTGCGGATTTTTCCAATTATGGCAAAAAAACTGTCGATGTTTTTGCACCTGGTGTGCGCATCAATTCAACCATACCGGATTCGAAGTATAAAGAAGAACAGGGTACTAGTATGGCTGCTCCCGTTGTTGCCGGTTTAGCCGCAATGATCCGTTCTTATTATCCAACTTTAAGTGCTGTGGAGACCAAAAAGATTATTATGGAATCTGTGGAAAAGCCAGACCAACTGGTACGCGTGAAAGTTGGTGAAGATGCAACAAAAACGGTTCGCTTAGCCGATATATCCGTCACTGGAGGTATTGTCAATGCCTATAATGCCATCATTAAAGCAGAGGAATATACCAATAGAAAGAAAAAATAAATATTTTCTCGTTTTTTATACCAAAACCATCTTTTGTCCGTTTAATTATTTAACTTACAGAGACAAAACACAAGATGCTTATGGTAGAAAATTTTACCCAATCAGAAAACGAAGTTCAAAATTTGATCACCCAAAATGAAAAGGTAATGACAGACGAGGACATTGAAAATGAATTGAAACTTCAATTACCAAAAATGTTGCTTCATCCAAGCAAAAGATGTATTAAGAATATCCTCGCATATTCTAAACAACTGGAAAAAAGAAAGGCCTAATCTCGAGATTAGGCCTTTCTTTTTTAAACTTACATCGCTAGTAACAATTGGTCTAAACCAGCGACAGTTTTTTTGCACCTTGCAATCTAAGGGTAGATTATTCCCCATGTAATGCATTCCAAAATTTCTTTTTTGATGGAAATTTTGGCTAGTTTTGAAGCAATGTTAAAACAAGAACGATACAAGGCTTTCGTAGATTATTTCTCCAAAAATAGTCCTGATGCACAGACAGAACTCAATTATGGTAATGCATTTGAATTACTTGTTGCGGTTATTTTATCTGCACAGTGTACAGATAAAAGGATCAATCAGGTTACGCCCAAATTGTTTGAGCGCTATCCCGATGCACATAGTTTGGCAGCTTCTAGCGTAGAAGAAGTATTTAGCTATATACGATCGGTAAGCTATCCGAATAACAAAGCTAAACACCTTGTCGGCATGGCTAAAATGCTGCTTGAGCAGTTCGACAATAAGGTGCCGGAAAAAATCGAGGATCTTGTGAAACTTCCGGGCGTTGGTCGAAAAACTGCTAACGTCATTTCTTCTGTCGTCTACCATAATCCAGCGATGGCCGTAGACACACATGTTTTTCGTGTAGCAAATCGTTTAGGCCTAACCTATCGCGCCACAACGCCGTTGGCCGTAGAAAAACAGTTGGTGAAAAACTTGCCTAAAGATACGATTGCGATTGCGCATCATTGGCTAATTTTACATGGACGATACATCTGTCTAGCCCGAAAACCACGCTGCGAGAAATGCCCGATCACTTATATGTGCAAATATTTCGAAAAAAATCATCGTATCAAAAGTGTTTCGGATAAGCTAGAAATAAAAAGCTAATTTTTTTAGTGAATAATAGTTGGTTTATGATTTTTAATTTTTAATTTTGAGAAATATATACTAAAAATATGAGCAACACAGATAAACTAAAAGCGTTACAGCTGACGTTAGATAAATTAGAGAAGAACTTTGGAAAAGGTTCAATTATGAAATTAGGAGATACTGCTGTTGAGCCTATCGAGGCTATTTCTACAGGATCTCTTGGTTTGGATATCGCCTTAGGGATAGGTGGTGTACCAAAAGGCCGTATCATTGAAATATATGGACCAGAATCTTCAGGTAAAACTACTTTAGCAACACACATTGTTGCCGAAGCACAGAAAAAAGGCGGTATTGCAGCTATCATCGATGCTGAACATGCTTTTGATAAATACTACGCTCAAAAATTAGGCGTAGATGTGGAGAATTTATTGATTTCTCAACCAGATAACGGTGAACAAGGTTTAGAAATTGCGGATAACCTAATCCGTTCTGGAGCAATCGACGTTATTGTTATTGACTCCGTTGCAGCTTTGGTACCAAAAGGCGAAATCGAAGGTGAGATGGGTGACTCTAAGATGGGACTTCAAGCTCGTTTAATGTCCCAAGCTTTACGTAAGCTGACGGGTACAATTTCAAAAACAAACTGCTGTTGTATTTTCATTAACCAGTTGCGTGAAAAAATTGGTGTAATGTTTGGGAACCCAGAAACGACAACGGGTGGTAACGCACTTAAATTCTATTCTTCTGTTCGTTTAGATATCCGTCGTACATCACAAATCAAAGACTCTGATGAAGTATCGGGTAACCGCGTAAAAGTTAAGATCGTAAAAAATAAAGTAGCCCCTCCATTCCGTATCGCAGAATTTGATATCATTTTTGGTGAAGGTATCTCTAAGGTCGGTGAAATCATCGATTTAGGTGTTGAATACGGCATCATAAAAAAGGCAGGTTCTTGGTTTAGCTATGGTGACACGAAACTAGGACAAGGCCGGGATGCTGTCAAATCCTTGTTATTCGACAATCCTGATTTAATGGATGAACTTGAGGGAAAAATCCGCGCCGAAGTAACAGGAGAAGATCCTATGCTTAACGTCGAGGAAAACGAAGACTAGTTGCTGTAAAAATTAGTATAATGTAGGTAGCCATTCTGTATAGGATGGCTACTTTTTTATAGGACCTATTTTTAACCTTGCCACAAGGTTAAAAAGTTCAAAGACTGAGTCCGTAAAGCTACAAGAAATCGAATACTATTATGTTCACAATCAAACGCACTAAAAAATTCGCTGAACGCGCCTAATGCTATAATAAAAATTAATCCTATGCAAATAGAATAAATGTGCGTAGAGAAGTGAAATTCTTTTAAAAATAGAAAAGGACGCTTTAAGCGTTCTTTTCCATTTATCAAGGTAGCTTCGCTTCCTTATTCTCCTTTTTCCAAGAAAGGATATTTATAATCTGTATCCGGATTAAATGTCTCTTTGATTGTACGTGGAGACACCCAACGAAGCAAGTTGATCATTGACCCGGCTTTGTCATTTGTACCAGAACCTCTAGCACCACCAAAAGGCTGTTGACCTACGACAGCACCAGTACATTTGTCATTCACATAGAAGTTACCCGCAGCATGTCTTAATTTATCTGTCGCTAAATTGATAGCATAACGGTCCTGTGCAATAATGGAACCTGTCAGAGCATAAATGGAAGTTTTGTCGACGATAGCTAATGTTTCTTCAAACTGAGCATCCTCGTAAACATATATAGTCAAAACTGGCCCGAACAACTCTTCAACCATGGTCTCGTAATCTGGCTTTGAAGCTTCAATAATTGTTGGATGAATGAAATAGCCCTTAGATTTATCGTAAGTACCACCGACTACAATTTCTGCATCAGTAGATTCTTTAGCTCTATCGATATATTTTGCCAATTTATCAAATGATTTCTCATCAATAACAGCATTGATAAAGTTTGTAAAATCTTCTGTTCCACCGATTGTAAATGACTTCACATCGTTCGTCATAGATTCTTTCAATGCAGGCCACAATGATTTAGGAATATAGGCACGTGATGCTGCTGAACATTTTTGACCTTGGTATTCAAAGGCGCCACGAACCAATGCCGTATTAGCAACTTTCAGATCTGCCGAGGGATGAACAACGATAAAATCCTTACCACCTGTCTCACCAACAATACGTGGATACGTTTTATATCGGTGAATATTATTACCAATCGTTTTCCAGATATCCTGGAATACTCCTGTTGAACCTGTGAAGTGAATACCTGCAAAATCAGGGTGTTGGAAAATCACATCACCTGCATCAGGACCAGAAACGTATACCAAGTTAATAACTCCATCGGGAAGTCCGGCTTCACGGAAGATCTTCATTAGTACATTCGCCGAATAGATCTGTGTATTGGATGGTTTCCATACCACGACATTTCCCATCATGGCGACACATGAAGGTAAATTACCTGCGATAGCTGTAAAATTAAATGGGGTTAATGCAAATACGAACCCCTCCAGAGGGCGTTGTTCCACACGGTTCCAAACACCTTTTCCTGAAATAGGAGGTTGTTGCTTATAGATCTCAGTCATGTATTGCACATTAAAGCGCAAAAAGTCAGTGATTTCACATGCTGAGTCGATTTCTGCCTGATAGGGGTTTTTAGATTGCCCCAACATCGTCGCAGCATTCAGCTCATAACGGTATTTTCCTGAAATCAATTCAGCAGCTTTTAAGAAAATCGCCGCACGATCTTCCCATGCAAGATTTTCCCAATCTTTTTTTGCTGTTAAAGCGGCATTGATTGCGTCTGTTACGTGAGATTTATCACCTTGGTTGTATTGACCTAAAATATGTTGATGGTCATGTGGAGGAGCTATTGTTACTTTTTTAGAAGTAGTGATTTCTTTACCGCCAATATACATTGGGATATCGATCTGTTTTGAACGTGCCTCATCAATTGCTGCTTTCAACAATTTGCGTTCTTTTGTTCCGACAGCGTAAGTATACACCGGTTCATTGGTAGGAACAGGAACTGTAAAAAATCCTTTAGACATATTACAAGTATTTATTATTCAATCAAAAACACTATTTATTAATCATGAAGTCTATCCAACCTATTATTTGGTATGAAAGAACATGATTTCAACTTATTGACTTGACACTAAATAGCGCTAATAGCGTAAAATTACCTTAAATATTATGAATACCCAAAGTTACTGTCCCTCTTTTACCACCTTGGAAAAGATACGTTTAAATTTTTCCAATTTCGGTTTAATGACCAATTGACAGTAAGGTTCCTTTCCATTTAAGCGGTAATAATCTTGATGATAGTCTTCTGCCGGATAAAATATCGTTGCCGGAACTACTTCGGTTACAATAGGTTTATTAAAAACCTTTTCTTTTTCCAAAGCCGAAAGATAATACCGGGTCTTGTCAAGCTGTTCTTTAGTATGCACAAATATAGCTGACCGATATTGCGTACCAACGTCGTTTCCTTGTCGATTAAGTTCAGTAGGATCGTGTGCTACAAAAAATGCCTCTAATAGCTTATCGTAACTGATCAGATTGGGATCAAAAATAATATGAGTTGCTTCGGCATGCCCGGTGCTCCCGCTACAAACTTGGGCATATGTCGGATTCTTGGTCCATCCTCCGGTATATCCTGACACAACATTTACAACACCTTTCAGTTCTTTAAATTGTGCTTCGGTACACCAAAAACAGCCCGCGGCAAATGTCGCTGTATCCAGCTTAGCCGCATTTTTTAATGGCAATTTAGAGAAGTCCTCTTGCTTGGTCTGCGGTTTCTGCCCCTGACAGGATGTAAAGGTAACAAGTGCCACAAAAATTATAAGAAAATTTTTCATATGCATAGTTGTCTATTTGTTTGTACACGATAGATGTCGTACTAGTTTTATCAGCAATGCTGCACAAATCCAAATAATATGTAAAATAGACTCAGTTTACTGAAATAAATCTTCGCGATACCTTAGATACAAACAGCAAGTAGAGCGAACTGAAGATTCTTCATAGCTAATACCGCGGGAAACTTTCAGAAAAAAAGCGACAATAAATTGAATTGTCGCTTTTCTGATTTTATTATCAAATGAAGTTTTATTTTGATGCGGCATAGTTCTGCGCTACGGCATCCCAATTGATCACATTAAAAATTTCTTCCAGATACGCTGGACGCTTGTTTTGAAATTTCAAATAATAAGCGTGCTCCCAAACGTCAATACCTAGAATTGGTGTACCTTTCACTTCAGCAACATCCATCAATGGATTATCCTGATTTGGTGTAGAAGTTACCGCTAATTTTCCATCAGCATCAACGATTAACCAAGCCCAACCAGATCCAAAGCGAGTGGCTCCAGCAGCTTGAAGTTGTTTTTTCAACTCATCAAATGAACCAAAAGTAGCATCGATTGCTTCAGCTAATTCACCCGTTGGAGCTCCGCCAGCGTTTGGACCCAGAACTTTCCAAAACAAAGAGTGGTTATAATGGCCACCGCCGTTGTTACGTACAGCTGCAGAATATTTACTTACATTTTTGATGATATCCAATAATGATAGATTCTCTGCGTCTGTGCCTGCGATTGCTTTATTTAAATTATCCACATAGGCCTGATGGTGTCTGTCATGGTGGATTTCCATTGTAGTCTTATCAATATGTGGTTCCAATGCGTCGGCTGCGTATGGTAACGCTTCTAATTCAAATGCCATATCTATTTTAATTTAAATGATTATTACTTTGTTTATATATACAAATATAACACAATATATAACGTTATGTTTTTATGTGTTACAATAAATTCAATATCTTACTACCGTTTTTGACGAAAAAATGATTTTACCAAATCAGCGCATTCTGCTTGCAAAACACCGTGTGAAATTACCGTTTTGGGATGCAATATTTTATCATGAAAATGTGAATAACCGCGCTTTTCGTCTTTTGCTCCATACACTATTTTCCCGATGTGTGTCCAATAAGCTGCTCCAGCACACATAATACAAGGCTCTATGGTGACATATAAAGTACATTCATCCAGGTATTTACCACCAAGATAATTCGCAGCTGCTGTAAATGCCTGCATCTCTGCGTGAGCTGTCACATCATTCAATCGTTGTGTCAAATTATGCCCCCTCCCTATTACGCGCCCGCGATGAACAATAACTGCTCCAATAGGCACTTCTCCCTCTTCATATGCCATCTTTGCTTCGTTCAATGCCATACGCATAAAAGATTCATCGCTATCGATCAGTTGTGTTCCTTCAAAATCTAGAAATGTCATGACACAAACTTAGCTAAGTTTAGATCCATTTGGTAATTTTTTATCAACAGAAGTCAAAACAATATCCCCATTTTCATCTGGAAAACCGGTCACCAAGCATTCCGAAAAAAAATTAGCGATCTGTTTTTTGGGGAAATTCACGACTGCAACGACTTGTTTTCCGATCAGTTCTTCTTTGCTGTAGTGTACCGTAATCTGGGCACTGCTTTGCAGTATACCTATCTTATCACCAAAATCGAGTTTCAATTGATAGGCCGGTTTCTTCGCTTTTGGAAAATCCTGCGCATCCAAAATTGTTGCTACCCTCAAATCCACCTTCTCAAAATCGCTCCAGCTAATGGTATTACTCATAATCTATTGCTACTGATATCCTGAATCTCTTTACCTATTGTAAATAAAATATAGGAAGGCTTCCGCCGCAAACGCAAAGACAACCTACTGATCAACTTATCTTCTTCTCCTGCTTGAAAAGCTAAATCTTCGTCACTTAAATGATTGTACTTGCGACGGAGTTTTTCTTTGGCTACTTGCCATTGTTCTTCGTTAATTTTCAGCATAACTAAGATTTAGGTATAAAATTTGTATATCTTTACTGAACTGTAAAAGTTTCTTTAAAGATACAATATATACATAAATAAAAGATTATGAAAAAGATTTTACCAGCATTACTTTTGATTTGTGGTAGCGTAGCAACGGCACAGGCGCAGCTTCTACCTGGATTTGAGGTGGGTGTTAAGGGAGGGTTAAACTTCTCAAAGCTTAAAAGCGATGGCAAATATTTCAATTCTGACACGAAAGCTGGCTACCAAGCGGGCCTTTATGGCCGTGTTGGTGTATTAGGTTTCCATATTCAACCTGAGTTATATTTAACAGGTAAAAACACGACTGTTAATGGAAAGGATGAAAATGGCTCGACAACTACCACTAATGTTAAATTCACCAGTATTGATGTTCCCGTTTTATTGGGTAAACGTTTTGGTTTGGGACCGATTGGCGCACGGATTCAAACTGGTCCAATATTTTCATTTAATGTAGATGACAAGCAGGCTAAATTCATTGATCAATTAAATCCAAATAACTATAAAAAGAGTGGTACTTCATGGGCATTTGGTGTAGGTGCTGATGTTTCCAGTTTGCGCATAGATCTCCGTTATGAAATGGGCTTAAATAAAGTCAACAATGAGAGTCAGGCTAATCCAAAAATCAATATGTGGAGTATCGGTTTAGGCTACAGATTATTTAGTATTCTATAGCAGGTTAAGCTGCGTTTCTATACCGTTCGAAAGTCCGTTTTTTTTCAAAACGGACTTTTTATTTGAATAAACTTTAGAACCGTTCTAAATTATTGCTTTTTCTTGTCAAAATGGTATCATATTTAATAGCAAATAGTAGATTTGCCTAATTAAAATTAAATTACAAGGATAATGAGTAAATCAAAGCCAGTTTTCAGTTCTTCGATTGGGAAGAAGCTAATCATGAGCTTAACAGGAATCTTCCTATGTTTATTCCTAGTTGTTCACTTGGTTGGTAACTTGCAATTATTTAAAGATGATGCGGGTCTAGCGTTCAACAAGTACGCCTATTTTATGACTCACTTTACACCAATCAAAGTTGTTTCTTACTTATTGTATGCTTCGGTAATTGTTCACGTCATCTATGCTATTACATTGTCGATGAAAAACAAGGCCGCCCGTCCTATTGGTTATGCCAAATATGATGGTCAAGCAAACAGCAAGTGGAATTCACGCAACATGGGTATCTTAGGTACTGTCATTTTAGTATTCTTAGCGACACACATGTCTAATTTTTGGTGGAAGTTTCACAATGATGAAGTGCCGTACATCGAATACCGTACTGATTTGGCAACAGGGCAAACCACAGCGAGAGAACTTCAAGCATCTGAATTTCATGACTACCAAGAAACGGTAGAAAACAATGTTCAAATCGTAAAAGCAAGAGATTTGTACAAGCAAGTTGACTTTGCTTTCAAAAATGTTGCATTGGTAGCTTTGTATGTTATTGCGATGGCAGCTTTGGCGTTCCACTTAATTCACGGTTTCCAATCTGCATTCCAAACTTTAGGTTTTAACCACAGAAGATATATTGGAATTGTCAGAGCAATCGGTGTTTGGGTATTTGGGGTATTAATTCCAATTGGCTTTGCAATAATGCCATTGTTTTTCTTCTTTAAATAATTCAGAATCTTTTAAGATAAAGCTCCGGCTCTATCGATCAATATAAAATTAAGAGATATGTTAGATTCAAAAGTACCAGCGGGCCCATTAGCCCAAAAGTGGTCAAATCATAAATTTAATCTGAAGCTGGTTAACCCTGCTAACAAACGTAAATTTACAGTTATTGTTGTTGGTACAGGACTTGCTGGTGCATCTGCAGCAGCGTCATTAGCCGAGTTAGGATACAATGTAATTACATTCTGTTATCAAGATTCACCACGTCGTGCACACTCTATTGCAGCACAAGGTGGTATCAATGCAGCAAAGAGTTACCAAAACGATGGAGACTCTGTTTTCCGTTTATTCTACGATACAATCAAAGGTGGTGATTACCGCTCCCGTGAGGCCAACGTTTACCGTTTGGCAGAGGTATCTGTTAATATCATCGACCAATGTGTCGCTCAAGGTGTTCCATTTGCACGTGAATATGGAGGTTTATTAGATAACCGCTCTTTCGGTGGCGCGCAAGTAAGCCGTACATTCTATGCCCGTGGTCAAACTGGACAACAATTATTGTTAGGTGCTTATTCAGCATTGAACCGCCAGATAAAAAAAGGGAAAGTAAAATCCTATACGCGTCATGAGATGTTAGACCTTGTTATGATCGATGGTCATGCTAAAGGTATCGTCACTCGTGACCTGGTTTCAGGTAAAATAGAAACGCATGCTGCACACGCAGTATTGATGTGTACAGGTGGTTACGGTAACGTATTTTTCTTGTCTACAAATGCGATGGGTTGTAATGTTACAGCTGCTTGGAGAGCACACAAACGTGGCGCTTACTTCGCTAACCCTTGTTATACACAGATTCACCCAACTTGTATCCCTGTAACTGGCGATCACCAATCGAAGTTAACATTGATGTCAGAGTCTTTACGTAATGACGGCCGTGTGTGGGTTCCTAAAACTCAGGAGATGGCTGAAAGATTGCGCAAAGGTGAGATCAAAGCCAATGATATCAAAGAGGAAGACAGAGATTATTTCTTGGAGCGTAAATATCCTTCATTCGGTAACTTGGTACCACGCGATGTGGCCTCTCGTAATGCGAAAGAAGCTGTCGATGATGGTCGTGGTGTCGGTAAAACTGGTTTCGCGGTATTCTTGGATTTCAAAGAAGCTATCGGCCGTCTAGGAGAGGACGCTGTACGTGCTAAATATGGTAACTTATTTGACATGTATTATCAAATCACTGACGAGAACCCTTACAAACAACCAATGCGTATCTACCCAGCTGTACACTACACAATGGGTGGTGTTTGGGTTGATTACAACTTGATGACAACAATCCCTGGCTTATATGCTTTGGGTGAGTGTAACTTCTCTGATCACGGTGCAAACCGCTTAGGTGCATCGGCATTAATGCAAGGTCTTGCCGACGGTTACTTCGTCATTCCTTACACTGTTGGAGATTACTTAGCAAAATTAGGTTCATTTGCACCAGTAGATCACAGCCATCCTGCTTTCGAATCTACACGTAAGGAAGTTGAAGAGAAAATCAACAAATTGTTGTCTTTAAACGGTACACAAACTGTTGATGATATCCACAAAAAATTAGGTCTCATTATGTGGGAGTATTGTGGTATGGCTCGTACAGCTGAAGGACTACAAAAAGCACAAGGTTTGATCCAAGAGTTGAAAAAAGAATTCTGGACAAATGTTAGAGTTCTAGGAGAGAACGAAGAATTAAATCTTTCGTTAGAAAAAGCTGGTCGCGTAGCTGACTTCTTAGAATTGGGTGAATTAATGGTTGTTGATGCCTTACAACGCGCTGAGTCTTGTGGTGGTCACTTCCGTTTGGAAAGCCAAACTGAAGAAGGTGAAGCAAAACGTAACGATGATGAATTCGCCTATGTATCTGCTTGGGAATACAAAGGAGACAATGTACCTGAGGAATTACACAAGGAAGACTTGGTATTCGAGAACGTTCAGTTAACACAAAGAAGTTATAAATAAGAAGGAAAATTATCATGGCACAACATATGAATTTAACGCTGAAAGTTTGGCGTCAAAAAAATGATAAAGATAAAGGTCAATTTGTAACTTATCAGGCAAACGATATCGCTGATGATATGTCTTTCTTAGAGATGCTTGATATTGTCAATGAAGAATTGACTCGTAAAGGAGAAGATCCAGTATATTTCGATCACGATTGTCGTGAAGGTATCTGTGGGATGTGTTCATTAGTAATCAATGGTCGCCCTCACGGTCCTAAAGAAGGTACTACAACCTGTCAATTGCACATGCGTAGCTTCCATGATGGACAAACTATCGTGATTGAACCTTGGAGAGCTGCGGCATTCCCAGTATTGAAAGACCTTGCGGTTGACCGTACCGCATTTGACCGTATCCAACAAGCAGGTGGATATGTGAATATCAATACAGGTGGTGTTCCTGATGCAAACGTTATTCCTATTCCTAAACGTATTGCTGACGAAGCTTTCGAATCAGCAACATGTATCGGTTGTGGTGCTTGTGTTGCAGCATGTAAAAATGCTTCTGCAATGTTATTCGTATCGGCAAAGGTATCTCAATTTGCTTTGTTACCTCAAGGGCAAACTGAACGTTACGAACGTGCACAGGCAATGGTAGATCAAATGGATGCTGAAGGTTTCGGTAACTGTACCAATACTGGTGCTTGTGAAGCTGAATGTCCTGTAGGTATCAAATTAACAAACATTGCTCGCTTAAACCGTGAGTACTTGACTGCTAAAATCTTCAGACAAGAAGAGCCTCACGTTTAATTATTGGTATTCGATACCTTTCGTGTTTTCAATAGCTTACAAAGCAGCGAAAATAGTGCAAAAATTCTCTCTGACCAATCAAAGGAGGTCATGTAGAAAAATAATATAAAAGTCCTTGCCCTAAGAAAGCAAGGACTTTTTTTTATATTTACAATAATGTAAATTGATGAACGTGAATTCTGGTATAAAAATTCGACTACTCTTACTTATCTTAACGCTATGCTTTATAGGAACAGCTATCACCATCAAAGAATCTGTTACCAATAAGGAAATATTAGACATTGATACAAAATCACTAAATAACTATATCGCTCAGCAAGAGAAAAAAGTAGACCGTATTTTCAACGATTCTCTTTTGCTCAAAACTTTCAAAAACTACGATCAGTATCCAATCGCGGTTTATCAGGCCTTTGAAAAATTCAAAACCAAAGAAAATGTCTATCTATTTCTTTTTAAGGACCACGAGCCGAAGATGTGGAGCACACATCTATTTGTACCGATTACTGATCAGGGATTTCCTGAAAAATCCAATTTTATCCAAGATGATAACCGCTCTTACGTCGTTAGAAAGAAAACAATTGGTAATATCAGTATACTCGCCTATATTATTGTAAAAGGATATACCAATAACAACAATCTCTATTTAAGCAGTTCACTGCGGAGAAACTTCTTCGACTCCAGAAATATTGATATTGCCTCCTATACAGATACGGTAACCATTAAAAACATTTACAGTAAAGAGGGATCTTACCTTTTTTCTGTTAAGCTCAAAGACGGAGAGCATGAAAATGCTTACACAATTTTGCAATTTTTCTGCTGGTTACTTGCTTTAATTGCATGGTTGATCTTCTTCAATAGCCTTTGCCTTCATATGGCCAAAACAGGCAGGGCCTGGTGGTCTATACTACTGCTGTTGGCGATATTTAGTTTGGTCAAATTCGCCGATCTCAAATGGAATTTGCTATCTGAAAATGCGACATTTTCAATTTTCGACTCGCGCAACTATGCCTATAATCGTTTCTTCCCGAACATCTGGTCGGTCATGTCCACCACAATTTTAATATTATGGCTCATTCTATTTATCTATTCAATTCGCAAAGAGCTTAATTTTGACAAAATAAAAAATATCCGGCTCTTTAGAGTGCCCATAGCCATCGGATTTATTCTGAGTATATACCTGTCGTTCGGGCTATTATACGATATCGCCGGAACGTTAATTACGCACTCCAACAATATTTATTTTGATTTTACAAAACTGGTCGATTTACATTTCTTAAGTTGGGTCGATCTTGGCATTGTCGGCATAGGTATTTTGGCCTTAAGTATTTACATCGACCTTGTGCTCTTTTTTCTTAAAAAATTAGAGTTAAAGCCAACACAGTTACTAAATATCCAACTGGCATGCGTCATCTTTGTCATTTTGATCATTTCCTTTTATATAGAAAAAAATAGCCTTGTCAACTTACTACTCGCGCTAATTATTCTTATTAAATCTTTCGGTGAGAAATATTTCAATCGGCATATACTCACAAACTATATCGCGGTACTGATACTTTGGGCAATCATAAGTGCTATTACGCACGCTCGTTTCTACCAGGAAAGAAACTTGATTGATATGAAGATATTGTTGGGCAACCTACAGTCCGAAGATGATGTGAATGCTGTGTCGTTATTCTCCGATATTGAAAGCAGCCTGGCAAACGATCAAGAATTAAAGCATCTATTTAATATCAGTCTACCCTACACAAACACAGAGGGCATCAACGACTTCATTAAGAAAAAATACTTTAGCGGCTATCTCTCCAAATACGAATTCAAAGCCTATTATTATGATCAGAACAATAATCCGCTGAATGCTGCAAGCCAGAATAAGCTCAATGAGTATCGCGAAAAAGTGATCAATAAGTCGATAAAAGTAACTCAAAACTTCTATCGTGCCGGCGGAGAACTCGGTACACATGAATACTTTTCTATCATTCCAGTGTCGATTGACCAAAATAGAATCGTCAACGTTATTATCAATCTCTCCAATAAAGACTTCAGTTACACGGTCCCTTATCCCGAAATCCTTACCGATATGCGGATCAACAACTCACAGTATTATAATAAAGGAGACTATTCGATAGCCCTTTATAAAGCAGGTTCTCTAATAACACAATTTGGAAAATATACATATGAAAACAATTTAAGAGGTCTCAAAGGTACTCCTGGAGAATATATTGAGATCCTAGACAAAGATGCATACCTGCACATGGCCTACATCGCCAATAAATTTTCAACCTATGTTATCAGTAAACAAAAACCTTCTTTTTGGGACTATTTAGCAACGACATCTTTTCTATTCCTGGTGTTCTTTATGATTTTTATGCTGTACCACTTCATAAAATCACTCTATATTTTTCTTAAAAACACCAAGCTTACTTTCCGAAATTTAAAGTATCAGTTCTACAGAATTGTGAATAAGATACAATATTCTACACGTATTCAGACATCTATTATCTCCTCCGTTATACTCGCTATTCTTATTTCAGGTGTAATTTCTTATATCAGTATCAATAAACAACTTTATAACAACAATAAAACAAGTAAAGAACGTTTTATAATTGAACTTGGCAAACGGATGGAAAATATGCTGACATATACGGATGAAATTTCCACCGAAACTCAACTCATCAGCATTCTAAAGACATTGTCCGAAACAATTTCCAAGGACTTTAATCTTTATTCCAAATCAGGCAGGTTGCTCTATAGTTCACAGCGTAGAATTTACGATTTGGAGCTTTTCTCTACATTCATCAATCCCGCTGCACTGAAGAATCTATCGATATTAAAAAAGTCAGAGACGATTGAAGATGAGCGGATAGGTACTTTCCAATTTGAAACTAGTTATGCCACCATCAGGGACAAAAATTACAATACCCTGGCTTATATTGGCATACCAAACTTCTCCCTTCAAAAAGAAGAAAATATCAATAAAAATCTTCTATTAAATACCATAGTAAACATTTATTCGCTGATCATCATTGGCTTTGGGTTTTATGCCACGTTTGTTGCCAACAGTGTCACCAATCCACTGAGCATCATCAGTAAGAAAATTTCACAGCTGCGCTTGGGACAACCCAATGAGCCGTTATTTTGGCAGCGAAATGATGAAATAGGTACATTGATCAAAGAATACAACCTTATGATCATAAAGCTTGAAGACTATGCCAATAAAATCAAAGATACGGAGCGGGAATCCACTTGGCGTGAGATGGCTCAGCAGATAGCACATGAAATTAAAAATCCATTGACACCAATGAAATTGGGTATTCAGCAACTACGCAGATCTTACAAAGATGATGATCCTAAATTTCCAGACAGATTTAATAAATTCTCTATTTCATTTATCGAGCAAATCGATGCTCTAACGCATATTGCATCCGAATTTTCGCATTTTGCAAAATTTCCAAATACGATGATGGAGAATATCAATATCGTTGAAAAAATAACAAAGTCTATTTCGTTATACAATAATACGCCGAGTGTAAGTATCCGTCTCATCAATAACGCTGATCATAAAACATTGATTGTAAAAGCGGATGGTAATGAACTCTTGCGGACGTTCAATAATTTAATAAAAAATGCTATCGAGGGTGGCTATGGCCGAAAAAACATGAAGATCGAAATTTCCATTGAACGCTACTCGGATAATTTTGTTAAAATCGATGTCAAAGACAATGGGTATGGAATTCCGAAGGAAATGCAGGATAAAATTTTCCAGATAAATTTCACCACAAAAAGTTCGGGAAATGGCTTAGGATTGGTACTTGTCAAGAAAACAATCGAAGCCAGTAACGGTCAGATCTATTTTGAGACCGTAGAAGGCGAAGGCACGACATTTCATATCCTGCTTCCCTTACAGCAGGCAGAATCTTAATAGTGATTTAGCCACAACAGAGATAAGAGAAATTGGAGAAACCAAGTATATCCAGCTTATAGCTCAGTATTGATGGATTTTGATACGTTAAAGCTACTTGAAAGCCATGCCCTTATGGTTACGGATCGATATAGTAAGAATTTGTACTTCACAAAAAAAGCTCTTTACAATCATGTAAAGAGCTTTTAGTTTATTTGTTTATCTCCTCTTAACGCAATACAATCGTAGATCGTCCCATGATTGCATTATCTTCATATAACAATACCGTATAGGCACCTTTA
Organism: Sphingobacterium sp. UBA3549; assembly: GCF_002376635.1. Taxonomy (NCBI): domain Bacteria; kingdom Pseudomonadati; phylum Bacteroidota; class Sphingobacteriia; order Sphingobacteriales; family Sphingobacteriaceae; genus Sphingobacterium; species Sphingobacterium sp. UBA3549. The sequence goes on along the minus strand of NZ_DFOE01000017.1, from coordinate 261,804 downwards.
GAAAATCCCTGCTCTGCTGCCCAATAAATGATATAATCTTCCCCCTTGTTGGTAAACAAAATATTATGTTTAAATGTATACTGTAATTTCTCGCCATGTACATAGAAAATATTATCGTCCTGCACGACTAGATTTCCTTGTGGGTCGATAATTCTAACATATATATCACGTTCTCCATTTTTTGCTAAAGGATTATCAGCAATGGTAAAACTGATTTTTAACTTGTCAATTTTCTTCGCACGTTCTTCAACTAATTCCTTTCCATTTTTTTTGACTTCAAGGCCATTCATACTAATGCTTGAAACTTTCAGGGCAGAAGCTGTTGCAACCTTCTCTTTCAATTCAGAATTTGAAGTAACCAATGAAGTAATTTGCTTTTCCTTTTCGACTACAGATTCGTTCAGGTTGAGATTTTGTTTGGATAAAATTTGATTTTCCTGAATCAGCCTTTGAACATTTACGCGATAGGTATCAACCTGTTTTTTAAGCTGGTTGATCTTCTGTTGCGCTTCATCGATATCTTTGGGAGTAATACTTTTATTTTCGAGCTTCTTACGAAGCACCGCAATCTCCATTCTGGAATCCTCTTTTTGCAGCGTCATCTCAGGAGTCAATTGCACATTTTCTACATCAATTTTATCCAATTCAGCCTCAATACGATCTATCTGTACCTGAAGATTCTCTTTTTCTACTGTAAGCGTATAAACCTTTTCACCGTTGGTTTTAAACTTAACATAAAAATATATATTCGTTGCAAGTAATGCTGCTATCGCAATGATAAAGAAGTAAATTTTCGAAGAATCTTTCTTTTTTTCTTCTTCTTTCTTACTCGAAACAACGTCTGAATTTATCATAATATACTGTCATATTCATAGTATAGATCTATACCATTGAATGTTTAAACAAAAATTATTCCAGTTTTATTTTCTGCTACAGATTGTAACTTATTCAAAATAATTTAAAGTCTCAAATCCTCCTTTTTTCAAGTATTCTTCCTTCCTCATCAAGTGAAGATCAGATTGTACCATATCTGTTACCAGCATTTGGAGATCATATTTTGGCTGCCATCCAAGTTTTGTATTTGCTTTTGTCGGATCACCAATAAGTAAGTCGACCTCAGTCGGCCTATAATATGCAGGATCAACTTTGACAACAGTCTGACCAAATTTAATCATTGACTGATCGATATTCAACTGCAGCAAACGCTCTTCATCAATATCGATAATAACACCCTTTTCTTGTTCTCCCTTTCCACTAAATTCAATCTCAATACCCAATTCAGCAAATGCCATCCGCACAAACTCTCTAACGGTAGTGGTCACACCTGTTGCTATTACAAAATCTTCGGGTGTTTCCTGCTGAAGAATCAACCACATCGCTTCCACATAATCCTTCGCATGCCCCCAGTCGCGTTGCGCGGACAGATTACCGAGGTATAGCTTATCCTGAAGTCCAAGAGCTATCTTTGCAACTGCTCTGGTGATTTTACGTGTCACGAAGGTTTCTCCCCTTACCGGGCTCTCGTGATTAAATAAAATACCATTACAGGCATACATCTTATAGGCTTCGCGGTAATTTACAGTAATCCAATAACCATACATTTTGGCTACAGCATAAGGACTTCGGGGATAAAAAGGTGTTGTTTCACTTTGTGGAACCGCTTGCACCAAACCATAAAGCTCAGAAGTAGAGGCCTGATAAATCCGGGTTTTCTCAATCATCCCCAATAGCCTCACCGCTTCAAGAATACGTAATGTACCGATACCATCTGCATTTGCAGTATATTCTGGGGTGTCAAAACTAACTTTTACGTGAGACTGAGCAGCAAGATTGTAGATCTCATCTGGTTGGGTTTCTTGTATAATACGAATTAAATTGGTTGAATCAGTCAAATCGCCAAAATGCAAAGTAAAATTTCTATTGTCAAGATGAGGATCTTGATAAAGATGGTCAATACGATCCGTATTAAATAAAGAACTTCGACGCTTTAAGCCGTGTACTTTGTATCCCTTTTTTAATAAGAATTCTGCTAGATAGGCACCATCTTGTCCTGTTATACCCGTTATTAAAGCAGTTTTGGTGTGTTGTTCAGCCATGTTTCTCTCTAGATTATGCAATACCCGACGAATCACCAGGTATTTGTCCCATCATCATATCTACGATAAGCGTATCCGTCCACAAGATTCTATGCATGCACTGCTTCAAAATGTTGTGAATCCCCCCAGCTATGGCATAAATAATCATAATGAATTGGGAATGTAAAAGTATTAAATTTTAAACAAAAAAAGCCATAGGAAATCCTATAGCTTAATGTTTTTCTACTTTTATCGTTTTGCGATTAATTAGAACGCGTGAAATTAAAGACTAAATACGCCTCTCCATTAGCAACTGTCAATGGCATGCGCATAACTAATTTATTCCCATCCGAATAAGATAAATCTAAGCGATAACCAGTCGTTACGTTCTTTGCTTTGTCGCCTGCATAGATTTTTTTAAACTGAAACTGTGGTTCCCCTAGACCTTTTCCAGGATTATAGATAGACCAAAAGATCTCGCGTGATGCACCTGGAGCGCACAAAGTTCCCTGAGCGTTAAAGGTAATTGACCCCTTGCCATTTCCAATAAAATTCCATGTACTGCCTACAAAACATTCTGCAGGAGCTTCTTCAAAAACACTTTTAATTGTGAATGAAGATGGTAAATTTTCTCTATCGATTGTATTCAATGTCCAAGTTCCTTTAACGGCAGATTTCCAATCAGAAGCGCTTGGACCAGAAGCTGCACTCGTATTGGAAGAAGGACTTCCAGTTGATGTACCTTGCTTTTGTGCTCCACAAGAAAATAAGGTCACGATAGCAAAAACAGTTGCTAATGATAAAACGAATCGATTCATATGTATAAATTTTAATTTCAAATTGTATTTTTGGAGTAAATTAATTCACAAATCATGAAGATTACAGCCAAAAATCATACCATAAGCAAAATAATAGCAAAAACTCTACTGCGGTTATTCGTCATTTTATTGGCCTTTGCTACTTATCCGCTTTTCTTAGGACAGGAAGCAAAAAGCAAATTGGATCAGATAAGCCTTGCATTTACGAATAAGATAGCCCTGGTAGCGCCTATTTTATTATTTTGCATCATCATTGGATTAATGATTGCTGTACTCAAGCACAAATATAACAGAATTGACCTAAATTGGCTATTTTCGCTCGCGACTATCTTTGGTATTTTGTATTTGATATTATTGTATTCAAGAATTTACCCAACGATTGCTTAAGCACAATTGCACATTTCCACAAAGTTTCTAACTTTGGATTCGCCAAATCGCTAATTACAGCCAAGAGGATTGAACGCATAACTTTATATGGATAGAAAGAAGGGGCTCAAAATAGCCAAAAATATAGCAAAGATTGTTGTTACAGTGGGCGCCTTATATTGGGTATTCAGCAAGGTATCAGTAAAAGATCTAAAAGAAGCCATCATCCATTCCAACCCACTTTATCTATTCTTTGCTTTAGTCGCGTATAGTATCTCTATTTTTATTTCCTCTTCGCGCTTATTGACGTTTTTAAAAGCGATCGGCCTGGATGTCACCGAAAGATATAATTTAAAATTGTATCAACTCGGCCTATTTTATAACCTTATTTTACCTGGTGGTGTGGGCGGAGATGGGTACAAGATATTCTTCCTCAGGAAACGATTTAATATTAAAGGAAGAAAACTATTTACGGCTCTATTTTTAGACAGATTAAGTGGTTTATGGGCATTATGCCTTATCATTGCAGCACTGGTAACCTATATGCCACAGCTGGGAATTCCAAACTATCTGACCATTATTTTATTTATTTTAGGGAGCATTCTCTATTATTTTATCGTCACCAAGTTCTTTAAGGAATACAAATCAACATTTTTAAAAGCGTATTTAAAGGCCATCGGCGTACAGTCGATGCAAGTTATAGCAGCAATCCTCATACTTTATGCTTTGGGTTTTAGCGGCAAATTCTCCCCTTACCTGTTTTTATTCCTGGCCTCTTCACTAGTTTCAATCATCCCCTTTTCCGTTGGAGGTTTAGGCATGCGTGAACTTGTGATTATGTGGGGAGCTGGTATCTTTCATGTCGACTCACACAATGCGGTATTAATCACATTGTTATTTTATATTATTTCTGCTCTCGTTGCGCTTTCGGGAATTTATTATATCTTCCATCCCAAAGCCATCGGGGAAGATAAATTGCCTACTGTCGAAGAAGTTGAACAAAGTCAAAAACTAGAAGAATAACATGGCAAATATTATTATTACAGGAGCCAGCAGTGGTGTTGGATTTGAAGCGGTATTGGATTTGACCTCTAAAAAGGACAACAACGTAATTGCATTGGCCAGATCAGCGGACAAACTAAGAAAGCTTCACGAAATTGCAGGCCAACTCAATTTTGATGGCGGAGCGTTATATCCTGCCCAATTTGATATTGTCTACGACGACTATGCTACGCTAGTCCCCTTCATTCAGTCAAAATTTGATAAGGTTGATATTTTGATAAACAATGCGGGTGCACTCATCTATAAGCCATTTATGGAAACTGATGGACAAGATTTTGCTGAAATGTTGCAGATCAATGTAATGGGGCACGTTAATATGATACAACATGTTGTTCCCATGATGCAGGCAGGATCACATATCTTAAATATCAGCAGCATGGGCGGTTTCCAGGGATCCATGAAGTTTTCTGGTCTTTCAGCATATTCAGCCAGCAAAGGAGCATTATCGATACTCACAGAGTGTTTGGCTGAAGAATTTAAGGAAAAGGGAATTAAGGTTAACTGTTTAGCGTTGGGATCTTCTCAGACTGAAATGTTTGAGGCCGCTTTTCCGGGTGTTGAAGCCGGTACATTGGCCTTCGAAATGGGGCGCTATATCGCGGATTTCGCTCAAAATGGACACCGCTATTTTAATGGAAAAATACTTCCTGTAGCGAATACAACACCCTAGTAAGTATACGATCTGCCCCAACTTAAAATCGTTACAAAAACAAAAAGAAGGTAATTTAGCCGCTTATTAAATTACCTTCTTTTTGTTTAAAACTATGCGGATAGATAATGAATTACTTGGTTTTCATCTTAAGCCACTTTGTCAGATCATCCATCAGTTGCTCGTTAAAGCTTTCTGAATTCTCAAAGTATTCTTCGATTTTACCCGTTTGAGAATTTTGAAAAAGATGGTTTAAGTTTGGATAATTTTTAATTGTCACATCTGTCGTATTTAGGTGCAGACGCTGAAGGCTATAAATATTTTCATTTGCAGGCACCTGAACATCTTTCCCGCCAAAAGAAGCAAAAATAGGTACTTTCAGGTGCTTCAGATAATAAGCCGGATCAATTCTGAGAAAAGTCCTAAACCAAGGACTCATCATCGGACTGAGTTTAATTCTCATATCGGGAGTCAACGGATTGTTGTTATTTTGATGAATAAGTTCCTGTTCCAAAGTTTCAGACAAAACCTTTGGTGGTTCATCCCTCATTAAAATAGTATATAATTTTCTGTTATTTGCTTTATTGATCGTTAATGCAGCTTCCGACAATCCACCCGCCTTTCCTAAAGCATAACTCTGTAAGATTAACAATGAGTCTCCTTTTAATACCGGTCCAGATAGCATTGCAATATACTTTACGTTATCATTCTCGGATGCGACTATTTCGGCAATTAAAGCACCCTCGCTATGGCCAATCATCCCGATTTTATCAACGTCAACGATGTTTTTTTTGCTTAAAAAATCTACTGCGGCGTTCGCATCAGAAGCAAAATCGATCGTTGTCGCTAAATTCACTTCGCCTTTCGATCCACCTATTTCTCGGTCATCATAACGCAGTACCGCAAAACCATTTTTAGTAAGATGATCAGCGAGAACCTTAAAAGGTCGGTGGCCAAACATTTCAGAATCTCTGTTCTGTTGTCCACTACCATTGACCAATACTACTGCAGGAAATGGTCCTTTACCCTTTGGATAGGTTAAGGATCCCGTTAAAAATGAATTACCTTTGTTATTTTTAAATGATACTTCCTCTTCCATATAGTCATAGGGAGGAAAAACATCCTGCTTACGAGACAGTCCACTCTGTTCATTTTCGCTCCTAACCAGAATCATCGCAGATTCAAAAGTTCCCTGCTTCATGCCGCCTTTCATCACATCTTTGTCCCGATCCAAAAAACCAGCATAAGCTAAACCGATATTTTTCACATCCATCCAAATTGAATCGTGTTGGATCCGTATTTGGCTTATTGCAAATTTTTGTGACGTTTGCATTGGACTTTCAAAGGTTCCATTCCAGTTTCCTGTGCTATCTTGCTGTAGATTGAATACCAATAGCAACTTCTGCCCCGAAACACTTACCTCGCCCTTCCATGAGCCATCAAATGTCTGTGCATGGGAACATGAAAAATGGAAATAAATGATAAATAGGTATAAAATTTTTCTCATTGTCGTTTTCTACTAAAAATATAACTGTTACTTAGATGCAATATAAAATATAATGCCACAAATAGTTTACTGATCTCCATTTTCTTATTGTTAACGATTACATTCATACCCCTCACCAACAAATTGAACTGATAAAACAGCAATAATAAACTGATGATTCCAAACATACCAAACAAAAGCATCTCCGTTTTACCAACTCCCTCCAATGTATGATCGCCTTTTTACACCGCTTTCAGCCGCTAATCGGAGAATTTGTCTAGGTCGTTGTAGGAGCAAGAGATTTCAATTTATAAATCAGATCGTCGAGAATATTGCGGACTGTCGGATAGGATTTTCCCATTTGATTTGCCATTTCTTTTAAACTTCCTGAATGCTTCAAAAAGTTCATGACAAATTCCTGTTCCTCGACAGTGAGCTGCATGAGTAAGGGCAATGAAAATTTACCGACAACCTCAGTCTCACAAGAGTCACACACCAACTTAGAAACCGTTAACTTCGCTTCACAACAGGGACAATCAATTGGTATTTTTTTCATTAAACAATATGTATATTAACATTATTAAAGATAACATTAATAATATTAAAACAAAACGCTATAAAATCAATATCTTTCAAAAACCATTGCTTAATGATATATTTGTATCATTAAATAACGTTTATGAAGAAGTTTTTAGGCTATTTCCTATCTATAATATTTTGGTTTTGTTTTGGTTTATCCTTGATTATCTTCCACCCCATACAGTGGCTATGTTTGAAGCTAGGAGGATACAATGCCCATAAAAGGAGTGTAGATATATTAAATGCCTGTCTTGTCGCTTCCTATTACACGCTATTTAACCGCGTGACATTTATCGACAATAAAAATATTCCAACGGGACAGCCCATTGTGTTTGTAGCCAATCACCAAAGTACGTTTGATATCCCCCCAATGATCTATTTCTTACGTAGATTTCATGGGAAGTTTATTTCCAAAATAGAACTTGCTAGTGGTATACCGAGTATCTCTTTTAACCTGAAACATGGCGGCGCCGCAAATATCGATCGCAATGACCCCAAACAATCTATTGCCGAGATACTGAAACTCGCCAACAATATGAAAACCAAAAACTGGTCGGCGTTTATTTTTCCGGAAGGAACGCGATCAAAGACGGGGAAAATGAAAGCCTTCCATGTTGGTGGAATTGCCACATTATTAAAGAAAAATCCAAATGCACTCGTTGTTCCGGTTGCCATCACCGGGTCCTACGAAATGGTACAATATGGGATGTACCCACTGACACCGTTTCTCCATATGACGTGGGAGGTACTCAATCCCTTAGATACGGAAGGAAAGACAATTGAGGAAATCGTAAAATCAGCTGAAGAAGCCATAAGATTGAGGGTCGAAAAATAGGAAAAAATTATTTGACTTGCCGACCTTTCCAGTCATACTTCCCAACATTACCCAATATGCCGATATAAGTTAGGTAAAAGATATGCGCTAAGCTCAGTAAAGGCAGATACCATAAGAGTTCCTTTCTGCTTGCGAATACAGTTAAGGGCCGAATAAAAAGAAATTCGACGATCATCTTTAACAGCAATGCAAAAAGTACGACCCAGGCAACGAAATTTACGCCAAAAAGAGCGAGAACCAAAGCAACTAAAATCAATACATTAAAAAACCAAATGGAAATTCCCAAGGCGATCACACCTTTATTTTTATATTTGGTACTTTTCGAAGCCCAGCGTCGGCGCTGACTGATAAATGACTTTAGATCTGGTTTGGCATCCGTGTAAACAATAGCATCTTTTGATTTGCAAAACGTTATTTTTTCAGGATACTGTTCTGCGACTTTATGTAAGAAAAGTTCATCATCTCCCGAGGCAAGCTCATCGATTCCTTTAAATCCACCCATCTGTTCAAAAATATCTTTCCGATATGCCAGATTCGCCCCATTACAAGTTGTTGGTTTCTTATTTCCAATACCCGCAGCGCCAAGGCCTATCAAGTAAAGGAATTCCAAGGTCTGGAGTCGTTCAAAAAAAACTTTTTCTTCTGAATACACTACCGGAGAAGACTGTAAATAGGCATTTTCTTTTTCGAATGTACCGACGACCGTTGCTAACCAATTTGGTCCCATACGGCAGTCTGCGTCAGTGGTTATAATAATATCGCCCTTACAGCATGCTATGGCCTTTGAAATTGCCAGTTTTTTGTATGAATTCAAACGTCCATTTTCATTCAATTGAATTAGCCTCACCCCCTTTCCAGCGTATTTCTTCACAATCAACGACGTATTATCGTCTGAATGGTCGTCAATAATAATAAGTTCCAAGAGTGCTGCAGGATAATCCTGGGCCAATATGCAGTCGATGGTACGGCCTATATTGAGCTCTTCATTCCGCGCAGCTATAATCACAGAAATCGCTTTTGTTGGCTGAATAAGATTGCTGGGTACTGGGATTAAGAACCAGCCTCTACCCATCCATAAAACCAGAATTGCGTAAACGCAGGCAAAACTGATCAATAAATAGTTAAGTATTTGTATCACCGAAAAAATTAATCTTAAAAACAAAAATAGAACCAAATACTGCCGGAATAATCAAATTCACAAACCAAATACAGGAAACAATAGCCATGACAGCTATTTCCTGTGTCGTGATATAACTATATAGATTACTAGCTACAAAACTTCTTACACTGAAATCAAAAATATCCAATGTTGGTAAGGCGGCCTGGACAAAAAACAGGATAAAAATCATCAGAATCATGGATAACAGCGGCAGTTCAGGCAATGTAAGCTTCATTAAGATGATATACTGAGATGTAAAAATGATAAATCGTGCTAAGGAATTTAAAAGAACAATACTAAGTTCGGACATTGAATAATGCTCTAATACTTCAAAAAAAGGTTTAATACGGGTCAAAAACTTAATTTTACCGACCAACAAGTCAATCCATTTTACGTTGAAATATAATATGACAAATCCAGCAGCATAGATAATAGCGAGCAGCCATACGCCAAATTGTACCGATAAAGGGGGCGAAAGAAATTTACAGACAAACCAAGCAATACTCAACGCGCCGGCAACACTTGTCAAAACCAATTGCGCAAATAATCCTACTCCCATCGCCACAGCGCCCTTAGCCCTATGCTGGGGTTGTAGAAAAAGTACCCTCCCGCCATACTCTCCAATCCTATTAGGGGTAAAAATAGCCCATGAGAGTCCGCAAAAAACTGACTGAAATGCCCTCCAAAAAGAAATATTTTCCAATTTAGATGCGAGGTATCGCCATTTTACGACCTCAAGCAACCAATTGACAAGCATTAATACTACGATCAGGACAAGCGTCCATGCAACAGAATGTTGTTCCAAGCCAGCAATTAGTGTCTTAAACTTCTCAATATTGCTTTTATCAGATACTTTCACGACGATATACCAGGTCGCTAGGGCAAACACCAATATCTTCAATAAAAGACTGACGTATTTTTTTTGTATTCCAGTCAACTTTTGATAATTAGAGAGCAATGTTACTAAATTTTAGCCAAATGATTAAGTTTTGTCGCATGCAATCCACGAATAAAACGCAAAATTTGTATTATTGCATATGCAGAAGGAAAAGGCGAAAGAAAGAATAATTTTAGGAATCGATCCTGGAACAGTCGTACTCGGATATGGTATCATCAAAGAAGTGGGCAATAATATATCACTGATCTCCATGGGTGTGATCAAAATGGGCCATTTAGATGATCAGGCACTAAAACTACAACGTATTTTCAAAAAAACCTCTGCTTTGATGCAAGAATATAATCCCGACTGTGTAGCACTCGAATCACCGTTTTATGGCAAAAACATACAGGTAATGCTTAAGTTAGGACGAGCACAGGGTGTTGCCATGGCGGCAGCACTTGCACAAGATATTCCGATTTTCGAATATTCTCCAAGAAAGATAAAACAATCTGTCACAGGGAATGGAAATGCCACGAAGGAGCAGGTTTCTGCAATGTTAAAGAATCTATTGAAATTTGAAGAAACACCTCAGTTTCTAGATGCTACCGACGGCTTGGCAATTGCTGTCTGCCATTCTTTTCAGAAGAATGCGGTATCGGGCAGCAGTAAATCCTACTCAGGATGGTCCTCCTTCATCAAAGACAATAAGGATCGCGTCAAGTAATTACATCTGCACCTGACGAATCACACTTTTTACGTTTAACTCGACGATATCGGTCATCGTTTTACATTTGAGGTAGGAGTTATTCTGATAGAATTCCGCATAGCCCTCGCGTAGCTGTTTAATATTTTCTAAAGTGGAGAGTACCTGCGTCTGCGAAGCATCCCTCAAATCAGCAATTCGGTGTCTTTCGCTTCGAACTCTGTGTACAATAGAAGAACGCTCCTCTTGTTGATATTGTAATACTGTCTTTTCGTTCAAATGTTCCATGGCCAGCTTAACATAGGGAAGGTTTTCCTTAAAAAATTGAGGCATATAAACTTTCGGATTCCCCTCATAAAACTGTTGGTCGAAATCAATAGCTCTAATTCTAAATTGAAAATCATCAAAATCAGGCGTAATCTGCATGACGAAATTATAGGCTCGCATATCACCCAATAAGGTAATAATACATCTCTCATTAAATTTTACAAATTCTTTGGAAATTCGGGTCAAATTATAATCCGGAGAAAACATCCGTGTTTTTGAAAACGTATCTCCAGGAATTCCGACAATATGTTCTTCAACCAGCGTATCGTGGTCTACCATGTAATTTACCTGATTGGGAGACAATATTTCTTCCAGCTCCAATCCATATATTCTCGAGGCGTCGGCCTGTTTGATGTAGAAATAATCGTAAACATCATTTAGACGATTTACGATCCGTATACGAAATGGCTTCGTATTACCAAAACCGCAATATTCTACACGATCAATATATTTATGTTGTACTATACGCGTATTACCCGATGCTTTCAATTTTGCATAAATCACCTTTAGTCCGTCATACAATTGATCCATAAAGTAGTGTGGATATAGTGGAGTCTCCCAAAAGGTGTCGTTGCCAAATTTATCCATGACAGGTACTGTTTCCGTGAAATTCAGAAGATCCTTATATCCTATTGGCAGCTTTTCATCGCGCTGATACAGCTTAAGATACTTATGCAGTCCCTCACCAACTTCAAAAATTGGTTTCTTCTTCGAAATCTTTACGTCTTGAACTTCTTCCATCTCCTTTTCCTCTTTATTTTATTTACTCTATCAAAATATGGCGTTCAAATTTTTAAATGATCATACGATAAAACAAAATCATCAAATTTATAGTACAGTAAATCGATATTCTTTAATTATTCGCAATATATACTTAAATAATCTAGCCCAATATTGCTATCGTCCATGATAGCAATTACTTATCCAACAACAAAATATGCGCTAAAATAAGTATAACCACTTTCTATCAAAAACATATAACATTATCAATATCAATTCGTATTTTTTATTAAATTTACATCTATAAACCGAAAATTCTTAGTAATTTTGAAATAAATTTAATTATTTTAGCTATTGGTCCGATTCTGATGCAACGGCCAGTTAATGAACACAAAACCCATTGTTAATGGAAAATCAATATGCAAACTATGATCTAGACAATTTGGATATCCAAATCTTGTCTATTCTAATGAACGATGCCTCTATTCCTTATACCGAAATAGCAAAAAAGCTAATCGTGTCAGGTGGTACAATTCACGTTAGAATGAAGAAGATGGAAGAACTAGGTATCATTAGAGGATCAAATCTGATTATCAATCCTCAAAAAGTCGGATTTGATATTACAGCTTTTTTGGGTATCTATCTTGAAAAAGGTTCACAATATGCAGATGCAGTAGATAAATTGAAAGAAATCAAAGAAGTGGTCGAATTACATTATTGTACTGGCCAATACAGTATTTTTGCCAAAATAATCTGTAGAGATACAGTGCACCTCAGAAAAGTACTGAATGAAGATATTCAATCTGTGCCTGGAATCCAACGTACAGAGACCATTATCTCTCTCGAAGAGAGTATAAAACGTCAAATCAGCTTGGTCTAGTATAAAAAAAGCTTCCATCAAAAAATGGAAGCTTTTTTTATACTATCATTTCTAACATGCCGATATAGAGATCTATTCCTGCCCTAATCTCGTCAATATAAATAAATTCATCCGCCATATGTGAGCGTGCGCTATCGCCAGGCCCTAACTTCAAAGAGGGAACAGGGATAAGAGCCTGATCACTCATCGTAGGTGAGCCATAAACTTTACGTCCCAGTGCAATACCCGCTTTAACGATTGGATGGCTGTCAGAAATCGAAGAAGACTTCAAACGTGTCGAACGCGCTGAGACCTCCGATTTCACATGAGCTTTGATAATAGCTAATGTCTCTTCATTCGAATAAGCGTCTGTAGTCCTCACATCGACAACAAAGCTACAGGTAGCCGGTACAACATTATGCTGCGATCCCGCCTGAATAACTGTTACCGACATCTTAATTGGACCTAAGGTCGGTGAAGTTTTCTCAAACAAATAATTTCGAAACCAATCAATATCTTTGATCGCTTTATAGATCGCATTATCTCCTTCATCACGAGCAGCATGGCCAGCGGTTCCCACAGTGGTGCAATCCAATACCATCAATCCTTTTTCTGCAACAGCCAAATCCAACAAGGTGGGCTCCCCCACAATAGCAAAATCAATAGGACCAATTTCATCCAAAACAGATTCTATACCATTCCTACCAGAAATCTCTTCTTCGGCGCTTGCAACGAGACAGAAGTTATATTTTAAATCCGACTGCTGGTAAAAATACAAGAAAGTTGCGATCAAAGAAACCAGACAGCCACCAGCATCGTTACTTCCCAGACCGTACAATTTCCCGTCCTCTACCGTAGCCTTTAGCGGATCCCTTGTATAACCTGTATTTGGTTTTACTGTATCGTGATGAGAGTTGAGCAGTATTGTTGGTTTAGCACGATCATAATGGGCATTATATACCCAAATATTATTGCCCTTTCGATAGGTTTTGATGCCTCGTTCCTCAAAGAAACCATAAATAAGATTTGCTGTAAGTTCCTCTTCTCTACTTAAAGAGGATAATCCAATTAATTGTTTCAAAAGATTTAAGGCATCCTCAAACAGGCATTCCTTATCCTTCATGATACAATCCTCCTGCCTTATCTGCAGACAGCTTAATCCCTTTTATAAAGGCAGAACTAAAACCGTTATGTTCCATCTCATTTAGTCCCGCAATTGTACAGCCCTTTGGTGAGGTTACTTTATCAATCTCTCCTTCAGGATGAGCATTGGTATGCAGCAACAAGTCAGCAGCCCCCTTTGCGGTCTGAACAGCCATTTTAAGTGCATCATGTGCATGAAATCCAATTTCAACTCCGCCTTGTGAAGCTGCACGGATAGCACGAAGAAAGAAAGCGATACCGCATGCACATAATGCCGTTGCCGATGTCATGAGATCTTCATTAATGACAACCACTGAACCCACCGATTCAAACATATTTTCAACCTCTTTCAAACTATCGTCCGAAGCATTGTCACTGGCGATACATGTCATTGATTGACCTATTGCTATGGCCGTATTTGGCATCGCACGTATTACCGTGGCATCCTCACCCAACTCTGCTTTTAAATCAGCACAGGAAACTCCCGATACAATGGACACAAAAATTTGATTTGTCTTTTCAATTACAGGGGCTACTTCTAGCAGCACCTTTTTAAGCTGTTGCGGTAAGATAGCAAAGACGACAATATCAGCCCCCTGTACTGCGGTTTTATTATCATTGCTTACTGAAAAGCCACGGCTCGCTTCTTCGGCCAAAGCGTTCAGATTTCTCCTTGTCAATGTAATATCAGCAGCATGCGCAAATTCACTTTTTACAAGTCCCTTTGCCAAAGAAAGACCGATATTACCACTTCCGATAATGGTGACCTTTTTCATAGCGATCGTTAGGTTTAGGTTAGATTTTTATTTTAATGTCAAACAGGTACCAAACTGCCCTTGCTGGAATAAATGCAAATTATTAGCATTTCCAATATAGACCTCTTGTACACCTTTATTTATAGCATTGAATGCATTTTGCAACTTAGGAATCATTCCTTCATGAACGACACCGGATTCCTTCAGCTGTTCAAACTCTTCAGACTTAATGGTTGGGATGACAGAATTCTCATCTGTTACATCACGTAAAACACCGTTCTTCTCAAAACAGTAAACCAGAGACGTTTCATACAACGAAGCCAAAGACACCGCCAATGAGGAGGCGATGGTATCCGCGTTGGTATTAAGCAATTGACCAAGGCCGTTGTGTGTAATCGCTGAAAATACAGGAACAAACCCGGCTTCTAGAAATTTCTTAATCGCAAGGGTGTTCACAGAGTCATGGAGCAAATCACCCACAAAACCGTAATCGACATCCTTAACGGGACGCTTTATAGCTTTTATAACATCACCATCCGCTCCTGTTAATCCAACAGCATCACATTTCAGATTTTGTAATTTGGCAACGATAGTCTTGTTTGTCAATCCAGCATATACCATCGTTACCACACGTAACATTTCCTCATTTGTGACACGACGTCCCTCAATCATTTGGGCTTGAATCCCCAATTCATTGGCTAAACGAGTCGCAATTTTACCCCCGCCGTGGACAAGAATTTTCTTTCCTGACAATGCGGAAAACTTTTCTAAAAAAGAATCCAATTGGTGCTCATCATCAATAATATTGCCACCAATTTTAATTATATTTAATACACTATTAGCCATTACGCAACTTTTCCCAATAAAAATAGTTTTTCAATAATCAATAGGACTGGATTATACCAAATCCTCTAACATACGTTTCAAAACAACCTGAGCAGCCCATACACGGTTGCTAGCCTCTTTAATCACAAGTGAATTTGGCCCATCCAAAATCTCAGATGATAACTCCAGATCTCTTCTTACAGGCAGACAATGCATGACTTTAGCGTCATTCGTCAAACTTAGCTTCTTATTATCCATCATCCAATTATCTTCCACACCATATACCTCACCATATTCTTGATAAGAAGACCAATTTTTTACATAAACAAAATCAGCATTATTTAAACTTTCCTCGAGATTATTTGATATTGTTGCACCAGCAGTAAACTCTTCACTTAACTCGTATCCCATAGGCTGAGCTATCGTGAAATCGACCAATCCTTCCTCTTGTGCTTTACACATCCACTCTGCAAAAGAATTGGGTACTGCTTGAGGTAAAGCCTTAACGTGGGGAGCCCAAGCTAATACTACCTTTGGTTTTTCAACTTTCTTGTACTCCGTGATGGTTATCATATCCGTCAAACTCTGTAGCGGATGACGTGTTGCGCTCTCTAAGGAAACAACAGGAACGCCACAGTACTTCATGAATTTGTTAAAGAGGTCTTCGCTATAATCTTCTTCCCGATCTTTCAGTTTTGGAAACGACCGTAGTCCCAAGATATCACAATATTCACCCATTACAGCTGCGGCCTCACGAATATGTTCAACAGTTGTCCCGTTCATCACAACACCATCCTGTGTCTCAAGAGCCCAGCCGTCTTTATCCATATTCATGACCATGACATTCATCCCCAAATTCATCGCCGCTTTTTGTGTGCTTAAACGCGTACGCAAACTCGGATTCAAAAAAACAAGTCCCAACGTCTTATGCTGACCAAGTTCCTGATTATCATAGGGTGCAGCCTTCAAAACCAACGCTTCTTGAACAACGTCAGCTATACTAGGTACATCCTTAACAGAGAAAAATCTTTTCATCTATATTTATTTATTCGAGTGCACTTCAACGGACAATATTTAGACACGTCACACTCAGTATATATTTAAACTAATACAACACAATAAATCTGCTCAGGCTAAACCATCATGGATTAAACCCAGCGACAGTCTTATGCAACCGTTACTGCACTGATCTGCTTCTTCAATGCTACTAAAAATTGATCAGCATGCTCCTTCGTAATATTCAAAGCAGGCAGCAAGCGAATGACAAAAGGCTTAGCTTCTCCAGTAAATATACGATTCTTTAACAAGAGATCTTTCTTTACATGAGCCAAAGATTCCGGCAATTCTATACCGATCATTAAACCTCGACCTCTTACTTCTATAATCTCCTCAATCTGTTTAAGTTCATCAATAAGATATTGTCCCACCTGAGCAGCATTTTCCATAAGCTTCTCTTGTTGGATAACCTCCAATACAGCCAATGCAGCTGCGCAGGCCATATGATTTCCTCCAAATGTCGTTCCTAAGCTGCCATAACTAGCCTCAAATTTCGGTGAAATACTAATTGCGCCAATAGGGAAACCATTTCCCATACCCTTTGCCATGGTATAAATATCTGCATCAACTCCGGAGTAGTCTTGCGCATAAAACAAGCCAGTTCTTCCATACCCACATTGTACTTCGTCGGCAATAAACACAGCCTTATATTGGTTACAAAGAGATCGGATCAAGCGAAGAAAGGAGACTGAAGCTTCTCTGATCCCTCCTACCCCTTGAATACTTTCAATAATCACAGACGATATTTCATTGCCATATGATTCGAAGGCGGCCTTTAAAGCTTCTTCATCATTAAAAGGAAGGAATACAACATGGTCTGTCTCATTAACGGGCGCCACGATACTTGGATTGTCTGTTGCTGCCACTGCAAGTGACGTTCTGCCATGAAAAGCTTTTGAAAACGCTATAACCTTTTTCCGTTTGTTATAAAAAGAAGCTAGCTTAAGCGCATTTTCGTTTGCTTCCGCGCCCGAATTACAAAGGAATACATCATAATCAACCTTACCGGAAACTTCCCCTAGTAATCGGGCAAGTTCACGCTGAATTGGAATTTCAACAGAATTTGAATAGAAGCCAATACGGTTCAATTGTTCTGTGATACGTTGTACATAATGTGGGTGCGTGTGTCCTATCGATATCACCGCATGGCCACCATACAAGTCCAAGTAAGCATTTCCTTCGGCATCCCACACCGTCGATCCATTAGCCTTTACAATGTTAATGGGATTAATGGGATAAACATTAAATGGTTTCATCTTAATGAATTATAGATTGATAAACGAAATAGCTAGTAATAGAAAAAGCTATCAGATTTTAGCAATACAAATATATTAGTTATAACGGTAGGAATGGTTATAAAATAAAAAAAGTCCCCTTAAAAAGAGGACTTTTTTATGCTATATCAGAAGAAGACTATTCTCCGTCAACTTTTTCTTCACCTTCTACTTCAGCTTTAACTTCTGCAGGAGCTTCAGTTTCGGCAGCAGCAGCTTTCTTAGCACCACCACGACGGCGAGTAGCTTTTTTCTCAGAAGCAGCAGCTTTTTTACCGTAGATTTCGTTGTAATCAACTAACTCGATGAAAGCCATTTCTGCATTATCACCTAAACGGTTTTCCATTTTGATGATACGTGTATAACCACCTGGACGATTAGCCACTTTTTCAGATACTTCGCGGAATAAGATAGAAACTGCATCTTTATCTTTCAAGTAAGCGAATACTGTACGACGAGAGTGAGTCGTATCATTTTTAGATTTAGTAATCAAAGGCTCAACATACGTACGCAACGCTTTTGCTTTAGCCAAAGTAGTTGTAATACGTTTGTGTTTGATCAATGACGTTGCCATGTTAGC
The DNA here is from genome assembly GCF_002376635.1 of Sphingobacterium sp. UBA3549. Lineage (NCBI taxonomy): Bacteria > Pseudomonadati > Bacteroidota > Sphingobacteriia > Sphingobacteriales > Sphingobacteriaceae > Sphingobacterium > Sphingobacterium sp. UBA3549. The sequence goes on along the minus strand of NZ_DFOE01000017.1, from coordinate 243,653 downwards.
CAACATTGCTTTTCTATGGCTATCCGTACGGCCTAAGTGATTTACTTTTTTTCCGTGTCTCATTTTGGATTTTATTATACTACATATACCGTTCTTGCATTCCCTAATCTACTACACATTCAATGGTTTATATTCCATCAAATTGAGCCATTAGCACAAGAGGAATTATATATAGTGGTCGCTTATTAAATTATTATTCTTCGTCTAATTTGTATTTTGCCAAGTTCATTCCGAATGACAAACCTTTCGATTTCACCAACTCTTGAATTTCACTTAACGATTTTTTACCGAAGTTCCTGAATTTCAACATATCAGCTACGTCGTAAGTAACCAACTCAGCTAATGTGCGAATATCAGCAGCTTTCAAGCAGTTCAATGCACGCACGGAGAGATCAAGATCTACTAACTCTGTTTTCAAGATCTTACGCATGTGTAAGATTTCTTCATCAACAACTTTAGTTTCTTCTTTAGTTTGAGACTCAAGAAGCATATTCTCATCAGAGAATAAGATAAAATGTTGAATTAAGATTTTAGCAGCTTCTTTCAGCGCCTCTTCAGGGTGAATTGAGCCATCAGTAGAGATATCCAACAATAATTTCTCGTAGTCAGTTTTTTGCTCTACACGGTAATTCTCAATGGTATATTTAACATTCTTGATCGGAGTAAAGATCGAATCGATTGCGATAACACCTACTGGCGCATCAACGACTTTATTCTCATCAGCATTTACGTATCCACGACCTTTGGCAATACTCAATTCCAATTCAATTGTCACTGAATTATCCATGTTACAGATTACCATGTCAGGGTTTAAGACCGTAAAGTTATTAGAGAACTTGGTGATATCACCAGCTAAGAACTGTTCTTGACCATTGATTACTACAAATACCTTTTCGTTGTCGCCAATCTCACCTGTTTTTTTGAAACGGATTTGTTTCAAGTTCAAGATAATTTCAGTTACGTCTTCAACAACACCTTTTATCGTTGAAAATTCGTGCGAAACGCCAGAAAACCTTATCGACGTAATTGCATATCCTTCTAAAGAGGACAATAGAATACGGCGCAAAGCATTACCAATGGTTACACCAAAACCAGGCTCCAATGGACGAAATTCAAACGTACCATCAAAATCCGTAGATTTTTGCATGATAACTTTATCCGGTCTTTGAAATGCTAAAATTGCCATTTATTTTCTTTTAATTTTTTATTTGTAATAATAATAGTAATACAATAGAAGATGCATACCCCAAAATTGGACTATGCATTCTTCTATTTTATTTATTATTTAGAGTATAACTCAACGATTAAGTTCTCTTTAATGTTTTCAGGAATATCAGCTCTTTCTGGATAGCTTAAGAAAGTACCTTTCAATTCCTTCGCATTCCACTCTAACCAAGAAAATTTATTTACAGTACGACCTGCAACTGAATTTGTAATGGCCTCAAGCGTTTGAGAACGTTCACGAACTGCTACAACGTCACCAGGACGTAAGCTATATGATGGAATGTTAACAACTTCGCCGTTAACAGTAACATGTTTATGGGACACCAACTGACGAGCAGCGGCACGAGAAGTAGCAATACCTAAACGGTAAACTACGTTGTCCAAGCGAGCTTCTAGTAATTTCAAGAAGATCTCACCTGTAATACCTTGTTTAGAGGAAGCTTTAGCAAATAAGTTTGCGAATTGACGCTCTAATACACCATAAGTGTATTTTGCCTTTTGTTTTTCTAACAACTGAATAGCATATTCAGATTGTTTACCTCTGCGTTTAGAAGCTCCATGTTGTCCAGGAGGGTAATTTTTCTTTTCTAACGCTTTATCTGGGCCGAAGATCGGCTCTCTAAATTTACGGGCAATTTTGGACTTAGGTCCTGTATATCTAGCCATTTTTTTTTACAATTAAAGTATCTATCAGCCTATAGCCAATGAATCTTATCTTTAAATTAATTAAACTCTTCTACGTTTTGGAGGACGACAACCGTTGTGAGGAAGTGGAGTGATATCTTTAATAGTAGTCACATCAATTCCCACAGTTTGTAATGTTCTGATTGCAGATTCGCGACCAGCACCAGGACCTTTTACAAACACTTCAACTTTACGTAGACCCAAGTCGTGTGCAACTTTTCCACAGTCTTGTGCAGCTTGACCAGCAGCATATGGCGTGTTCTTTTTAGAACCACGGAAACCCATTTTACCAGCACTAGACCAAGAAATAGTTTGACCTTGATTATTCGTCAAAGTTACAATGATATTATTAAACGTTGCGTTAATGTGAGCCTGACCTACAGGTTCGATAACAACGATACGCTTTTTTGCAGCTTTTTTAGTTTTAGCCATTTCTTATTTATTATTTAGTAGCTTTTTTCTTGTTTGCAACTGTCTTACGTTTACCTTTACGAGTACGTGAGTTGTTTTTAGTACGTTGACCACGAACTGGTAAATGTTTACGGTGACGCAATCCGCGGTAACAACCGATATCCATTAAACGTTTGATGTTTAATTGAACTTCGGAACGCAATGCTCCTTCAACTTTCAGTTCGTCGTTAATGATAGTACGAATTGCTGCCAATTGGTCATCATTCCATTCTTGTACCTTCACATCTTCGCTGATACCAGCCTTTTCCAAGATATATTCAGCTCTTGTACGACCGATACCAAAAATATAGGTAAGGCCGATCACACCTCTTTTGTTTTTAGGTAAATCAATACCTGCTATCCTTGCCATATAATATTAAGCTATTATTTTTTTAATGAATTAACCCTGACGTTGTTTAAACTTAGGATTCTTTTTGTTGATTACAAAAACTTTACCTTTGCGACGGATGATCTTACAGTCCGCGCTACGTTTTTTTATTGATGCTCTTACTTTCATGATATTTATTTTTTCAAAAGCTTGTGCTAATACAAGGGCTTACTGCTATTTGTAGCGATAAGTAATCCTTCCTTTAGTCAAATCATACGGAGACATTTCCAATTTAACTTTATCACCAGGTAAAATTTTGATATAGTGCATACGCATTTTACCAGAAATATGGGCAATGATTTCATGTCCATTTTCCAACTCTACCCTAAACATAGCATTAGAAAGTGCCTCTCTAATTATACCGTCTTGTTCTATTGAGGCTTGTTTAGCCATATATTCTCGATTAAATTTAATTTAAAAGCCTGCGAACAGGAGTGCAAAGATAAATAAAATAATTGAAAACCAATTACTTTTTACCCAAAACTTTCTCAACATGTTCGAATGTCAGCAACACATCGGGTTCTCCTTTTCGGATTGCAACCATCTGTTCAAAGTGCGCTGATAATTTTCCATCCACTGTACTTACTGTCCAACCATCGTCCCAAAAACGAACCCCAGCACGCCCTGCGTTGATCATCGGTTCGATACAAATGACCAAACCTTCTTCCAGTTTTGGGCCAGCACCTCGTTTTCCATAATTAGGAACCTCAGGTTTTTCGTGTAAGTGGTAACCTACACCATGTCCTACCAGTTCCCGAACAATTCCGAATCCGAATTTGCTCACATATTCCTGGACAGCCGAAGAAATATCTCCAACACGCTTACCAGCAACAGCCTGCTCAACACCTTTGTACAATGATTCCTTTGTTACATCCAACAACAATTGTGCTTCCTCAGATATTTCACCTACACCAAAGGTATAAGCAGAGTCACTGATAAAACCGTTCAAATTAACACCTCCATCGACTGAAACAAGATCTCCGTCTTTAATTTCGTAATCGCTGGGAAAACCGTGTACAATTTGATCGTTGACAGATATACACAAAGAATATGGAAATCCCTGATAATTTAAGAACGCTGGCGTCCCTCCATTATCATGAATATACTCATAAGCTAATTTATCAAGAGATATAGTCTTTACCCCGGGCTTAATCACTTTTGCGATTTCACCAAGCAATTGCGAAAGAACATCTGCTGACTTTCGCAATTGCTCTATATCTTCTGCTGACTTATAAAATACTTTAGACATCTAAAGAAATTAAATTGCCGAATGATCCATTCCCTCAACAGACGCAGCCGAACGGCCTTTAATACGACCTGTTTTCATTAATCCATCGTAATGACGCATCAACAAATGAGATTCAATCTGTTGCAAAGTATCCAACACCACACCTACTAAAATCAATAAAGACGTACCTCCATAGAAGTGCGCAAATTGATTATTAATACCAAACAAACTTGCAATAGCAGGAAGAATAGCAATGATCGCTAAGAAAATCGCGCCAGGAAATGTAATATTTGATATTACGCGGTCTATAAAATTACTCGTCTCTAATCCCGGTTTAATACCCGGAACAAAACCTCCGTTCTTCTTCATGTCGTCCGACATCTGTTGAGGATTCACCATGATTGCTGTATAGAAAAACGTAAATGCGATAATTAACACCGCAAATGTTACGTTATACGCTACAGAAGTATAGTTACTCAACGAAGTCAAAAAATCCGATTGAAGATTTGGGAAGAACTGCCCCAAACTCATCGGCACAAACATAATTGCCTGCGCAAAAATGATAGGCATTACACCTGCAGCATTTACCTTTAAAGGAATATACTGACGCACCCCACCGACTTGCTTGTTTCCAACAATTTTCTTCGCGTATTGCACAGGGATCTTACGAACGCCCTGTACGATCAAGATCGTAAAGATCACAACAAAGAACAAAGCCACAAATTCGAGCAACAATGGAATTGGACCACCACCACCTTTCGCCATTCTCGAAACCCATTCCGCAGTGATACCACTTGGCAATTGAGCGATAATACCAGTCATGATGATCAAAGAAATACCATTACCGATACCTTTATCTGTAATTTTTTCCCCTAACCACATCACAAATAAAGTACCGCCTGTCAAAACTACTGCAGTAAGAATAGTGAACAATGGATCTGCAATTGTCTTAGCACTTGGCTCGATCTGAGTACGCACATAGGCAAAAGCTTGAAGCAAAGTAATCCCTAAAGTTAAATAGCGAGTAATTTGGTTCATTTTTTGACGACCACTTTCCCCTTCTTTCTGCATCTTTTGGAAATAAGGAACCGCGATGCCCAGCAATTGAACAACAATGGATGCCGAAATATATGGCATTACCCCTAAAGCAAAGATAGCTGAACGGGAGAATGAACCACCCGCAAACATATCCAGTAAGCCCAATAAACCCTCTTTCTGACCAGAAGCCAGCGCATGAGGATTTACACCTGGTAATACCACGTGACATCCAATACGGTAAATCAAAAGAAAAAGTAAGGTATTTAGAATACGCGTACGTAAATCATCGATTTTCCAAATATTGGTTAAGGTTGTGATTAGTTTCTTCATTTATTAAATTTTAACGATAGAACCGCCTGCAGCTTCAATAGCTTTTTGAGCAGAAGCAGTAAACGCGTGCGCTGTTACTTCAACTTTAGCTTTCAACTCACCGCGACCCAAGATTTTAACTTTGTCATTTTTAGACACTAAACCATGAGCTTTCAATGCGTCGAAATCTACAGCTGTCAAATTGTATTTCTCGATCAACGCTTGTAAAGTATCTAAGTTTACACCATTATACTCAACACGGTTGATGTTTTTGAAACCAAATTTAGGCACACGGCGTTGCAAAGGCATTTGACCACCTTCGAAACCGATTTTCGTAGAGTGACCTGAACGAGAACCAGCACCTTTGTGACCACGTGTTGAAGTACCACCACGACCAGAACCAGTACCACGGCCAATACGTTTGCTACTTTTTACTGCACCTTTTGCAGGTTTTAAATTACTTAAGTTCATTTTTAAACTAAATTGTGCTAGCCCTTCGCTCTCACTAAACAGGTACTAGCGATTAAAAAATAATGATTATTAATAACAAGTAATGGAAGAAGTCAAAAGACCTCTTCCATATGCTAATATTAAATAGTTTCGATAGCTACTAAATGGTTTACTTTACGTACCATTCCAATAATTGATGGAGTAGCTTCAACTTCTACTGAGTGGTTGATTCTTTTCAAACCTAATGCCTCAATAGTTTTCTTTTGGCGCTCGCTTCTGTCGATAACGCTCTTTATCTGGGTGATTTTGATTTTTGCCATGATAATTAACCGTTAAATACTTTGTTCAAATCGACACCGCGGTGTTGTGCTACTGTATATGCATCACGCATATCTGATAAAGCTGCTACAGTTGCTTTTACCACGTTGTGTGGGTTAGAAGAACCTAATGATTTAGCCAATACATCTTTGATACCAGCAGACTCCAATACTGCACGCATTGCACCACCAGCCAAAACTCCTGTACCACCTACTGCTGGTTTAATCAAAACTGAACCACCAGAATATTTACCATATTGTGCGTGAGGAACAGTACCTTTGATAATAGGAACTTTTACCAAGTTTTTCTTTGCGTCATCGATACCTTTAGTGATTGCTTCAGTTACTTCTTTAGCTTTACCTAAACCATAACCAACAATACCGTTTTCATCACCTACTACAACAATTGCAGAGAAGCTGAAAGTACGACCACCTTTAGTAACTTTTGCTACACGTTGGATACTTACTAAGCGATCTTTTAATTCAATTTCGCTTGATTTTACTCTTTTTATATTGCTTAATGCCATTTTTTTCTATGATTAAAAGTCTAAACCGCCTTCGCGAGCACCTTCAGCCAAAGATTTGATACGGCCATGGTATAAGTACCCATTACGGTCAAAAACTACTTTATTAATACCTGCTGCTACTGCTTTTTCAGCAACCAATTTACCGACAGCTTTAGATTGTTCCACTTTGTTACCTGATGCAGCAAATTCTTTTGATAAGCTAGATGCAGCAACTAATGTTTTACCTGCATTGTCATCGATGATTTGCGCATAGATACCTTTGTTACTTCTAAAAACCGATAAACGTGGACGTTCAGACGTTCCAGCAAGGTTTTTTCTGATTCCTTTTTTGATTCTCTCTCTACGAGATGCTTTTTGTCCTGCCATGATTATTATTTTTTAGCTGATTTACCTGCTTTTCTTCTCAATACTTCACCTGCAAACTTAACACCTTTTCCTTTGTAAGGTTCTGGTTTACGGAAGCCACGGATTTTAGCCGCTACTTGTCCGATCAATTGTTTATCGGCACACTCTAAAGTGATTGTAGGGTTTTTACCTTTTTCAGCAGTAGTTAATACTTTAACTTCGTTTGGCAATACAAAAACAATCTGGTGAGAGAAACCTAAAGTTAACTCTAATACGTTACCAGTACTTGAAGCACGGTAACCTACACCGACTAACTCTTGCGTAGTTTTGTAACCTTCAGTCACACCGTGAACCATGTTAGCCAACAGGGAGCGGTATAGACCGTGTAATGCTTTGTGTTTCTTTTGATCAGTTGGACGTGTTACAACGATATTGCCTTCTTCTTGAGCAATCGTGATGTCACGGTCAACTTGTTGTGTTAATTCGCCTTTAGGACCTTTTACTGAAACTAAGTTTTTGTCCGAAATAGTAACAGTTACCCCAGCAGGGATAGCGATAGGCGCTTTTCCAATTCTTGACATTTCTTTGTGCTTTTACCTAGATTAATAAACGTAACATAAAACTTCACCACCAACATTTTGAAGTCTAGCTTCTTTATCTGTCATTACACCTTTAGATGTTGACAAGATAGCAATACCTAAACCATTCAAAACACGGGGCATAGTATCAACGCTTGCATACTTTCTTAAACCAGGTTTACTCACACGTGTCAACGTACGAATAGCCGGAATTTTGCTAATTGGGTTATATTTCAATGCGATTTTGATCGTACCCTGTACGCCATTCTCATCAAATTTGTAATTAGCAATGTAACCTTTATCAAAAAGAACTTTAGTGATTTCTTTTTTTAGGTTCGATGCAGGAATTTCAACAACCCTGTGGTTGGCCTTGATGGCATTCCTTACTCGTGTAAGGTAATCCGCAATTGGATCTGTAGTCATTATATATGAAAATTTGTGACAGCGGTTTCCCTCCCAACCGTTGGTATGGGACCTTCTATCTGTTAAACGATTTTAAAATGCAAAAAACCCGGCAATCCTAAGTTGAATTGCCCGGGCAAAATTAAGTATTTTTTTTTAATTACCAAGAAGCTTTTTTCACCCCTGGGATTTTGCCATCTAAAGCCATCTCACGGAATGTTACACGAGAGATACCGAATTGACGCATATATCCTTTAGGACGGCCAGTCAATTTACAACGATTGTGTAAACGTACTGGAGAAGCATTTTTAGGCAATTTATCTAATGCAGCGTAATCGCCAGCAGCTTTTAATTCTGCACGTTTTGCTGCATATTTAGCTACCAATTTAGCGCGTTTTACTTCGCGTGCTTTTAATCCTTCTTTAGCCATTGTTATTAGTATTTTGATTTTTAAATGGTAAACCGAATTGTTTCAACAATTCTAAAGCCTCAACATCATTTTGAGCAGAAGTCACGAAAGTGATATCCATACCTTGGATCTTGTTGATTTTGTCAATGTTGATCTCAGGGAAAATGATCTGTTCAGTGATACCTAAGTTGTAGTTACCACGTCCGTCAAAGCCTTTATCGTTGATACCGCGGAAGTCACGAATACGTGGAAGCGATACGGCTACCAAACGATCCAAGAACTCAAACATATTGTTGTCACGCAAAGTAACACGTGCCCCTACAGGCATACCTTTACGTAATTTAAAGTTCGAGATATCTTTTTTCGATTTTGTAGCGACAGCTTGTTGACCTGTAATTAAAGTCAACTCAGCGATAGCGTTATCGATTAATTTTTTGTCAGCTGTTGCAGCTCCTACGCCTTGTGAAACAACGATTTTCTCAAGTTTAGGAACCTGCATAATACTTTTATACTGAAATTTTTCTTGAAGTGCTTTACGGATTTCCTCCGCATATTTCACTTTTAATCTTGGTACGTAAGTCATTATTTAATTTCCTCCCCTGATTTTTTAGCGTAACGAACTAATTTACCATCTGCGTTTAACTTACGACCTACACGTGTAGTTGCACCCGTTTTAGGATCGATAACAGCTAAATTAGAGATGTGAATACCAGCTTCCTTCTCAATGATACCACCATTAGGATTAGCTGCACTTGGTTTAGTGTGTTTTTTCACGATGTTAGCGCCCTCAACGATAGCTCTATTTTTATCCACTAAAACAGTTAATACTTTTCCTTGAACACCTTTAGAGTTACCAGCGATAACTTTCACTAAATCACCTTTTTTAATTTTGATTTTGTGCGTAGTTGTTTTTGTTTTCTGTGCCATAATTATAAAACCTCCGGTGCTAATGATACAATTTTCATGAACTGTTTCTCACGCAACTCTCTAGCCACAGGGCCAAAGATACGTGTACCACGTGGTTCATCATTATTATTTAATAATACAGCGGCGTTGTCATCGAAACGGATATATGAACCATCTTTACGACGGATTTCCTTTTTCGTTCTAACGACTACTGCTTTAGAAACGGAACCTTTTTTCACGTTTCCTGAAGGCATAGCGCTTTTCACCGATACAACAATCTTATCTCCGATTGATGCATAACGCTTGCGCGTACCGCCCAATACACGGATTACTAAAACTTGTTTAGCACCGCTATTGTCAGCTACATTAAGTCTTGATTCTTGTTGTACCATGTTATTTAGCTCTTTCTATAATTTCAACTAATCTCCAGTTTTTTGTTTTACTCAGCGGACGAGTTTCCATAATTAATACCGTATCGCCGATACCGCAGGTATTAGTTTCGTCATGAGCTTTAAATTTAGTAGTTTTTTTAACGAACTTACCATAGATCGGGTGTTTCACTTTACGCTCCACTGATACCACGATAGATTTGTCCATCTTGTTGCTAACTACTAAGCCGATTCTTGTTTTTCTTAAATTTCTTTCCATTTCGACTTTAAATTTATGCCTCAGAGGCTGTTTCATTTTTAGCTGCAGCTTTGCGTGCACTGATCTCTGTACTGATACGAGCGATAGTTCTGCGTGCTGCTTTGATCACGTTAGGGTTCTCAATAGCTGAAACAGCATGTGCAAATTTCAATTTTGTAAGGGCTGTTTTCTCTTCTACAAGACGAGCTTTTAAGTCCTCATTAGATAATTCTAAAATTTCTGAATTTTTCATGTTTTTTCAGTTGTTATTTGGGTTATCATCGGTTTATATATAGCGTTAGGGGTAACGGCCCTAACGCTTAAATGATGACATTACCAAGATTTTATGCTTCAACGTAGTCTCTACGAATCACAAACTTAGTTTGAACCGGAAGTTTTTGAGCGGCAAGGCGTAAAGCTTCTTTGGCAATTTCCAAAGGCACACCTTCTGCTTCAAATAACATACGGCCTGGGCGTACTACTGCTACCCAGTATTCTGGAGCACCCTTACCTTTACCCATACGTACCTCTGCAGGTTTTTTCGTAACCGGTTTGTCAGGGAAAATACGAATCCAAACTTGACCTTCACGTTTCATATAACGTGTAACCGCAATACGAGCTGCCTCGATTTGACGACTAGTGATCCATGCTTGCTCCATTGTTTTGATACCGAAAGAACCGAAAGCTAACTCCGCTCCACGAGAAGCGTTACCTTTCATGCGGCCTTTCTGCATCTTTCTGAACTTCGTTCTTTTTGGCTGTAACATGTTCGTATACTTTTTAAATCTGCTTCTTCAGCAGGTTTTTGTTGTAATCTAAATAAAACTATTAATCTTTTTTCGGACCACGGTTGCTTCCACCACGGTTGTTTCCACCACGGTTATTTCCACCGCGACCACCTTTGTTATTACGGTTGTCACGACGTTCGCCACCACCTTCGTGGTTGCCACGTGATTTTACACCAGATGCTTGACCAATGTTTGGAGATAAGTCACGTTTACCGTAAACCTCACCTTTACAGATCCAAACTTTGATACCAATTTTACCGTATGTAGTCAATGCTTCAGCTAAAGCGTAGTCGATATCAGCACGCAATGTGTGTAAAGGAGTTCTTCCTTCTTTGTATTGTTCAGTACGCGCCATTTCAGCACCGCCTAAACGACCAGAACACATGATTTTGATACCTTCTGCACCCATACGCATGGTAGAAGCGATTGAAGTTTTCATTGCACGACGGAATGAAATACGTGCCTCTAATTGTTTAGCGACACCTTCTGCTACTAACTTAGCATCTAACTCAGGGCGTTTGATCTCGAAAATGTTGATTTGAACATCCTTTTTAGTCAGTTTCTTCAACTCTTCTTTGATCTTGTCAACTTCTTGACCACCTTTTCCGATAACGATACCTGGACGAGCAGTGTGAATTGTAACAGTGATACGTTTTAACGTTCTTTCGATAACAACTTTAGCTACACCACCTTTTGCGATACGAACAGAAAGATATTTTCTGATTTTTTCGTCTTCAACTAATTTATCGGAATAGTTTTTACCTCCGAACCAGTTAGAATCCCAACCTTTGATGATTCCTAATCTGCTACCTATTGGATTTGCTTTTTGTCCCATTTCTCAATAAATTAGTTTTGTTCAACGTTTAATTTGCTATCAACTACCAACGTAACGTGATTTGAACGTTTACGAACTCTGTATCCGCGACCTTGAGGAGCCGGACGTAATCTTTTCAATTGACGACCACCACCTACTGATACTTCTTTTACAATTAGTTCGCTTTCTTCCACTGATTTACCTTCGTTTTTGGCTTCCCAGTTTTTGATTGCAGATAATAATAATTTTTCTACACGAGCAGCAGCTTCTTTACTTGAGTGTTTTAAAATGTATAATGCATTTTCAACACGTTGACCACGAATTAAATCTACCACTAAGCGCATCTTACGAGGCGAAGTCGGGCAGTTCAATAATTTGGCATCCGAAGCTCCTCCTTTTTGAGCTTTCTCTTGCTCTTTGCGTTGTCTAATTAAGACAGACTTTTTAAGTTTTTTTGTTGCTTCCATTACCTATTATTTTTTCTTTTCTGCGTGGCCTCTGAATGTACGCGTAGGAGCGAATTCACCAAGCTTGTGACCTACCATATTCTCTGTTACATAAACAGGGATAAATTTATTCCCGTTGTGCACTGCGAAGGTATGGCCAACAAAATCAGGGGAAATCATTGATCTACGAGACCATGTTTTGATAACTGACTTTTTGTTAGTTTCATTCATAGAAAGAACTTTTCTCTCTAAGTTGTGATCGATATAAGGACCTTTTTTAATTGAACGAGCCATTATTTTTTCCTTCTCTCAATGATGTAACGATTCGATGTTTTCTTCTTGTAACGTGTTTTGAAGCCTTTAGCTAATACACCTGTACGTGAGCGTGGGTGACCTCCTGAAGTACGGCCTTCACCACCACCCATAGGGTGATCTACTGGGTTCATCGCAACACCACGAACTCTTGGACGACGACCTAACCAACGTTTGCGACCTGCTTTACCTAACACTTGGTTAGATCTTTCATGGTTCGATACTGAACCAATCGTAGCAACACAAGTCAATAAGATCATACGTGTTTCGCTCGAAGGCAATTTGATGATGGCATATTTACCATCACGAGCAGACAATTGAGCATAAGTACCAGCCGAACGAGCAATTGAACCACCTTGCCCAGGATTTAATTCAATGTTGTGGATGATAGAACCCAATGGAATGTTTGCTAATGGTAATGTATTACCAACTTCTGGGGCAACTTTATCACCTGCTATTACAGTTTGACCAACTACTAAACCAGCTGGAGCAAGAATGTAACGTTTTTCACCATCTGCATAATGCAACAATGCAATACGAGCAGTACGATTTGGATCGTACTCAATAGTAGCTACTTTTGCAGGGATATCTTTTTTATCGCGTTTGAAATCAATTAATCGGTATACTTTTTTATGTCCCCCACCGAGATAACGCATAGTCATTTTACCGGAGTTATTACGACCGCCTGATTTCTTGTTGATTTTAACTACTAACGATTTTTCAGGAACGTTTGTAGTAACATCAGAGTAGTCTGCGCCTACTCTAAAACGAGTACCAGGGGTTACCGGTTTGAATCTTTTAACTGCCATTTTTTATTATATAGTACTGTAAAAGTCAATAGTTTCGCCGTCTTTAATAGTAATGACAGCCTTTTTATACTTAGGAGCTCTACCAGATACGAAACCTGCTTTTGTGTAACGGCTTTTTGCTTTACCAGCTACTACTGCAGTGTTTACAGCAAGAACTGTAACACCAAACATAGCCTCAACAGCTGCTTTGATCTGGATTTTGTTTGCTCTGTGATCTACTTTGAAAGCGTAACGGTTTAATTTTTCCGTTAACAAAGAAGCTTTCTCAGTCAAGATAGGTTTTTTAATAATTTCCATATTACTTAGCTAATGCTTCCTCCAAAGATTTAACAGAATCTGTCGTCAACAATAATTTTGTTGCGTTCAATACATCATATGTATTTAAATCAGATGCAACAATAACTTTTGCTTTTTTCAAGTTTCTGCTTGATTTATAAACAATTTCATCGTAAGCTGGCAATACCAACAATGTTTTCTCATCAGCTACATTCAACGCATCGATTAAAGCAACATAGTTTTTAGTTTTGATAGCATCGAATTTCACTTCGTCCAATACCACAATGTTATTATCTTTTGCTTTGTAAGACAACGCTGATTTACGTGCTACTTGTTTCAATTTCTTGTTCAATTTGAACGAGTAGTCACGAGGTTGAGGACCGAATACACGACCACCACCATTAAACAATGGAGATTTGATAGAACCCGCACGAGCACCACCAGTACCTTTTTGTTTGTGTAATTTACGAGTAGAACCCGCGATTTCGTTACGTTGTTTAGATTTGTGAGTTCCTTGGCGTTGGTTCGCTAAGTATTGTTTCACATCCAAATAGATCGCATGATCGTTAGGCTCTAACCCAAATACCGACTCAGGAAGTTGCACCTTGGCACCTGTTTCTTTACCTGATAAATTTAAAACTTTAACTTCCATCTCTACTATTTGTCTACGATTACATAAGAACCTTTAGCTCCTGGAATGGAACCACTAACAACGATAAGGTTTTGCTCAGCGTAAACTTTCAACACCTGTAAGTTTTGAACTTTAACTCTGTCACCACCTGTACGACCTGCCATGCGCATACCTTTGAATACGCGTGAAGGCCATGATGAAGCACCTAATGAACCTGGAGCACGTAATCTGTTGTGCTGACCGTGAGTCGCACCACCTACACCACCAAATCCATGACGTTTCATTACACCTTGGAAACCTTTACCTTTTGAAGTACCGACTACATCTACGTACTCGCCTTCTTCAAAAAGAGTAACGTCAACTACGTCACCAAGTTGTTTTGCATCTGGGAAAGTTTTAAACTCTACCAACTTACGCTTAGGCGTTGTATTTGCTTTCGCAAAGTGCCCTTTCAAAGGAGCTGTCGTGTTTTTCTCCTTAGCTTCGTCGAAACCAAGTTGAATTGCCGAGTAGCCATCCTTTTCTTCCGTACGTATCTGCGTAACCACGCACGGCCCGGCCTGAATCACTGTACAAGGAATATTTTTCCCATCAGCGTTAAACAGGCTCGTCATTCCTACTTTTTTTCCAATAATACCTGACATGTTGTAAATTAATTAATTAAAAGTCCTTCGAAGCAGTAGGGCTTCGCTCAAGACATACTTTCCCCTTTAAGGGATTGCAAAGTTACAAACATTTTTATAACTGTCAAATAATTAATGAATTATTTTTTTTATTTTATCCTATAACACGAAACGTCCTTACCCCTTCTCCTACCAGCGAGAAGCACGATGTTCGGAGAAAGAGAAATAAAAAAAATGAGTTTGAAAATTTATACTGCCATACAGTTGTCATTGGACCACCTAAATTTGTGGCATATTACAACGCAAGAGGCGATGTAAATTTTTAAATTTTAAATACGAAAAAATGAGTACAGCGATCATTTCGAAACAAGAATTACTTGAACACTGGTTGGGCCATAGAAAACTGACCCGCCAAACTATTGAAAAATTTCCCGAAGAAGAATTGTTCCATTATAAAGTAGAAGGCATGCGAACTTTTGCGGATATGCTGAAAGAATTATTGGCACTTGCCGTCCCCGGCCTACAGGAGATCGTAGATAATAAAAGTGGTGAGCTAAACGAAAATCTTAGCTATTCAACCAAAGCGCAGCTTTTACAAGCCTGGGACGAGGCTACTCCAATACTCATCGATCTATTTAACAAGATACCGGAGGAACGCTTTGCTGAAGAATTTAACTTGTTTGGACAATACAAATCGCCAGTCGTCCACAGCATTCTTTATTTTATAGATAATGAAATCCATCACCGCGGGCAGGGATTTGTCTACCTACGCATGCTTGGCATTCAACCACCGTTTTTTTGGGAAAGGGGATAATTTCGGGCAAACCCGACAAGAATACTTGCGTGGACTCAACAGAAAGAACTAGCAAGTATTCTTGCCCTCTTCAATACAGCTGAAGCCTGCCTGCACCTTGTCATGATTAAGCTGTTCTAATGCTGATGACAGCAATCGTTTTACCACGCCTTTCAACGACTCGGGCTCGATAATATTTCCTTTGTCAGCAAACATCAAATACCAACGCGCAAACCCACTTTCCATATTTACACATTCGAAATGCATTTCAACATAATCGTCAGCAATCACTTCCTGCTGGAAGCCGAAATAATGACGGTCCCATTCCATATACCTTGCCATTTCCTTATCCACCCGTACCACGACTTTAGTTGTCGGATCTTCATGTCGTTTGTTGAGAAAGAAAGATAGCTCAGGATGTTCTTTCCCAAAATCATCTGTAAGCATTCGGATATTATTTATACGGTCCAACCGAAATTGTCTATAATCCTTTCGTAGTTTACAGAATGCAAGGATATACCAGAATTTACTTTCAACAAAGATACCAACAGCTTCAATTTCCCTTTTCTCAGGATTTTTGTCCGATGGTTTGGTATAATAAATTTCTACGCACTTTTTTGCAGCGATACTTTCGATCAATATGTTGGTGCCATGCGTTAGCTTTTCGTTGAACTGATGTCGCCCACCCCGAACCAGAAATTTATCTCCGACTAGGGCAACTTGCTCTTTTTCGTTACCTCTCAGTATCGCCTTCATTTTAAGCAATGCTGTGGCAAAATGATTGGCAAGATTCCGATCCGTATATTTTTCAACCAGTTTCTCCGCTGCGACAAAACTTAATGCTTCTTCTTTTGTAAATTGCAAGGGTGGCATTTTATACCCCTCCACTAAAGAGTATCCGCTTCCGGCTTCGCCATAGATTGGAACTCCAGCCTGCATCAAAGAGCGGATATCACGGTAAATCGTACGCTGGCTCACTTCAAAGCGTTCTGCCAAAGCCCCCGCTGTCACAACAGGTTTGGCCTGTAGATGCATATAAATAGCGAGTATACGATCAAATCTTTTCTGGATATCCGTCATTGGGATAAAGGTACGAGTTATTCTATTTTCTTTAACTAATATAAAGATATGTTTTCACAGGTATAGCGCTGAATACTTTTTCAATTCATCACTCAAATCTCGCACAAATTCCCTTGAATTAATAACGAATCCAGCCTTGGAATCGATATCTCTGGCCTTCATCTATATAGTCGCCGTCTCATTGACATCTGTATTAAATCCGAAGCAGGCACCCTACTTTTAGTTAACCAATCCAATAAAGAAGAAATTGCTAAGGGGGATGAGTTCCTGCTGCGCAATTGGAGCTACTACGGGTTGATCAAATAATCAAATACAAGGCCAGCATGGCTGGCATAAACGTTATCGTTGAATAATTCAAAAATGGCAAAGCTTTACATCATAAAGCCTTGCCATTAAACTTATCTTTAAGCATAACACTTTATCTTTAAGCATAACACTTTTCTAATCCAGCTTATGGATTCCGTCGAAAACAACTATATAACCCCACAATAAATGGAATTCGAAAAGTCGTCTTGGAGTGTATCCCATACACCGACATAAACATGGCAATCGAATGCTTTCTTGCTTATCCCCTCAACTTCAAATGAGCAGGAACCCTGATTTACATTGGCAATAGATATTTTCAACCGCGACTCGCCCTCTATGTCTATCAATCCCACATTGATTTTATATATACTACTTCTATATTCATCATCTACAGTCCAGCTAAGATCAATCCGATCGCCATCCAAACTTACTTGACAGTTAGCTAATGGGTTAAGCGAACCTGAAAACAGGAGGAGCTTTTCAGGATTCACAAAAGGCTTATTATCTTCACCTAATTCAAGAGTTTCTTTAAAAATGTGGCGCTGCGCCAATTGGAAAGCTCCTACACGACTTCCTTTTGTCGCGAGTGATTGATAACCAAACTCTAGAATTACTTTATTGGCGCCAGCAAACTTACCTGCAACTTTTTGTTTTTCTCTATTTAAAAGTTCGGCCTCAGTCGGCGGAGACGTTCGTTTTTTTCTTTTGCCGCCACGTACGACATTTTGGCCTTTCAATAGATAAGCACTCACCGAACCAAATTTCCCAACAATAGCGCCGTTCGGACCATTTTGTAAAATTGCCATAAAATTTTTCTCCTTTTGTCTATAATTGATGGTATATAACTTATTACTAATATAACATCAAATTCCCCATTAAAAGAGGAGTAACACTACTTTTACAAAGTATTAACAGGGGGTTAACAGAGGTAATACCCCTGTTAACCCCCTGTTATCCCCCTGTTAACCCTCTATAAATCCCTTGTCAATATAGGAATTGGTGTTAAATTGGTAGTTATTTGAGCGCACGAGATGGATGTACGAGATAAGTACTTCACTTTCCACAGGATGTTAACAACTTTGTTGAAAACTCAAGAATCCTCTCGTCAGGGTTTGATAACCTTCTCTCCACGGAGCAACCGGTCGTACCGCACCAATGCCTCCACATAGTAGTAATCGGCATAGGTCAAGGGCACATCAACTTCTGTTTTATGTGGGATAGAACCGACACTATGTTTTAAAATATACCCTCCGGCTTCTTTGAAATCTGCTTTATAAGGTTTAGCAGAAAGCGACCGCAGCATTTGTTCAGCCTTTGAGATATAGAGCTGGCTTTCACTACCTGTTGTGTATTGTGCCAGTTCCAGCAAAGCCGAAGCGGTCACCGAAGCGGTCGATACATCACGAAGGTCTTTCTGGCTATAATATTTACTATCCGGAGTAAGCTTGTTCTGGTCCATATCCCAATAAGGTATGAGATCTTTTGGAAGATTGGGATGATTCAGGTAAAACTGTGCAATATGCCGCGCGTGCTCCAAATACCTCCTGTCGCCCGTCTCGCGGTACATCATCGTATAACCATAAAGCCCCCAGGATTGCCCTCTGGCCCATGCAGACTCATCAAAAGCTCCTTGCGCAGTCTTTCTCGAAATAATACTTCCATCTTGCGGATTGTAATCCACGACATGGTAGGAACTATAATCTTTTCGGTAATGGCTGACCATCGTTGTATTGGCATGCTGCACTGCAATATCACGATAACGCTGATCACCTGTCATCTTGGAAACTTCCGTCAGAAATTCCAGATTCATCATATTGTCGATGATCACCGGATAGGTCCAAGGCTGGCCATCCCAGTTTTTTCCACCGTCCCATGAACGAATCGTTTTCGTTGTTTCATGGAAACGTGTTGCCAACGACGATGCTCCAGTACTTAAAATTTCTTTATAGGACGCCGAATCACCCGTCAAGCGCAATGCATTCCCAAAGCTACAATACAACATGAAGCCCAAATCATGTGTTCCTTTGTTATATTTTTCTTTCTCCAGTTGCCTCAGTTTACTTTTGGCTTCCGTCAAAAACTTTTCATCCTTGGTATACTCGTATAAGTATAACACTGTACCGGGATAAAAGCCAGAACACCACCAGCTCGAACCCCAATTTACATATTTGCCATCTTTATAGGTTGTAGGCATATCCGATTCACCGATCGATGCTGCGAGGTAGGCGATTTGTTTGTGTGCATCTTCTAAATTGAAGCGGACAAATTCTTTGTCGAGTCCCAATTTCATCGGCGTCAAGTTCCGCTGACTGGAACAGGAAATTCCCTGCATTCCTAGCCCAATTATCAAAGCCCCCGTAATATAGTGTTGTATCTTCATTTTATCCAGTCCTTAATCTTTTGCTTTTTATTCTTTTTTCGTTTTAATAACTTACATAATAGTCTTTGGGAAATTGCTCTGCCTTCCAGCATTTTTGGGAAGTCCATGGTTGTGGAGCACAGGTCCAGAACTCATCCTCTGCCGGTAACCCCAAGGGCAGGAAAGAAAGGGAGGCCACATACATTGAACCTGCATTTGTATAGTAATCTGCGAGATTGGATTGTTTATCACCTACCACGCCCATACGCAGCCATCCCGAGGGCGCAAAGGTTTTGTCAATATAAATATGACGGAGTATCGTGGTTAATGCAGCCCTGACCTGTCCTTTCGAAATGTCTTCGGGCAACTTATTTTCCAAAGCAACTGTTGCCAGCGGCTGGAATGCGGCATTCTTATACGTTGAGGAACGCCCAACAACGACATAATGGCCTTCCGGAGAGATCATGCGTTCCAGATGATGCGCATAGCGCTGCATGCGTTTATAGGCCCGCTCATACATCTCCTTGTATTTTCCACCTGCTGGGATATTATGACGCAGCGACTCCACCTGCATACAATGGATCACATAACCATTGTAGTAGTCAAAACTAAAATGGGCACCATCACTATACCAGCCATCTCCCACATACCATTCCTGATCAAATTTATTGACCGCATAATCGATCTTTTCCCGTACACATTCCTCTCCTATGCTGTAAAGAAACGTTTCTGTCATTGCGGCAAACAGCAGCCAATTGCTCTCATTCGGCTTAATCTTGCGCAATAGTTTGAACTCTTCAACGACTTTTTTTTTAGTCACTTGGTTTAAAGGTTCCCATAAAGCTTTTGGGGCTCTCAGAAAAGCCAGTGCAAGATGCGCTGCATCCACAAGAGTCTGTGATGAAGGTCCTCGCCAAGTAAAATAATCCGGAGATTCGGGGTCTACCCCATATTGTATACCGAGCAGCGTCTGTTCTCTCAATTTTTTTCGCAGTTTCCCTTCCTCAGTTAGGTCATCCGGTAGGGCCAACCAAGGTGCCATTCCGGCCAACAAGCGCCCGAAGGCTTCCAGATATCCCACTCCGGGATCCCTGCTATCAAAAGTTGGACTTACCTCCATCGGCATATTTTTACGCCACTGTTGTTTACTAATATTGCTCAATATGGGGGCTGCCATCTTATGTAAGATAGATACCCAATAAGCCCGGTCATTTTCGGTCAAATTTCTTTTATCGTCTAAATTGTCTGCTTTTGCTTCGATTGGTAAAGACGCCGTTAATACGCCTACTCCAGCTCCGCCTAACAATTTTAATAAGGATCTTCTCTTCATTGATAAGGGTTTATAAATTAAAAATATCTATTGTACATAAAAATACTAGCCGAAGTAAACCAATCGCCCCAGCAAACGGCTGCATGAGCGATTGATAACAAACTTCCACCTTAATAAATCCATCCTGGTGTCGGTTTCAGATTTCTATTTAATTCTATTTCAGCCTTTGGAACTGGCCAAGTGTACCATTGATCACCTATCCATTCATAAGTAGTACCTCCAGTGTTCTCACTACCTCCCCACGCATGTTGCGAAAATTTCTGATCAAACTTTGTCTCTTTCAGCGTCTTCCAACGCATTTCATCAAAAAAGTTAACGCCCTCCCCAATTAATTCACGACGTCGTTCATCTCGTACATAATTACGTGCATTAGTTTGATTTGAAAAAGAAGAAGCCATTGTTGGAATTCCAACTCGATCCCTGACTTGTTTTACTTTTGCCATAGCACCGGATAGGTCATTCATCTCTACTAATGCTTCTGCCCACATCAACAAAACATCGGCATAACGAATAATAGGCTCGTCTACCGGATTTTGCTCACGACGGGCATATTCTAATCCTTCGCCCACAAACTTACGATGGATATACTTAAACTCGGCCTGTGCATTTGCACTTCCCGAAGTATAATAAGTGCTGGGCAAACTAGTATTCAAATTGGGTTCAGCTCCAGATTGGTCTACATAATACTTACCAGTGACGGGGAATCTATAGGTATACACACCTGCAGCAGTAGAATTGCTATTTACGCCTTGAAAAGATGCATAAGGTGTCAAGACATTATAAGCTAACCTTGGATCTCTATTTGCGTAGGCTGCTTTCAGTCGCGCCTCATTACCTTCTGGCAGATAAAATGCCCGCGCAGTACTATTCAATTTATTTAATTCCGTATTGATTACTGTGGTCACTGTTGGGTGAACATCATTTCCATTAACTTTTTGATCTCGTATAAAAAAGACTTTTCTATTGGGAGCGCCTAAAGCATTTACTGTATTCCATTCAGGAATGTAATCCGACCAACTAAACGGACGGACAGTAGTTCCGTCAATAATTTCCTCATATAAATTGACCAAAGCTGGAGTTACTTGTAAATCTGTCCAACATCCTCGACTATCTTTTGCTCCCTGTTGAAACGCCGCTGTGTATTTCTGCACAGCTGAACCATATCCCGATGGTTCCTCAATATACTGAACGCTCAAAATCATCTCTTCACAACGTTCATTTGCTACTTTGAACAATTGCTTATAATTGGCGAAAAGTTTATAACCACTCTCACCAACCTTTGCAAAGTCAGCGACAGCCAAATCATATTTTTTTGTCATAAGATAAGCACGTCCACGTAATGCATAGGCCGCACCTTTACTTACTCTCCCCTCCCCTTGAATTTGATTGTTTGGCAAAGCGCTTTCATTGATTGCATCAGTCAAATCCTTAATAATAAGCGCCCAAACCTCTTCTTCTGAACTTTGGCCTTTATTACCTTCTGCTGGACTAATAGGCTCGGTGTAAATAGGAACACCCAAACCATTCCGGCCATACAGTTCATTAAGCCGCATGTAAAAGAATGCCCGCAAGACTTTGCATTCAGCGACCAGCTTATTCTTTTTTTGCTGATCCATCGCTGCATCTGGTATGTGAACTATAGCATCATTAGCACGATGTACCCCATCATACAACCATTTCCATTGGAATGAAAAATAGGAATTACTTGGATTAACGGCACTGGAAAAAAGGTTGTTTAAATTATATTCCCCCTGTCCAGTCATACCAAAGGCCTCATAAGCATAATACCCAATATTGGCAGAGGTCCCTACAATTCCATCACTTCTTACCGGACGTTGTAACGAATAATAAACGCCTATTACCCCCTGATCAACCAACGTTTCAGATGACCACATTGTTCCCGACGATATTTTGTCATTAGGTGTAAGGTCCAATATTTTTGTACAAGACGATAAAGAACTTGCTATACCAATTGCTATGACAGATTTTAATATTTTTTTCATCTCTATTTTTATTTTATTTGACTAAACAGCGTTTAAGACGAAGACGTTAGTCTAGTCTTACGCTATTGAAAACTCAAATTAACTCATCCTTCTGTTCGGAGATTAAGTTAAAAAGTTACCGATACCCCAGCGGAATATAGCTTCGCAATCGGATAAACGATCAGTGAACCGCCTAGTTCCGGATCCACTCCCGGAAAATCTTTATGTTTAAAAGTCAACAGGTTTTCTCCTGTTACAAATACCCTTAAGTCCTTAATTTTAGCTTGATTTATCCATTTCTTAGGAAATGTATAGCCTAATTGCAAAGACTTTAACTTTAAATACGAGGTATTGTACAAATAGAATGTATTAGCCTGCATGATTGAACTTGAGGAAAGCAAACGTGGATATTTACCATTGATATTTGCATTTGGATCTGTAGCAGGATCATAATTATCATAATCGCTATTTGCTCTTACGGCATCATAGGAATAGTATTTTGTCCAAGCGTCTGCTGGCAATTGGTCACCTGTATTCGCTAATATTGATCCGTTTGATCCACGCTCATTAATATAATGGTAAGAGCCAACGCGACCAGCCAACAACATATTTAGATCAAATCCTTTGTATGCGGCTGTCAGATTTAGGCCAAACACAAATTTGGCAACAGAAGACTTCCCGGTGAATTCACGGTCATCATCATTACCGTACTTACCATCACCATTCGCATCTGCCATAAGCATTTGTCCATACCAAATATTTGCTGCCCCAGGCCCCACTGAATTGTTATTGAAAGAATAGTTTGCGGCAATCATGGATTTTACCCATTCCAGGTCGGCTTTAGTACGAATCATTCCATCTGTAGGTCCTCCATTGGGATCTACACTTCCATCAGATTTCATATAAGTTCCAGTACCGGCGTAAGGCCTCCTCAAAAACCATTCATCAAGCATATGCTGTTCTACACGACGTTCGTTTCCTCCCGTAGATACATCGGCTAAATTCGTATAGCGCCAAGTTGGATTACCCCAAATATCGAGGGTCGATGGATCTTGCTCATACTTTAATGTGCCTTTAAAACCCGAAACTCTGTTCATGTTATAGGAAATATTACCATTTACGCCATACCTAAACTCTCCAATTTTATCGTTCCAACCCAGATTAAGCTCTATCCCTTTATTATTCATTGAAGCAGTATTGGACATCGGTGCTTTGATATTACCCATTGTCAAATAAATAATAGCTGCAGTTAAGATATCAGAAGTTTTTCGGGAATACATATCGGCCTCGACACTCAAACGACGATTTAAGAAACTGGCTTCTAACCCAACATTGTATGTCGTTAGCTTCTCCCATGATAAACTTAGATTTTGGATAGTTTGCTGAATAACCCCATTCGCAACCGACTCGTTAAATACATTATTCACTTTCTGATAAAGAGTCTGCCAATCGTAATTTCCACTTATCGTGTTTCCTAAAGTTCCATAGGACCCTCTAAGCTTTAAGTAGTTAACCGTTGTTTTGGCTGGATCAAAAAAACGTTCGTTACTGATAACCCAACCCGCCGAGAAAGAAGGAAAAAATCCGGTGCGATGTCCTGGAGCAAACTTAGATGACGCATCCGAACGAAAGTTTCCTTCGAACAAATATTTACCATCATAGGCATAGTTTACCCGACCGAAATAAGAAACCATGGCATTTTCCGCCCTTGCATTATCTCTTTTATTGTCATCAGATCCACCAATGGATTCCATCGCTCCCCCCGAATTTATATCTGTTACACTCCAATCAAGTAATCCACGTTGAGTAGCATTAAAACCACTTGTCTTCGAGTAATATTGTTCATAACCTGCTAATCCACCAACATCGTGTTTTCCAAAAGTATGCGCATAACGCAACAATGCATTCGCTGTATAACTGGATGATTTATAAGAAAAACGGTAAGTTGTTGCCTGATCCAAATTTCCTATCCCCTCTTTAGGCTTCTCAAAGCTTTCTCTAAAACTATACCTCGGCAAATTTTGGGAATAATTTTCATCCTCACGCATATACTCACTGTAGTTAAACCGTGCTTCCGCGACAATCCCTTTCCATAGATCAGCATTGGCATACCATGTACTATTGATACGTGTGTAATTGTTTTCACCTCCATTTGACGCTACCTGTTGTAGAATATTATCCTTATTTGTTGTGTTGGGATCTTCACTTGAGCCATATTTTCCCTCATAAATTGGTGTCATTCCAGGAAAAGCTTGCAGCAAATAGGTCATTGAGGTGCTACCTGGCTGCTTATACTCCTTTGTAGCATAGGTTTGTGTTCCAAAAGTAATTCTATCCGCAATTTTTGTTTCCAAATTGGTCCGAATGTTGAATCTTTTCATTCCCGTATTTGCCAACGTTCCAGGATTATTTTGGTATCCGGCGGACATGAGATAAGAAGATTTATCACTCCCTCCAGTTACCGAAACACCATATCGTTGATAATATTGTGGTTGAAAGAGAACCTGTGCCCAATCTGTATTTGGATAAGCTAACCAATTTGGAATACTATTCCCAGTGATTGGATTTGTATAAGTCCCGTTAGGATCGGCATTTGCTTTACGCCAATCTTCAATAGTTGAAAGTGTATAGTCTGGAGATGTTGAAGTTGGGTTTGCATTCACTTTAGCGATATTGTGTAGTTCCATCCAATCCGCTGTACTCGACATAAACTTTAAATCAGTTTGTGCTTGTTCACGTGCATATAAAGCGTTGAATGTTATTTTAGGCGCTTCACCTTTCTTTCCTTTTTTGGTGGTCACGAGAATTACACCATTTGCAGCACGAGATCCATAAATCGCTGCCGAAGCCGCATCTTTCAAAATGGAAATATTTTCGATATCATCTGTATTTAATGGAACCATATCGGCCACTGCACCGTCAACAAGAATCAGCGGATCATTATTATTAAATGACCCAGTACCACGAACACGAATAGAAACAGACTCACTTCCAGGATTACCATTCCCCTGCGTAACACGTATACCCGGCGCCGTTCCACCTAAGGCCGCCGCAAGGTTCATAATTGGCCTATTGGTGAGCTTATCTGCACCAACAGTAGCGACAGATCCTGTCAAATTGACTTTTTTCTGTGTACCATAACCTACAACGACAACTTCATCAAGCGCCGAAGTATTTCTTTCTAGCGTAACATTAATGACCGAACGTCCTTTAGGATTGATTTCTTGATCCTGATATCCTATGTATGAGATCAAGATTGTACCATTTTCTGAAACAGAGAGGGTATACTGACCCACCTCATTTGTAGAAGTAGAAGCACTTCCACCCTTTTCTCGAATCGTTACACCAGATAAAGGTGCTCCTTGACTGTCTGTAATCCGCCCCGTAATTGAAATTTTCTGCTGTGCCATACTCGCACCCACAGTAAACATCATCATAGCAGACAGTCCAACTTTGTAAAACTTTGCCATACTTTAGGAAATTAGTTTTATAATAAAAATTGGTTGTTTAATAAGCCAAAGATGAGTCTATGAGCAAATTATGGGGGGTAAAAATCTTAAATATTTGGGGGTAAAATCTTAAATTTGACACAAAGACCCCATAACCATGAGCATACTACCTATCTTGTGCCGACAATTTCTGCTGTTGATATCCATCATTTCCTTTTGTTATGCCCAAGATCTTAAATTTGAGACACTAAGCCAGGATAATGTATTGGATAAACAAGCGATATTGACAATTGCTCAAGATAGACAGGGTAAACTTTGGTTTGGCGGCGGAGCCAACCTTTTTGTATACGACTCCCAGAATATCACTAATATTTTAGTGCAGGATACTGCTTTTAAAAAAGTAGATTATATTAATAAGATTGGTATCAATGCAAAGAATCACCTGTTTATCGCTACGGCAACTCAATTATTTATTTTTGACATCGACAAACGCAAAGCTGTATTGAAACAGGGAAAACCTTTTCAGGAAAAAATCGTCGTCACCGACATCCAATTTTTATCAGACCAAATATTTCTATGCACGGACAAGGGACTCTTTCTGGCAATACCGACCGCCGGGACCTACAATCTCCAAAAAATTCTGGACCGTCCCTATGTACAATCCATTATTCAAACCAGCCCCACTACTTATATAATAGCAAGTTACAAAGGCATTGAGTCTTTTTCTCTGCAAAATGATCAGATCTCCCATATCCGGAATCTAATGCTGCCCCCGCTCCCCTTAAGAGAACGTATTTTCAGTACCCTATATCTTCATCAAAATGTGCTTTGGCTTGGGACAAAATTGCATGGAATATTCCAATTTAACTTCACGGATAACACCTGGAATAATTTGAATGAAACCAATAGTAATCTATTGAGCAATAACGTCCGGAAAATTGTGCCGACAAAAAATGGTGAACTACTGATTGGTACCTTAAAAGGACTCTCAATCTTTAACGGATCGGCACAGTTCGTAAACTATAAACATAATACTTCCGTCAAAAACTCATTGAGCCAAAATTCGATCTACGATATTTTTATCGATCGGCAACAAATCACTTGGATAGGAACCTATTTTGGTGGAATAAATGCTATTTACCCCAATCTTATCCCCATACAGCATTATTCAACCCGTTCGCTTTTTGGTCTTCGACTCAATAGCGATATTGCCAGTAGTTTCGCAGAATCAGAAAACGCCTATTGGATCGGAACGGAGGAAGAAGGAATCAATAAAATTGACAAGCGAACAGAAGCCACCTCTCCATTATCACAATTGACCCAGTCGAATCTGATTAAGGACTTATACACAAAAGATAACAAAATCTACGCCGCACAATATGGTGGCGGTTATTCCATTATCGATGCCCAATCTGGAAATGCGCAACACTTTTATCTGGAAAAAGATCGCCTAAATCTCAAAAATAACATCTACAGTATTTACGTCGATCCTGCGCATCGTATTTACCTCGGAACCAATAAAGGACTCTACACCGTGGACCCAGGGAAACAGCCGCAATATAATCCCGTTTTAAAGACAGCTACAATCGATGATATACAAGCTGATGCTAAACAGTACATTTACTTTCTGAGCGGGGGTTCGCTTTTTCGAAGAAAACCTAATGACTCAAACATAAAAGCGATACAACAATTGGATACATTGACGGTAGGAGGATTTTATGTTCATCCGAATGGGGATATCTGGTTAACATCCAACCAATATTTATATCATTTTGATCAGCATAGTCACTTAACCAAGGTATCTTACTTTCCAAGCAACGCACTAGGTTGGCCCATCTATGTGAACAATAAGGTATGGCTTACCAGTAAAGATGGTCTCATTTGCTTTGATCCCGAGACAAAACATAGCTATCTGCTCAATCAATATGATGGTTTACCGGTTAAAAATCTTCTTGGAGCTAAGGTCTTCGCCAGCAAAACAGGAACATTATTTGTCACCACACTCAACGGTGTAATTTCCCTAGATACTCGAAAAATAACCTTCAATCAAAACATCCCCAATGTCCTCCTCCGAAATATCTTCCTCGAAGAGACTCCACTAAACTACGGAAGGATTCAGAAAATGGAAGATGCAAACAGCTATCAGCTCAGCCTCCGACACGATGAAAACTTTCTTACGATTAATTTCTCAGGTTCTAATTTCATCAAACCGCAAAAGAATAGGTATCGATACAAACTCGACGGTTTTGACAAGGATTGGATCGAAACAAGTAATCCTTCAATACGATATACGAATGTTCCAGTAGGTACACATAGACTGACCATATTCGCGAGTAACAATGATGGCATTTGGAGCAGTACACCGCTACGGATTAATATCGACATTCAACCTCCATTTTGGAGAACGTGGTGGGCCTATCTAATATATGCAGGATTATTTTCTCTGGGCGTACATCTGGTTATTAAGTTTGTTGTCGAAAGGAAGATGTTAATCAATTCGGAACGGGAGCAGGAAAAGAAAATAAAATTCTTCACGCAGATATCTCACGAAATTCGTACTCCGTTGACTTTGATTACTGCTCCGTTAGATGAAATTATATCAGAAACAGCTCATCTTACCGCTACCCAAAATAAAGTAAAACGAATAAAAAAGAATGCCAACAAACTCCTAGGAGTCATCAACGAATTACTCGACTTTAAAAAGTTCGACGACAAGCACTTTGTCCTGAAAAAAACGGACATCTCTTTTAGGGAATACATAGAAGACACCTTCTACCTATTAAATGATCTTGCCAAAGCAAAGCATCTCAACTATTACATCAGGCAGTTGGATTCCGTAGGCTTACAATCCATAGATACAATACAATTTGATAAAGTCATGTTCAACCTGCTGTCAAATGCGATCAAGTACACACCTGAACAAGGCACTGTTTATCTGGATTTGGTCGATAACAACCATACAATAACTATTAACATCGTCGATAATGGAATTGGGATCGCAAGCGATAACCAATTCAAAATATTTGAAGAGTACTATCGCGAAGAACAAGCTCAAGATGCAATAGGCACTGGAATCGGACTTGCGTTAACCAAACATATTGTACAACAGCACAAGGGGGATATCTGTTGCCTTACACAGGACGATGAAAAAGGAAAATGGACTGTGTTTACCATAAATCTACCGAAAGATCTTGGACACAAAGCAGATAATCAGCCAGATACTCAGCTCATAGAGACTCCTGCAAAGGAAATAGAAGACGTTAGAGTACCAGCCCCAAGCATCCTTGATACCTCCGTTCAAAAAACTATTTTAATTGTTGAAGACAATAAAGAATTAATAGCAACAGTGGTGGGTCTGTTTCAAGATGCCTACACGATCATTACAGCTCACAATGGTGAAGAGGCTCTTTCGAGGGCATTGGAATATGTCCCCGATCTAATTATTTCGGATCTGATGATGCCTTATATGGATGGTGCTCAACTGTGCGAAGCCATTAAAAAAAATATAATCACTAGCCATATCCCATTCATCTTGCTGACCGCAGTTACTGATAGCAACACGCAGACTTTAGCGTTGGAAAACGGCGCAAATATCTATTTGACAAAGCCTTTTGATAATAAACAACTCTTTCTTTCTGCGCAAAATCTCCTCGCTATCAGTCAGGCGAAAAGTAAGGCGTTTCAGGTCAAGACCACTACTTTCGACAATGAACTTGATGCACAATTCATTTCCTCCTTAAATCAATTGATCGAAAAAAATCTTCAATCGGACGGTTTTGATGTCAATTTTATTTCTCGAACAATGGGGATGAGTGCGCCAATCCTCTATCGTAAGTTGAAAGCGATATCCAATTTATCGCTCAATAACTATGTGAAAATGTATAGGCTAAACAAAGCGAAAGAATTACTGAATTCGGCCATGAACATCAGTGAGGTTGCCTACGCTGTAGGATTTTCGGATAGAAAATACTTCAGTAAGGAATTTAAAAAACAGTTTGGACATAATCCATCAGAACAAACAGCAAATTCGAGCCAGACGACTAAATCTTAGGTATATTTTCAATGAACTCGCCATCCTGTTCCACAAAAAAGAGATGCTCAGAGCATCTCTTTTTGATCTATTCCGGAGTCATTAAAACGAGTTCATCTCCCAAGAATTTGCCTTATTTTTTGATCGCTTTATTTAGCAATCGCTTTAATCATTGGTTCACCATCCAATAAACGTTGATACCGCACCAAAGCCTCCACATAATAATAATCTGCATAGGTCAATGGGACATCGATTTCCGAATTCAAAGGTAGTGCTCCAACACTATGTTGCAAGATGTACCCCCCGTTTTGACCATAAGGAGCGAGATAGGGTGCCTTCGAAAGGCTTCTAAGAATCGTTTCCGCCTTATTAAAATAATCCAACGCTTCAGTTCCCTTTGTATATTGTGAGAGCTCCAATAATGCTGAAGCATATAATGCTGCCGCAGATACATCCCTTAGATCTCTGTTCGGATACATTTTATCCGACTTCGCAATTTTATCTTTATCAAAATCCCAATATGGAACCAAATCAGCAGGCAGATTTGGGTTGCTTAGTATGTATTTTGCGATTTGCTGTGCCTGCTTCAAGAATTCTTTCTTTTTTGTTTCACGATACATCATGGTATAACCGTATAGTGCCCATCCCTGTCCTCTTGCCCAGGCCGACTCATCAAATGCTCCTTGATGTGTCTTTTTTCCGATGGCCTTACCGGTCTTCTTATCATAATCGATCACATGGTAGGAACTATAATCTTTTCTGAAGTGGTTTTTCAAGGTTGTTTCAGCATGAGATACCGCAATATCATAGCATTTTTTATCTCCAGTCACCTTAGATACCTGTGTCAAAAACTCCAAATTCATCATATTATCAATGATTACCGGATATTGCCATGATCCATGATCCCAGGAACGGATCGCTTTGGTAATAGGACTATAGCGAGATGCCAAAGAATTCGCACCAGTGCTCAATATGGGTATATACTTTAGCGTATCACCGGTAAGACGAAGCGCATTACCAAAACTACAGAAAAGCATAAAACCCAAATCATGTGTGCCTTTGTTGTTCTTTTCTTTCTCCAGATACGTCAATTTTTCTGTTGCTTTCTCCAATAATGCTTTTTCTTTGGTGCCTTCATATAGATATAATAACGTCCCTGGATAGAAACCCGAGCACCACCAGCTCGAAGAAGAAAATACGTGTTCACCCTGCTCAAAAGTTTTCGGAAATTTTTCTGCAGGAGTTTCTGCCGCAAGAACCTTTATCTGATTCGCAGCAGCGTCCAGCTGTTCCTGAATAAAGGCTTTGGACAAATTCGGTTTTACTGTTTGCGCCTGAACAATCGGGCATATGCCCAACGCGGCTAATACTAACACAAAAGATTGATTTAGTTTCATTATCTATTAGATTTTTAGTCAGTCGATGCCCGCGAATCAATTCGATCGGACATAATTCCCTTTCTCCCTAACACAAATTGAATTGATTAACAAATCATGGAAGTGCAGTTTCTAGCTGCATCCAGATGATTTTACAACCTATTCTACAATCCAAAAAATTGGTATTCTTGAATTCATTTTTTAGGATTTGCTATTAGAGCGACAATAAAGATGCTGCAATATTTTACCGGAATCAAGCTCCTTTTACGAAAACGATTAAGTATAATTGAAACTTACTGGACTAACACATTGTCGCGGCGGCTTGCCACTGTACTGAAATGTAACAATTCTCAGACAAAAATGACATCATAGGTAAAAAATCGCCTACTATATTGGAAAGAAATGGATTTACAGCTACTCTTTTGCCATTTTTTAATAAAACCTAAATAAACAATACGTAAAATTTTAGTTATCAGTTTACATTCACCAGTTTTTTATCTATTTTTAAGACTAAATATCCAATGCCGTTAATTTTAACAGCCTAATAAAGGATCAATTATAAAACAACTAATCCAACCAAAATGAAAGAACAGAATTCATCAAGGCGTGATTTCATAAAAAAATCCGTGGTCGGTGCTGCGGCATTTTCTATCGTACCACGCTTTGTACTCGGAGGACAGGGCTATCTTGCTCCGAGCGACCATCTAACCAAAGGTGTCATTGGTGTCGGCAATATGGGCCGTGGACACTTTGGCTACGCCGGA
Organism: Sphingobacterium sp. UBA3549; assembly: GCF_002376635.1. NCBI lineage: Bacteria > Pseudomonadati > Bacteroidota > Sphingobacteriia > Sphingobacteriales > Sphingobacteriaceae > Sphingobacterium > Sphingobacterium sp. UBA3549. The sequence goes on along the minus strand of NZ_DFOE01000017.1, from coordinate 211,603 downwards.
ACTAAAACAGTAGCCATTTGTGATGTGGACAAAACTCATCTGGCGGCAGCACAAGCAGACTTAGGCGGTGGCGTGAAGGAATACCATGACTTTAGGGAGTTGATTAAATCTCCGGAAGTAGATATTGTGCATATCGCTACTCCCCCACATTGGCACGGATTGATGTCTATTGAAGCAGCAAAAGCAGGAAAGGATATCTGGTGTGAAAAACCCATGACGCGAACTATTGGTGAGGGTAAAAAAGTGAAAGAAGCCATCGCTCAGCACGGCAATATCTTTCGTCTAAATACCTGGTTTCGTTTCAAGGACGACTTTTATGGCATGAATGTTCCCGTAAGCAAAATCAAAAAATTAGTTGATACAGGCATGTTGGGCTGGCCATTGAAAGTTACGATAAGCAAACATACAGGCTTTGACTGGAAATTCTATTGGGTAGGAAAGGAAAATTTACCTGAGGAGAATGTACCGGCGGAACTTGACTACGATTTTTGGTTAGGTCCAGCGCCATACAAACCGTACAACAAGCACCGTGTACACACCACTTTTAGAGGCTATTGGGATTATGATGGCGGTGGCCTTGGAGATATGGGACAACATTATATGGATCCTGTTCAATACTTTTTAGGTAAAGACAATGAAAGTCCCATTACTGTCGATGTTGATGCTCCGCAACAACATCCGGATGCTGTGGGTACATGGCGACGCATTACATTTACTTATGCAGATGGTTGCCAGATTATTCTAGACGGCGATGCAAAGGATGAAAAGGCAGCCTATATCGAAGGACCAAAAGGTAAATTATATAAAGGATTTCAATCTGATATACCCGATTTGGAAAGAAAGCTTGCACAATACCCTGAACCTGCACCACAGATTGTCGACTTCCTGGAATCTGTACGCACAAGAGAAAAGTTTGCACTGAATGAAATCAATGGACATCGTTCTTGTACTTTGGTCAACATGGGATTAGCAGCATTGCGACTAAACCGATCACTAAAATACGACTCCCAAAATGAGCTATTTATTAACGACGATGCCGCAAATAGATTAATTCACCAACCAATGAGAGGCCCTTGGTCTATTTAAAAAGATATCCTAATGAAAAGAATATTCAATTCGCTGACTGTATTGCTTCTTATATCTGGTGCAACCTACGCTCAGCAACCACAAAATAGAACGACTGCAACCAAAATAGCAGACGTATTGGCACAGCAGCCTGCCGAAGAAAAAGAAAAGTTTTTGCTTGCAATGCATGAGCTAGAAGGCTTCTCTGCTGACGATGTTGTCACTTTCCTTAAGAGACTTAAAGCACCAGGTAGCAATAATGCTCCGATAGAATTTGCGGCAAACAGCTATTCGTTCTATGTAAATCAGCCCGGCAAAGAACAACAAAAAAGAGTTTTTGTTGAAGGATTGGCGAAGGCCATATCACAATTGGACGAACCGACAAATCAAGTTTTTGCGTTACGCCTGTTGCGTCAATGTGCCGATAATGCAGCTATACCTGCTGTCGCAAAGTGTTTAACAAATGATTATCTGGCCGACGCGGCAGCAAGAACGCTGGTATCTATCCGTACCCCTGAGTCGACAGCAGCATTAGAAAAGGCTTTGACTTCGTCAACGACAGAGAAAACTGCCACCGCCATTGTTACAGCTCTCGGCGATCTAAAGGATAAAAATGCCGAAAATGCCATTTTAGGACTAATACAAAAATATCCATCGGAGGGTTTCCAACGGACTACATTAATTGCATTAAGCAAAATCGGTGGCACAGCTTCTCAATCGCTATTCGACGAAAAATTGAATGCAGCGGGATACAGCTATGATAAATTGGATGCGGTTGGACTTGGCATTGACTATGCCCAAGCACTGATCGATAACAAGCACGACCAAGATGCGATCAAGTTTCTGAACAAATTTTTCCAGGAATCCCAAAAAGCAAAATCGATCAACGGTCAGATTGCATCGCTCAAATTATTGACAACAATTGACCCCGCGAAACAGCGAAAGAACTTATTGGCTGCAGTAAAGAGCGATAATGGTGCCTACCGGAATATCGCATTGCAATTACTCGGAAAATATGGCAAAGGCAGTGACGCAAAAAGCTTGCTTGCTTTAGCGAGCAAAAGTACACCAGAAGTTCAAGAAAGTGTATTGAACTATTTAGCGCACAATGGTTCTGCAAGCAGCTTAAAGCTAATCCATGGGTTAGTCAATAAGACTGAGTCTCCGGCAACTAAATTGGCTGGATTGAGTGCATTAAATACGCTTTCACAGGGAAAAGAAACCAATACTTTAATCCAAGCTCTTAATACCGACCAACAATTCAACAATTCGGTAAAGGCATTGATCCTCTCATCTAAAGATGCAAATGTCGTTACCGATGTCAACAATGCCCTTGCAAATGTAGACGACGACAAGAAGATTCAATTGCTGGACATTCTGAGTAAACGTTCCAATAATGCGTCATCCAAAGCTGTATTGGCAATAAAAATTACAAATCCTGCTGTAGAGGAAGCGATCAATAAAGCTCTCCCCAATGTAGCGCAGGAAGCAGATTTAGAAGAACTCTTCAATAGATTAAACAATACGACAGACAGTAAATCTGCTGCGCTATTGCAACGTGCCCTAGTTAACGTGATTCGGTCGAGCGCAGATTCAAAAGGATTAACTGAAAAAATCGCCGCTCGCCTATCGAACTCAGCAACGACAAATACCACCAAATATTTCCCTATTTTTGCTGGACTGGGCGACGCACAGTCATTGAAAGCTGTAACTGCATATCTTAACAACACTAACACAAGTCTACGATCAGCAGCAATCGAGTCGTTGGCGACCTGGTCTTCCGCAAACGCTTTACCAGAATTAATAACACTATCCAGAACAGAAAAAGACGATAATCTTTTCAATACAGTATACAGAGGATTGATCAAATCAATCTCTTCTTCTTCAAATACACCTGAACAGAAAACTTTATTGTTGCGAGATGCATTCAGTGTCGCCAAAACAACAGAACAGAAAAGAGCTGCGCTATCGGCATTGCAACCAACAGGAACATATCAGTCTTTCGTTTTCGCAGCTGACTTGATGAACGATGCTCAACTTGCCGGAACAGCAACTAATGTGGCGATGAACATTGCAATGGACAATAAATTCTACGGTAAGAAGGTCAGAGAAGTTTTGGAACAGGTAATCGGTAAATTGTCCGGTAGCGAAAGTGGATATCTCAAAGAAGCTGTTGTTCGTTATCTTGCTGAAATGCCCATCAAAGAAGGCTATGTCGCACTTTTCAACGGAAAGGATCTCACTGGCTGGAAAGGATTGGTCGCCGACCCGATCAAACGCAGTAAGATGAACGAAAAAACTTTAGCGACAGCGCAAGCTAAAGCGGACGATATCATGCGCAAAGGCTGGACAGTAGCCAATGGTCAAATTGTATTCAGCGGAAAAGGTGACAATCTCGCAACCGTAAAACAATATGGTGACTTCGAAATGCTGGTAGACTGGAAATTGGAGAACTATGGGGGAATAGAGGGTGATGCTGGCATTTACCTGAGAGGCACGCCGCAAGTACAAATTTGGGATATCGCCAATACAAGAGTAGGCGCCCAAGTGGGATCTGGCGGATTATATAACAACCAGAAAAATGAAAGCAAACCCCTGAAAGTTGCCGATAATGCTACTGGCCAATGGAATACATTTAAAATCAAGATGGTGGACGATAAAGTCACAGTTTGGTTAAACGGGCAGTTGGTAACCGATAATGTCCCTCTCGAAAACTACTGGGATAGAAACCAATCAATCTTCCCCACTGAACAAATTGAATTACAAGCGCATGGTTCGGTCGTCTATTACAGAGATCTCTTTATCAAGGAATTCCCGAGAAAACAAATCTTTAAGTTGAACGATCAAGAGAAAAAAGAAGGTTTTGAAGTACTCTTTGATGGAACAAACCTCGACAAGTGGACAGAAAACCAAGCTTATGTGATCAATGACGAAGGTTATATCTGGGTATACCCAAATGCAAAATTTGGTGGCAATCTTTATACAAAAGAAGAATACGCTGACTTCATTTTCCGCTTCGACTTCAAATTGACTCCCGGAGCCAACAATGGCGTAGGAATACGAGCACCTTTGGAAGGAGACGCCGCCTATGAAGCCATGGAGATCCAGGTGCTGGATGATGATGCAGATGTCTATAAAGACTTGAAACAGTATCAATATCACGGTTCAATTTATGGCGTTGTTCCTGCTAAAAAAGGCTACTTAAAACCAGTTGGTGAGTGGAACGCTGAAGAAATAATCGTGAAAGGGAATCGCATCAAAGTTACCCTGAATGGTACTGTCATTGTGGATGCAGATATCGCAGAGGCAAGTAAAAACGGTACCCTGGACGGAAAACAACATCCTGGACTTAAGCGTACGTCTGGTCATATCGGATTCTTGGGGCACGGTACTGAAGTATTCTTCAAAGACATTCGGGTAAAAAAACTCAAATAGTATAGATGTATAAGCAGCGGGGGGATAAGGTATCTTATCCCCTTTTTGCTAAATAGCCAACTTACTTACCGATTAAGAAAATAACCAAATGATTCCAAAACTTTTGCTAAATTAAAGCCCTGAGGATTCTATTTCAAAAATATGATGTTTTATGACTAAAGCCGTAAATTTACTGATTAACAAAAAATTGGAGAGTAAACCTGAAAAGAAAAATCTATTCAACAAACTCTCCATTATAAAATTAATAGCCGAATTAGGATCTGTATCGGTAAATGACATTGTTAAAAACCTGTATTTAAGCCTGCCTACAGTGAATAGCTTGATCGCAGAATTACTGGAAGATGATTTCATACGTCAATTTGACAAAGGAGAATCTATTGGTGGGCGCAAACCTAATTTATATAAATTACGGGATGGATTGTTTCAGGTTTTATCGATTGAGCTTCAACGCTTCTCGATTACTATGAGCATCATGGATAATAATCAGCATGTAATTGCAGAAACGATCGAGCTTGAAAATGAATTATCCCGCAATGCAGAAAATCTAGTAACCATTACACAAATTATTGATCAATACCTGATCGACAAATCTGTTGATATCGAAAACTTGACAGGATTGATTATTGGCATGCCTGGATTGATCAATGCAGAAGAAGGTACCAATGAGACATTTTTACACGATGAAAATCAATCTATTTCGGACTATTTCGAGCTTAAATATAAAAAGCCAGTCTTCATTCTGAATGATGTTAAAGGAGCAGCGTACGCTGAATTGAAATTTGGTTTGGCAAAAAACACCAAAAACAGCCTGATTATTTTAATGGATTGGGGAATAGGTTTAGGAATTGTATCAAATGGTGAAGTCTATCTTGGCCGGGATGGCTACTCTGGTGAAGTGGGCCATATGCCTTTTATCGACAACGGTGAACTTTGTTACTGTGGCAAAAGAGGCTGCCTAGAGACTGTTGCTTCGGGCATCGCGTTGGTTAACAATGCCAAGCAGGAAATCCAAAAAGGAGAACTGACTAAATTAAATGAATTACTAGCAGAAGATTTACAACATTTAACACCAACTCATATTATTGAAGCTGCAAATAAAGGGGATCAATTTGCAATCAATCAGATTTCCAAACTGGGCACAAATCTTGGAAAAGCATTCGCATCACTGATACAATTGCTCAATCCGGAATTAATCGTGTTAGGTGGAAAAATTGCAAAAGCAAATGAATTGATCACTATTCCGATACAACAGGCTATTAATTCGTATACTATGGCAATATTGAAAGAACACTGTGAAATAAAAGTTTCCAGCTTGAATCTGGACAGTAATACTGTGGGTCTTACAAACTATTTTATCACAAAGTACTTATCGGTTGAACTACTTCGGAAATCCAAAGTCTAAAATTGTCCTGTACTCAATAAAACCAGGGTACAGGCTCTTTCAGTTTTAATACCGTGCTCCATTGCGAGCTGCTCTAATTCAGGATTCTCTGCGCCTGGATTGAATATAATCCGTCTCGGTTTCGTTGCCAAAATATAGTCATAATATTCTTTCTGATTATGTTCACCGACGTACATCGTCACAGTATCAATATCGGGGTAGACCTCGCCTTTCTTTTCAATAGAAACTCCAGCTGCTTCACCACCACTCAGACCAATATTAACAATATCATGTCCATACCTATGCAGCATATTTGCGGCTTTATTCGAATAACGAGAAGGGTTGCTACTAGCACCCAAAATCAATGTCTTTTTCATTTTTATATTCGTTTATATCACCTATTGATCGCCCCGGGAAACTTACTCATCAATGATAAAATCACCGTGACTACTATAGGCATTTTTACGCAATATGGGCATTCCCAATATTTTATATAGCTCGTCCAATTTAACCAAACTTCCATTAGTCATATTAGAAAGCAGAACAATAACAATATTTCTTTTTAAATCTCTTACGTAAATATGTCTAAAACCGTGCCACCAACCTGTATGGTAGACAATATGTTCATTGCCATGCTCAAACGTACGCCAGCCATAACCATAGCTAAAAATCCCTTTTTTCGCATCGGGATATCCTCTGTATGCCGAATCTAATGTGGACTGTTTTAACAACCTTCCATCCCTCAAAGCGAGGTCAAAGCGATAAAGATCACGAACGGTACTATAGATCCCCTTGTCACCGAGTGGTCCATCCTGAAAATTTTGTACAACGGATCTCCTCCATATCTTATCGTGTCCAATAACATTGGTAGGAATCTTATCATATACAGCCTTTGAAAGTGCAGCCGTATTTGTCATCCCTGCAACATTGAACACACTATCTTTCATATAAGTAGCGTAGTCTTGCTTTGAAACCTTCTCTATAATAGCTCCTAAGACCATAAAGTTCGAGTTATTATAAAAAAAACGTCCCCCTGGTGCCCCATAGCGATTAGGCTTAAACTCGGTCAGCATTTTCATTACATCCTGATTAGTCATCCCCTTCTTACGATCAGGCCAGTGTTTTTCTGAAAAGTAGACGTAATTAGGTAATCCCGAACGATGAGTCAATAACATTTTTATGGTAATGCCTGGATATGGAAAATCAGGATAGAAGTCATTGATCGTTTGATCGAGGCGCAACTTTCCAGCCTCCACCAACTTTAAAGTCCCCACGGCTGTAAGCGGTTTAGAAACGGAAGCCAACTCAAATTTGTCGTCAATTTTTAGGCTATCCCGTTTTAGGTAATTAGCCCAGCCAAATGTATTTTGATATAAAATTTTTCCATCTTTGGCAATAAGAACATTTCCGTTGAATGCAGCTTTTGAATGAAGATTCTTCATAAAAGCATCGATTTTCAGATCTGCATTATTGGGATTATAAACCAGTCTTGTACTATCTACTTTTGCCTGCTCTATTGCTGCTTCCTTCTGCTTTTTCTCTTTTGAGCTACAGGCAACTGTAGATGCCAACAAAAGAGCGACCATTCCCTTTAAAAAAAATAATTTCACTATATTATGTCTCCCGGATTTTTGTATTATTTGTATTGCATATCAATAAATATCACCTATTTCTCTTCTATTAAATGATATAAAATTATCAAAGTTCGTAATCGAAGAACAAGCGTATTGATAATAATGCTAAAATGAAGATTTTAGTATAAAAAAACGAATTTTTTCTTCACTATATTGTTATTCATCGTTTATGTTACCTAGTCTACTTACTACGGTCTTCCTTTTAAAAACATTCAAGCCTATTTAGGTGCAACATCTTGATGGTCTTCCCAACATAAAATGGCCAGCCTTTCACTTCCGAGAGCTTAAACTAATTAAAAAAACAAAAAAAGCCACTTTATTGCTAAAGTGGCTTTCATTCCTTTGTTAAAGGACTATGCTAACAATCTTACTGGATTTTCAACCAAAGATTTTAATGTCTGTAAAAATGCAGCTCCAGTTGCGCCATCTACCACACGGTGATCACAGCCCAATGTTACTTTCATTACATTACCCGGAACTACTGCGCCATTTTTAACAACAGGAACAGCCTGAATTGCTCCAACAGAAAGGATTGCCCCATCTGGAGAGTTTATGATGGATGTAAATTCGTCAATTCCGAACATCCCTAGGTTGGAAACAGTAAATGTAGATCCTTCCCAATCAGCAGGTTGTAATTTTTTAGCTTTCGCTTTTTGAGCGAAGTCTTTTACTTCTGCAGAGATATGAGACAATGATTTGCCATCTGCGAACCGTACAACAGGAACTAATAAACCATCCTCAACAGCCATTGCCACGCCAATGTTGGTATGCTCATTGAAACGTATTTTATCGCCTTGCCATGAAGAGTTTACAGCAGGATGTTTTTTCAATGCAACAGCGACAGCTTTTACAACGATGTCATTGAAAGAAACTTTCACTGGAGCAACTTCATTGATTTGAGCTCGAGCAGCCATAGCATTATCCATGTCTATAGATACTGTCAAATAGAAGTGCGGTGCGGTAAACAATGACTCAGCCAAACGACGCGCAATAGTTTTACGCATTTGGTTAACTGGTTTTTCCGTGTAACGTTCTTCCCCAACATACGTAGGTAAAGTAATCGCTTTTGCTTCTGCAGGGGCAGCTGCGGATTTAGTCTCTACAGGTTGTGCAGCAGAAGGAACGAATGACTCAACGTCTTTCTTCACAATACGGCCACCATCTGCAGACCCCTTAATATCACTTAAGTTGATCCCTTTTTCTTGCGCAATTTTACGTGCTAAAGGTGAAGCTTTCACCCGAGAATCGTCGTTGCTAACAGCCGGTGCCGCAGGAGATGATGCAGTTGAAGTAGCATCAGCTTTAGGAGCTTCAGTCGACTCGGCCTTTGGCGCATCAGATTTTTGATTCAACAAAGGAGTAATGTCAGTTCCAGCAGGACCAACGATTGCTATAATGTCATTAACCTTTGCAGCTTCTCCAGCTTCAAGACCTACATATAACAAGGTACCGTCAGCATAGGCAGTAACTTCCATCGTAGCTTTATCCGTTTCTACATCTGCAATGGCATCGTCAGATTTGATCGTATCACCAACTTTGAAGTTCCATTGCGCAATAACACCTTCTTTCATGGTATCACTCAACAACGGCATTGTGATTACGGTACATCCTAATTCCTCAGGAGTTACTGTGCTTGCCGAAGATTCTGGAGCAGAAACTTCTTCTTCTTTTTTGTCTTCAGTTTTTTCTGGTGCTTTCTCAGCTTCAGGAGCATCTCCGCTCAACAGCGCTTGAAAATCCTCTCCTGGTTCTCCCAAAACTGCAATAACAGCGTCAATAGCTACTGCTTCGCCTTCTTTAGGACCAATATATAAAAGAGTTCCTTCTTGGTAAGACTCAAAGTCCATAGTAGCTTTGTCCGTTTCGATCTCTGCTACTAAATCGCCAGAATTCACTTTATCACCAACTTTTTTGTGCCATTTCGCGATAACCCCTTCGGTCATTGTATCGCTCATTTTCGGCATTCTTACTACTTCAGCCATTCTTTGTTATATTATCAAGTTAAAGAGTATTAATCTAAAATAAATGGATAGTCTTGTTGTACATAGACATCTTTGTACAACTCATCTACAGTTGGATAAGGAGATTCCTCTGCAAATTTAACCGATTCCTCAACTACTTTTTTCACATCAGCTTCTACTTCAGCAAACCAAGCGTCATCAGCATAGTTGTTTTCTAAGATAGCATGTTTAGTCGACAACAATGGATCACGGTCTTTATAAGCTTCCAGTTCTTCTTTAGTACGATACTTCGCTGGATCAGACATCGAGTGTCCTTTGTAGCGATAAGTACGAATTTCCAAGAATGTAGGTCCTTCGCCCGCACGAGCACGTTGAACAGCCTCATCCATCGCGTTATGTACAGCAACAACATCCATTCCATCTACTGGAGCTGAAGGCATATCAAAGCCCAAGCCCATCTTGTAAATATCCTGCATATTAGTTGTACGTTGTACAGACGTACCCATAGCATAACCATTGTTTTCACAAACAAAAATAACAGGCAATTTCCACAACATCGCCATGTTAAGTGTTTCGTTGAATGCACCTTGACGTACAGCTCCGTCGCCCATATAACAGATGTTCACATTATCTGTACCAAGATATTTCTCAGCAAATGCAATACCAGCACCTAAAGGAATCTGACCACCAACAATACCATGGCCACCCATGAATTTATGCTCTTTGGAGAAGAAGTGCATGGAGCCTCCTTTACCTTTGGAACAACCTGTGATCTTTCCATATAATTCAGCCATACAAGCATTGGCAGAAACGCCTTTAGCCAAAGCGTGGGCGTGATCACGATAAGCAGTGATTAAAGAATCTTCAGGTTTAATAACCGACATCGTTCCAGCGACAACTGCTTCTTGTCCTATGTACAAGTGACAGAAACCACGAATCTTTTGCTGTCCGTAAAGTTGACCTGCTTTTTCTTCAAACTTACGCATAAGTAACATCGACTTATACCACTCCAAATATGTCTCTTTTGTTATAGGTGTTGAACTCATTTCAAAGTTTTGATTTTCTTACTATTCTAGACTACAAATCTAATAATTTTGGACGAATTTCCTTGTCCAAAAATCAATTTTATTTCTACTTTAAGACACTTCTAAGACATTTGATTTAAAGTATAAAGCATTTGATTACAAATAAATGAACGGCACAACCAAATAAATCAAAAACTTATGAAAATAAAAAAGCCAAACGACTTAATAATCATTTGGCTTAATCTATTTTACACAAACTGCTCGTTATCGAAGTTTTTGGATCAGCTCACTTTCAGTAAGCTTTATTTGCTCACCACTTTCCATGTCTTTTAAAGACAATTGCCCCGAAGCAGCCTCTTCTTCCCCTACCAATAACACATAGGGAATTCCTTTACCATCCGCATATCCCATTTGCTTTTTCAATTTTACAGGGGTAGCATAAAGTTCCGAAGCAATATTTTCTTGACGAAGTTTGTTCAGTAAGCGAAGTGTATACACTTCGAGTTGCTTATCAAAATTAATAATAAGAAGTTTTGTGGTTTCTGCTTTACCGGTTGGAAAAAGATTCAATTCTTCGAGTACATCATAAATTCGGTCAGCACCAAAAGAAACCCCGACTCCGGTCAACCCCTTCAGTCCAAACATCCCTGTGAGATCATCATAACGACCGCCACCACCGATGCTTCCCATAGCAACCTCATTGGTCTTGACCTCAAAAATACAACCCGTGTAATAATTTAGACCACGAGCCAATGTAATGTCCAGATCTATGATTTGATTAAGCAATTTTTCTTCAGCACCTAATTTGCCGACATAATCAAATACTTCTTCAATTTCCGCAATACCGATTAAACCGACAGCAGAAGTTGCTAAAATCGTTTTTAAGGAAGACAGTTTCTCTTCATTCGAGCCTTCCAATAAAATGATAGGTTTTAAAATAGCAAGATCCGCCTCTGTAAAGCCTCTCTCAAGCAATTCTTTGTTGACTCCATCCAAGCCGATTTTATCCAATTTGTCGATCGCTACAGTCATATCGACAATCAACTCCGGCTTTCCGATAATTTCGGCAATACCTGATAGAATTTTCCGGTTGTTGATTTTAATAGTAAAGTCTTTCAGTCCAAAACGCTCGAAGGCCTCTTGATAAATCAGAATGAACTCTGCTTCATTCAATAAACTTTCAGATCCAACCACATCCACATCACATTGATAAAACTCACGATATCTTCCGCGCTGTGGACGATCAGCACGCCATACGGGTTGTACTTGAAAACGCTTAAATGGTAAAGCAATATCATTCTGGTGCATTACGACGTAACGTGCAAAAGGCACAGTAAGGTCATATCTTAGCGCTTTCTCTGAAATATGTGGAATGAGTTTATTGGAATTTTTATCTTGAAGCAGGCTGTCTGGCGCTTTTGCCATGTAATCACCCGAATTAAGAATCTTAAAGATCAGCTTATCACCCTCATCGCCATATTTACCGGTAAGTGTGGTTAAATTTTCAAATGAAGGGGTCTGTATTTCACTATAGCCATATTTTCTGAACACCGTTTTCAGTGTATCGAAAATATAGTTGCGTTTGATCATTTCGGAAGGCGAAAAATCACGCGTTCCTTTTGCCAAAGAAGGTTTTACTACTGCCATATTTGGCAAAGTTAATAAAATCCTTTATTCTACTTCTAGAATTTTAAGGAATTCACAGGCTTTCTCCGCAGCTGATTTCTCTGCAGATTTTTTATTGAAATCGCGACCTAGTCCGCATACGACACCATCAACGACGGCTTCAATACTAAACATTTTAGAAGATTCACCCTGCGGATTGTCTGTTTGCTGAAATACGATTTCTTTGCCCGTATGCTGACACCATTCAATCAACCTACTTTTAAAGTTTGTTTCGGTCTGTTCCAATAGAAGAATATCAACATGCGGCTTGATGATTCTATTTAGCAGGAAGCTTTTGGTAAAAACATAGCCTTTATCGAGATATACGGCTCCTATTAATGCTTCGAAAGCATCGCCTAGTAACGACCCTTGTTTATTCGGAAAACTGATCATTCGTGCATCGAACTGAATCAGTTCATTAAATCCTAGTTTTCGGGACAGCTGATTCAGATTTGCTCTACTGACAATCTTCGAGCGCATTTCGGTCAAGAAACCTTCATCTTTATAAGGATATTTCTTAAATAACAATTCGGCGACAACCGAACCCAAAACAGCATCACCTAAGAATTCCAAACGTTCGTTGCTATTCTTTGCGCCCTCTTTAATTGTAATAGCCACAGACTTATGTCTGAAAGCCATTTTGTACAAGTGTACATTTCCGGGAACAAATCCAAGCAGGTTTTTTAGTTTTCTAACGTATTCCCGCTCCGGCGAAATATATAATTTATATATCCTAGCAAAAGGCATCTCTTCTAAAAATAAGGCGACAAGTCCTAATTAAAGAACCTGTCGCTAGCTCATATTATCAAACCATGTTTGAAGGATCAAACATTAAGCTTTATATTTTTTCACAATAACGGTAGCATTATGCCCTCCGAAACCAAATGTGTTACTCAATGCTGCGTTAACAGTTCGTTTTTGCGCTTTATTGAATGTAAAGTTCAATTTATTATCAATTTCTGGATCATCCGTAAAGTGATTGATTGTCGGTGGGACAATATCATTTTGGACAGCAAGAATAGAAGCAATAGTTTCTATCGCTCCTGCAGCTCCCAAAAGGTGCCCAGTCATTGATTTAGTTGAACTGATATTCAGTTTATATGCGTGTTCACCGAACAAGTCGACAATAGCCTTAGTTTCACTAATATCTCCAACAGGAGTAGATGTTCCGTGAACATTGATATAATCAATATCTGAAAAATCCATCTCTGCATCGTTGACTGCCATTGTCATGGCTAGTTTAGCACCCAAACCTTCAGGATGCGAGGCCGTGATATGATGTGCATCAGCACTCATCCCACCACCAGCAATCTCTGCATAGATTTTTGCTCCACGTGCCAAAGCGTGCTCTAAACTTTCTAAAATCAAAGCACCTGAACCTTCACCAGAAACAAATCCATCTCTATCCTTATCAAAAGGGCGCGAGGCTGTTTTTGGATCGTCATTCCGAGTTGACAAAGCGTGCATTGCATTAAATCCACCAATTCCAGCTTCATTAACTGTTGCCTCGGATCCACCCGTAACAATCACATCAGCTTTCCCCATACGAATATAGTTGAAAGCATCGATCATTGCATTGGTAGCTGACGCACAAGCCGACACTGCAGAAAAGTTAGGTCCACGAAGACCATGACGCATAGAAATATGTCCTGGAGCAATATCAACGAGCATCTTAGGAATGAAGAAAGGATTGAAACGCGGGGTTCCATCTCCTTTTGCAAAATTTGCAACTTCTTCAGTAAAGGTTGTTAAGCCCCCAATTCCTGAACCCCAAATTACTCCGATACGGTTTGTATCTAATTTTTCAAAATCTAAGCCAGCATCTTTAATTGCCTCATCCGTTGACGCAATTGCATACTGTACAAAAGGATCGACTTTACGAGCTTCCTTACGATCCATAAAATCATGTGGATCAAACCCCTTTACCTCACACGCAAACTGAGTTTTGAATTTTGACGCATCAAAATGCGTAATAGGAGCAGCCCCGCTTACACCATTTATTAAAGCCTCCCAGTAAGCTGAGACGGTATTACCAATTGGTGTAAGGGCGCCTAATCCTGTTACTACTACTCTTTTAAGCTCCATTTATTACGATTAGCCTAATTAAATTAGTTAGTTAACGTTTTTTTCTAAATAAGCGATTGCTTGACCAACAGTACCAATAGTCTCTGCTTGATCATCAGGAATAGCAACGTTGAATTCTTTTTCAAACTCCATGATCAACTCAACAGTGTCAAGTGAATCAGCACCTAAATCATTAGTGAATGAAGCTTCTGGTGTTACTTCGTTTTCGTCAACACCTAATTTTTCAACGATAATTGCTTTTACTCTTGAAGCGATATCTGACATGATTTTATAGTTTAATTGTTTAATAAATCTGTGCAAAGAAAAATAAATTTCATCAAAATTCAAACCTAAATTGATATTTAGATGAAAGTCACCATGTTAGGCGACCGAACTAATTCGCGTATTATACTAGCTAACCCACTCTATATTAACTTAGTTCAAGTATAACAAAAAATATTTTGTATTCCAAACACTCAGCTAATTAACTCAAATTTTACACAAAAAGTATATTCCAACCTTAAAATTATTAGTACCTTCGTTATAAAAGGGAGATAAATTTAAGCATTAAAGTGGTCAATAAGTTAGTAACAAGATTAGATATGGACATGGAAGAAGAGTTGGATTTCACCCTACTCGCCATCACCTGCCCGTTGAAAGATTACCGACTCTGTCACTTCATCAACAAGGAGACTAACCTGAATTTTTCCAGAGGCAAGGAGAGCAAATATGATCATGACGGACGACAAAAAAATAAATCCGAAGAGGAGCTAGAATATCATATTGTCTTTGACCCAAAGAAAAAAATCAACTACCACTTCACTGCTTTTCATTATCTTATACCCGACGCTGACACAGAATATTTCCTAATCAACAATAAGAGCATCGAAGGAACTTATTTAATTCCTGAAAACCCGCACTTTGATTTTTTTATCATTATCAAAAACTTCATCTGCGAAGAAGATGTAGCGCATATGATCAAAAGGATCAGCAAATTACCCGAAGTCGTCATCGCAAAAGAAATATCACCAAAAATATTGAAATCTAAAGAAAATCTCATATTTTAGCAAACTGTAGGTTAGTGTAGCAAATACACTCCCGTTTAGATCTAAATTAATTCGATTTAGTTTTGACAAAACACAACAACATAGCTCGCTATCTGTTGTGATTAATGAAGAACATTTAAAATACAAAATAACAGATGGAAAAAGTTCAAAAAAGGACTAAAATTGTCGCAACATTAGGCCCTGCTTCGGCAGACAAACAAGTTTTGACCAACATGATTGCTAAAGGGGTTGATGTGTGTCGGTTGAATTTCTCTCATGGCAGCCAGGCAGATCACCTTAAGGTAATCGAAACTATAAATGCAATAAATAATGAAACAGGATTCAATGTTGCCATCTTAGCCGATTTACAAGGTCCGAAAATTCGGATCGGAAAAATGAAAGAAGGTGGAGCTGTTCTGGTTAACGGTTCAAAAGTTGAAATCACCACACACGAACTTATCGGAGACGAAAACAGAATTTACATTACATACGAAAACTTTCCAAACGATGTTGAAGCCAACGAAATCATTTTACTTGACGACGGAAAACTTCAACTTCGTGTTTTAGAGACCAACCATAAAGATACAGTTACTTGTGAAGTCGTACACGGTGGTGTCCTTACTTCGCGTAAAGGTGTTAATTTACCAAATACCAAAGTATCTATTCCTTCATTGACAGAAGAAGATTTAGATAACCTGAACTTTGCTTTGGACCATGGTGCAGACTGGATAGCCATGTCATTCGTACGCTCAGCAGAAGATATTGCCCAATGTAAAAAGATCATCGCAGCAAAAGGAAGTCATGCGCGCATAATCGCAAAAATTGAAAAGCCTGAAGCGATCGAAAATATTGACGCAATTATCGAAGCAACAGATGCTGTTATGGTTGCTCGCGGAGATCTAGGTGTCGAACTTCCCATGGAAGAAGTACCAGGACTTCAAAAGATCATTGTACAAAAATGTAGAGATCTTTCTAAACCAGTAATCATTGCAACGCAAATGTTGGAAAGCATGATCACTACACCTCGTCCTACACGTGCAGAAGTAAATGACGTAGCCAACTCTGTATTGGATGGGGCTGACGCCGTTATGTTAAGTGGAGAAACTTCTGTAGGTGAATTCCCTGAAATTGTGATCGAAACAATGAGCAAAATCATTATTCACGTGGAACAAACTTCTTATCCTTATTATAATGAGAAAGTTAGTGAAATCCACGATGGTACACTTATTCCTGATGCTATCTGTGCTTCCTCAGTCTATCTTGCTCAAAAAACAAATGCTTCCGCAATTGCTGTATTGACATCTTCAGGCGCAACAGCATTTGAAATTACCAGTTATAGACCAAATGTTGATATTTTAGTTTTTACAGGAACTCAAAAACTGCTAAAACAGCTCAGCTTACTTTGGGGCGTAAAAACTTTTATTTATGACAAGTTCGAAAGCACCGACGGATCTATCCATGATGTTAACAAATTTATTGTAAAAAATAACTACGTTCAGCCCGGAGCAATCATTATTAATACCGCTTCAACTCCGTTGATCGAAAAAGGTAAAACAAATACAATACGTGTTTCCCAGTTGTAGAAGGTAAACATATAGACAAAAAAATAGCGTTCTATTTGGAACGCTATTTTTTTTGTCTGTTTTTATATAAGGAATCTATCTTTAATTTAAAGCCCTCCATCTTCAGTGAATCGCTTATTCGTTTGAGCGGAAGATCAGCAGCTTGTCCATCTGCTTTAGGCATCTTTTCCGTCCCGGGCATCGGAGCTAGACTATCCATACGCCTTAACTTTTTAACGGGCATGTGATACTTCTCATCTGAGGAGTCTAATTTTAGAATAGGCATTTTCGATTTCTTTTCCTCCAGTAGAGGAACCTGCGGTTTCACCTTAGCTTCTTGCCCCAGAGCAACGGGGCCGATAGAAGCCAATACCAATGATAATACGTAATTTTTCATCTCTATATCCTTTTTTTTAGAGTCCCAAAGCTCATGTGGGATCAGCATATGCTTTATCCATGCTTATTGACTCTTGGTTATCCTAAATTGAAATAAAAATAGCTTACATTAGCTTAATTAGATTATATATCTATAATACGGTAAAATTCTTCATATAAGCTATTACCCACACTAATTTACAAACAACCACATCTATTTTTAAATAGATCGCTGTTAAACATTGTTAAAACAGCTTCAAAACACATTAGCATCTTTATATTTGTAACAATTTAGAAAATGAGCTGTCAATCATGGGGCTATCAGAAGTAGGCCTCAGGATAAATATACAAATGGAAACAAACGATACGCTATAAACTTTGTGATACAGTAAAAATTATATTTATTTAACCCTCTATTCAAATGAAGAAAAATAGCATTGTATTAATCATTGGACTGATGTCATTGGCCCTTATCGGTGTTTTGGCTATGCAATTCTATTTTTTAAGAGATTCTTATCGTCAAAAATCCCAATTGTTTGATGAATCCGTCAATGCTGCGATAACAGCTGTTGCGGGAAAGTTGGAACGGAGGGAAGTTGTTGACTTTGCTAAAGTTCAACAGGAACGAAATCTTGAAAAATCCAAACAAGAGCAGGCAAAACAACGCCTTTTAGCCGAGCAACTCGAAATCCAATATAGAATTGAAGAGTTAAAAAACAAGCAGCATACTATTTTCTCCAACTTCAAAGAGCAAGAAGATCAATTACGTGCGTTATATCCGAATGTCATCGAAATTAAAAATTCATTTTATGAAACATACATCAAGAGACCGGAGTACCAAAAATACATCAAATTTTCTGTTTCAAATGAGCTTACCGATGACAATCTAGTACAAGCCTTCATCATGCTAAACGCATCGAAGGTAGATGATCAGGTGAGCGGAAAAGATGATAGTACGCGCTTTGTTATTCCTTTGCTCGATGGCTTGGTTGATCAGCAAACCAAATTCAGGGTAGCCACCTTACCTCCAAGAGAGAATGCAAAACTTACAAAAACGATCGCTGATTTAGAAAAAAGACTGGATGTGCTTAATAAAAAGAACTCTTGGTCGGGGTTTAACGTTTATGATTCTGTTGCCATGTTGGGCGGTAAAAAGGCTGACTATATTGAAGATGTGGCTATTGGAATGGAATTAGCTAAACGCCCATTGAAAGATCGACTGAATATTATCATCGTTCAAGAGCTTATCAAAGAGGAATTGGCTCAACGCGACATTAAAGCGCCATTTAATATCGAAATATGGAGCACAAACAATATTTTACTCAATAATATCCTTGACGAAGCGGCTTTAAAAAATCCTTCAAATACAACACGGTACTCCACTGCTCTCTTTAAAGGCGACATTGGTGCTGCACCGGGAAAATTAACGATTTATTTCCCAAACAAAAAGGCGATCATCGCAGATAATATGGGCTATCTCCTTTTGCCTATGCTTGCGCTACTTTTTTTATTGGTGGGATGTTTTGCATACACGCTGATTATCATCTTTAGACAAAAGAAAGTTTCGGAGATGAAAACAGATTTTATCAATAATATGACACATGAGTTTAAGACGCCAGTTGCGACTATCATGATTGCTAGTGAATCGCTTAAGGATCCCGATATCAATGCCGACCATAAACGCGTTCAAAAATTAGCCAATATCATCTACGACGAGAACGTTAGATTAGGAAATCACATCGAACGTGTACTTGATTTAGCACGATTAGAAAAAGAAACCTTAAAACTAGATCAGGTAGATGTTCATATTAACGATCTTGTTTCTGCTGTTACGGACAGTATGCAACTGAGAATGCAAAATATTGGCGGAAAATTCACTATTGATCTGGCAGCCACGAAAGATGTCGTCGTTGGCGACGAACTGCATTTCTCAAACGTATTTTATAACCTATTGGATAATGCAATTAAATACAATAAAGGTGATCTACATGTGAGTATACAATCAAAAAACGTCGGGGATAGTATTGTGGTCACTATAGCTGACAACGGTATCGGTATGAGCCGAGATCACCTTCAAAAGATTTTTGACCAATTTTACCGGATACCGACAGGCAATGTCCACAATGTAAAAGGATTTGGTCTTGGTCTAAGTTATGTACAAGATATTCTGAGGAGACTGAACGGAAAAATTACGGTTAAAAGCGAAAAAGATAAGGGCACGACCTTTGAAGTAATTTTGCCTACAAAAAAATAAAAGGTTCCTTTTTTGTATATTTCCTCTGTAAAAGAATTTCAAAGGTAGAGGAAGCTGATTTATCAGCATCAAGGGAATTCGTTAAAATTAAAGTATTCATTATGCAAAAGATATTATTAGCAGAAGACGATCCTAATTTGGGGGATCTTTTAAAAGACTATCTCGAATTAAAGGGAAAATTTGACGTCACACTATGTACAGATGGTGATGAAGCAATATCCCAATTCAAGAAAAATAACTATGACCTCTGCATCTTCGATGTCATGATGCCTAAGAAAGACGGCTTCTCTGTTGGACGTGAAATCAGAAAAACAAACAATACTGTTCCAATAATCTTTGCCACAGCGAAAGGTATGATGGAAGATAAAACTGAAGCTTTTGAACTTGGAGGAGATGATTATATCACCAAGCCGTTTCGGGTTGAGGAATTGTTACTTCGCATCAATGCCCTGCTAAAACGCAGTGTTCGGGATAAAGAAGAAGAGGTAGTTGCAGACAAATTTGAAATTGGCGATTATTTCTTTGATTACACAAGTCAGCAGATTTCCTATAAAGGGCAGATGCAGAAACTATCGACTAAAGAAGCTGAACTATTACGCCTGCTCTGCCTAAAGAAAAATGATGTATTGACAAGAGAGGAGGCTTTATTAAAAATATGGCATGATGACAACTATTTTACTGGTAGAAGTATGGATGTCTTTCTCAGTAAACTTCGAAAATACCTGAAAGAGGATAGTAAAGTGGAGATTGTCAACGTGCACGGAAAAGGTTACAAACTTTTGGTAAGCTAAAAAAAAGGGGGAATGAGAAATACAGTCATTCCCCTTTTTTATGCTGCACAGCGTATTGGTGCATGACATACACAAATTCATGGATGAAAATAAAAGAACAAAACAATTTCATTCTTAGTAGAATATAAAAAATAGACGCACTTTTATAAAAAATTTGCATTTCAAAAAGAAATGTGCTAACTTAGCGTCGCTTATAGAGAAAGGCAGAGGGAATAGACCCGATGAAGCCTTAGCAACCTGTCCCTTGACAAGGTGCTAAATTCTACCCTATTTGATAAGGGAATGATAAGCCGAAGTCACCGAATTCTAGTGTGTCCTTCTCTCTCTAGCAAGAAATATAGTTGAAAAAGAAATATTAAAAACATTCATTATGTTATTGACTAACAATTTAGGTTACCCTCGTGTGGGCGCGTTCCGCGAATTGAAAAAAGCCAATGAGGCCTATTGGGCTAAAAAATCTTCTGTTGAGGAATTATTGGACACAGCAAAAAAAATTCGTGAAGGCAATTGGAAAACACAAAAAGATGCTGGAATAGATTTGATTCCTTCCAATGATTTCTCTTTTTACGATCAAGTATTGGATTTAACCCTCACTGTTGGTGCAATTCCTGCTCGTTACCATTCTTTATTGAATAAAGTAGACAACAATTACAGCTTAGATCTATATTTTGCAATGGCCCGCGGTTTCCAACAAGAAGGAATTGACGTAACTGCAATGGAAATGACCAAGTGGTTGGACACAAACTACCACTACATGGTACCAGAATTCACAAAAGATCAAGAATTCAAATTGACTTCTGAAAAATTCTTAAATGAATACAACGAGGCAAAATCATTGGGCATTGATACTAAACCAGTTTTACTTGGTCCGATCACTTACCTATTGATCGGTAAAGAAAAAGAAGCTGGCTTCGACAGGATCGATTTATTGGATAAACTTGTCCCTGTATATGAGCAAATATTGTCTAAACTAGCTGAAGCTGGTGCGCAATATGTTCAGATTGACGAACCTTTCTTAGCATTGGATTTAGATGCTAAAGTAAAAGCGCTATATCAGCCTACTTTTGAAAAATTAGCTGCTGCAGCAAAAAACATCAAATTAATCGCTACCACTTATTTCGAAGCGTTAAAAGATAACGAAGATATCGCGGTTAATTTGCCTATTCATGCTTTACATTTGGATCTTGTCCGTGGTGAAAACCAACTGGATACCGTTTTAGCTAAAGTTCCCGCTTCATTGACATTATCTTTAGGTATTGTTGAAGGCCGTAACATCTGGAAAAACGATTACGAAAAGTCATTGGTTAAAATCAAGCAAGCAGTTGATGCATTAGGAAAAGACCGCGTTTGGGTGGCTCCTTCTTCATCTTTATTGCATGTTCCTTTTGACCTAGATAATGAGCATAATGAACAATCATTACCTGCTGAAGTAAAAAATTGGTTAGCCTTTGCCAAACAAAAATTAGCTGAAGTAAAAGACTTAGCTGTACTGGCAGAAGGCGAAGTTGATGCGGAAACAGCGAAACGTTTTGAAGCGAACAAAGCTGCTGCTGAAAGCCGTCGCACTTCTCCATTAATTCACAAACCTGAAGTTAAAACACGTACAAGCAATATCACTGATGACGATGCAAAACGTACTTCAGCATTTGCAGACCGTAAAGCAGCGCAACAAGCGAAATTTAACTTGCCGGCATTCCCTACCACAACGATAGGTTCTTTTCCACAAACAAAAGATGTTCGTAAATGGAGAGCAGATTTGAAAAAAGGTGCTATTACACAAGCGGAATACGATAAAGCAATCGCAGAAGAAACTGAAAACACCATCCGCCTTCAAGAGCAATTGGACATCGATGTTTTGGTACATGGGGAATTCGAGCGTAATGACATGGTGGAATACTTCGGTGAACAATTAGCCGGATACGCTTTCACACAAAACGGCTGGGTTCAGTCTTACGGTTCTCGCTGTGTTAAACCTCCAATTATCTATGGTGATGTCTACCGTCCAGAAGATATGACTGTACGTTGGTCATCTTACGCACAATCATTGACAAACCGTCCGGTGAAAGGTATGTTAACAGGTCCTGTAACAATCTTACAATGGTCTTTTGTTCGTAACGATCAACCGCGTTCAACAACGACTTACCAAATTGCATTGGCCATCTTGGATGAAGTACAAGCCTTGGAAAAAGCAGGTATCAAAATCATCCAAATTGATGAACCAGCTATCCGGGAAGGATTACCTTTACGTAAAGCTGATCAAAAAGATTACTTGAACTGGGCAGTACGTGCTTTCCGTGTTTCTTCTTCAAATGTAGAAGACGATACACAAATCCACACACACATGTGTTATTCAGAATTCAATAATGTAATCGAAGATATCGCTGCAATGGACGCTGACGTTATCACGATCGAGACTTCACGTTCTCAAATGAAATTATTGAATGCTTTCGCTGGAGACTTTAAATATCCAAATGATATTGGTCCAGGTGTTTATGATATTCACTCTCCACGTGTACCCAGCAAAGACGAGATGGTAGATCTATTGCGTAAAGCAAAAGCAGTAGTGCCGGCAGAACAACTTTGGGTTAATCCTGACTGCGGATTGAAGACCCGTGCTTGGCCAGAGACCAAAGCAGCTTTAGAGTCTATGGTAGAAGCTGCCAAAATCTTAAGAGCAGAATAATTCTTAAACTATATTGATAAAGCCCTGGGTGAAATTTCACCTAGGGCTTTTTTATTGTACTCATATTAATCTAAAATTGTATCCAGATCGTGATCCTATTAACGAACAGTATTACCTTCTTTCTTACTATTTTTCCCACTTCCTTTACTAATTTCCTGTTTCCCCTTAATCCGATCCTCAATAGACTTCAGGCTTGACGAAAAATCAAGATCAACATTTTCAAGTTTCGCCATCTTTAACGCCTTCAACGCCTTTTTGTATTTTCTCATTTTTTCAAATAGAAGTGCTTTCTTTATCCAGATCCCTGCCAAGGGCATCGCCGGAAGTGTCAAAGCAAATTTAATCGTCTTTTTTGCAGCTTCATATTCTCCCATATCAATCAATGTCTGAATAAAATAAGGATATACTTCCACTGCCTGCACATTATGCGCCAAAGCTTCCTGGAAGTACCTTTTTGCCTGCTCATAATCAAACAACTGCTCGGCGTGAACTCTTCCCATCAAACACAGCGCCATTGTATTGGACTCATCATAAGACAGTGCATAGGATAAGGACTCCATGGTCTCCTCCAAATATATAGGATAGTTATCCAGCGCCTGAAGGACATATTTATTTACTGAATTCATAAAATTTTCTAAAACATAACATTCATATCCAGCTTTCATAATAACACTTGAAAGTAACTGGATTTTTAAAATTCCATAATAAGCTAAGCACATTGGAAAAATGGACTACTATTTAGAGCGCCAAGTTTTAGCCAATAGCAACGTAGGTTATTTAACGTATTAAGAAAGAAGATTAGGAAAGGGCCGTATTCTGAAGAATATTCCCGAGAATCTTCTCTGTGGACGAAGCGGGATTTTCTAATATAGCAAACATATTCTTCCGTTTTTATTAATTAATCTATTGAATTACAAAGATTCAAAATATTTACCAAATTCCCAAAAACTTGTGATTATTAATCGCTTAAATCCTACAAGGTGCTATTGGCGCATTATTGTCGCATCAATTTCGCTAAAATTTAACGACTATTTCCTCATATTTGGACTATGGAAAATCAATCAGCTAATCAATTCATCAAACTATCAAGAAAACGTAAGGGATTAACGCAACAGGAACTCGCCGATCAAGCAGGTGTATCGCTAAGAACGGTGCAACGCATAGAAAAAGGCACTGAAGAAATCAGTGGATTTAGTCTCAAACAAATTAGTCAAATTTTGGAAATACCTCTAGAACAACTCATTATGCCAAATATAAATCAAATCAGTATCGACAACAATCAAACAGGAAGTATTAAAGCTTTATATTTAGCATCGCTTACCTTTCTGATCAATCCATTATTAGGGTTATTGGTCCCAGCAATTATGGGCTATACGAAACAAAACAAAGACGCTTTATACAGTAAGCACCTAAAAAGAATAATTGTAATACATGCTGTTGGACTATTTTTTCTAGGAAGTTTCATAGGCTATATCATTATTGCAGATTTTTTTAAGATTGCACTACCGTCTTTTTTAAGCAATATCTTCAATAGTGCCTATATTTTACTCATCCCGGTATGCTATTATATCTTGATTCTAACGTTTACTATTTCTAATTATATCGCAATAAGAAAGGCCAAGTTCAGTTCTGCAAACTAAACCAATACAAATGAATCTATTGCAGTCAAAATCACAGCGGCTTCTTTTGAACGATTAACACCCAATCTTTCTCAAGCAACAGATAGCCTGTTTCATAAATAAACTGGTAAGTTTGACCTTTGTTGTTGGAAAAAATATGAGTATGGAATTTAAAATCAAACCCCAATTGTTTTAACTTTTCACGCTGTATTTTGACCATCCCCTCCCCGTTCAAGGTATCTAACAATATACGGCGATTTTTTCGCAGGATATTATTCACGTTACGCACCAAATTGGTTTGGTCGCTATTTAATTTATTATTATAGGCATTCCGACAAGCATCATCACAAAATCGCTTGTCAGAACGGCCACGTATACCCTTGCCACATTCAAGGCAAACTCTCTCAACAGAACTCATAGAAAATTACTAAACGACAACAAACGGTTACAATCGACTACAGTCGAATACAAATGGTAAACAGACGAATAAGATGTATGTCCCTTCTCATCTTTGCTCTAGATCATTCGGTGTCAAAAGCCAATGAACATCAACTAAAATAAGAATTATTGAAAACATTTAAAAATTAGACACATGAGTACATTACGTAACAAAGTACAGTTAGTAGGTCATCTTGGAAATGACCCGATCATCAAAACAACTTCCACAGGTACAAATTATTCCATATTACGTCTCGCCACCAATGATCTATTTAAGAACAAAGCCGGAGAATGGGTCGAGGAAGTCCAGTGGCATACACTCGTAGTATGGGGAAATCAAAATACGACCATAGAAAAGAAATGTCAACGCGGAACGAAGCTGATGGTTGAAGGTAAGCTCACCTATCGCAACTATGAGAACGCAGAAGGAGTAAAACAATATGTCACTGAAATTAAAGTGGATAGTTTCATGGTTTTATCAGACCCTAACAGCGATAAACAAGAACCTCCTACCCTTGAAGATGAAAGTGAAGATGATCTCCCCTTCTAATAAAAGAAAAAGGTAGGACAAGATATTAGTCCTACCTTAAACTGCATATCCATTGCTGATACATTTGTTTTTAAAGGGTAAACACACCCTTAGCCACTGAAGACTTGCCCTCATCAGATACGCTCATATTTACCATATAACTTCCAAAAATATTCTTTCTCAGTCAATATAAAATCAACTTTCTTCCAAGCATTTAGAACCAGATTAATTTCCTTATCCGCTAAACTATATTTCCCAATAAAAAATTCCTGAGCGGAGAAGTATAAACCAAAAGCGTTGTCCAGGGTATGCAAACATTCGATATCGACCTCTTCGAAAAACAAAATTACATGCGAGTTCACTATGAAATCACTTGGCGCGGGAATAGCATCCGAAAACTCAATAGCTATACATCTATTCCGGCTTTGCACAGGAAATTCAATTACCGGAAGTTCGTTGAATTTTGAAAAATGAGCGCTCGCTTCGAGAACAGCTTCCCTCTCCAAAAAAGGGATTTGCAAAAACCGCTTATTCCCGATCACCGGTACATTAGCCTGAAAATAATCATTGAAATTGAGAATTTCATTGACAGAAAGATTCCTTTCAATGAGGTGTTGCACAGGAATGCCAAAATAATTTGCAATTTTTAGAACAATTTCAATTTTCGGCTCTGCACGCATTTCTTCGTAAGAAGAAATATTCCCTCTAGTAAGATTAAAAACATCCCCGAAAGCCTGTTGGCTCATTCCTTTCACTTTTCTTAATTTCTTAATATTGTTTCCTACGTGACTCATTTTAAAAAAAATTGAATTATTTTTGCAAAATATTTTTGCATTTTATTATCTTTATGCAAAGAATATGTGCAATATATAAAAAACTTGATTATGTACTTCTCAAAAATTGAAAATTATATCGCCAATATTGGTTATACCATTACTCATAAGGATAAAAAAGAGGGGGTTTTTGTCATCGAAAATGAAGATGATGGAATTCGTAACCTCATCGTAGGCGTTGCACAACCCATCGTTATTTTTGAGCAATACCTTTTTACCATAAGCAATGAGAACATCGATATGTTCAAATCATTATTGATAAAAAATAGAGATATTATCCACGGCGGTTTTGCATTGACAGAAGACGGTACCAAAGTTATATTTCGATATACATTACAAATACACAATCTCGACCAGAATGAATTTGATGCTGCCATCAATTCGCTGAGTCTTTTAATGAGTGAATATTATAATCAGTTAATAAGTTTTTCAAAATTATAGAATAATGAATATTTTTAAGAGAATTTTCAGAATCGGTCAAGCAGAAATTCACGCGGTCGTGGATAAAATGGAAGACCCCATCAAAATGACGGAACAAGGTATCCGTGAGATGAAAGAGGACCTAGAACAATCGTTGGAAGCCTATGCCAAAGTGAAAGCGTTGGCCATACGCACCCAAAACAATGGTGAAAAGAAAAAAGAAGAAGCCCATGAATTTGAAAACAAAGCTATTCTTTTACTTCAAAAAGCACAAAAGGGAGAGCTGACAACAGAAAAGGCAGAAGGCTTGGCAAAAGAAGCATTGCTTTTGAAAAAACAGTTATTAATCGAAGCTGGAGAATTAGAGAAACAAGCAGTGATTCATCAAAGTTCAGCCGACGAGCTACACAAAAATGTAGATATTCTAAAATTCAACATATCGAAGTGGGAAAGTGAACTTTCAACTTTAAAAGCACGTGTTAAAGTTTCCAATGCAGCCAAAATGGTCAACAAACAGCTCGCTAATATCGATTCTAACAGTACAATTTCCATGTTGGAGCGCATGAAAGAAAAGGTCGAAGAAGATGAAGCCTTGGCCAAAGCATATGGTGAAATCGCAACGAGCAACAAAAGCAAGATAGATGAGATCAATGAGAACCTCGGTGGTTCTGACTCCGTCAACAATGAATTGGAAGAGTTAAAACGAAAATTAAATGGCGATGCGGAGATTTGAGTATAAAACAGTCAAAATCGAGCCCAAAGGTTTCTGGGGAACCAAATTGGATCCAGACAAAATAGACGAGATCCTGAATGATCTAGGTAATCAGGGCTGGGAATTAGTTGCGATGCAAGACTTGGAGGTCAATGGTCACTCTTGGTCGTTTCATTACACGTTCAAACGAGAAAGAATTTAAAAGAAAAATACGATGACAGAATTAATCAATATCTTATTTAATCCATTATCTAATGGAATTATGACAGTACTAACAGGTCTGTCTGTAGTGTATTGGTTATTTATGTTTCTGATGGGTGACGGAGTGAATTTCTTTGATGCAGATGCAGATATAGACCTTCACCCTACCCCCGATGTTACTGATGTTGACGGCACCCATGATATCGCACCTGAGGGATCCGATCATGCAAACCATCATCATACAAATACCGATAGTGATGGAGAACCAGGTTTCTTCGCAAAGGCGATGGATTACATCAATGTTGGAAAAGTACCGATCATGCTGATTGTGACCTTGTTTAAATTTATAGGCTGGATTATTACCATCGTTTCCTCACTCTTTATCGACGTTGCTTCATGGGGTATAAAGTCGGTCTTAATCCTAATACCGGTATTCATTATTACCTTTATTTTAATGCATTTTCTCACTAAGCCACTAGCTAAAATGTTTAAAAGCATCGGTTACAATGGCGAGGAAAGCCACGATTTTCTTGGACGAATGGGAAAAATGAGAGCGAGCATTGAAGGACAGAAAATAGGCTCCGCAGAATTTATCATTCAACAGGATCCCATCCGCCTCAATGTAGTCAGCCACAATGGGGAGAAAATCGCTTATGGAGATGACGTTATTATTGTCGACGAATCTAGGGACAAAAAATATTATTATGTCACAAAGGAAATCACCATAGACAATATTTAAAATCGATGCGGAAAACAGAATCGCCGTGTCATTCATAAGCTTCTGCAAGCAAAATTTAAATACTAAAATCTAAATAAATACGAATCATATGCTATATCAACCTCTTTTATTTTTAAGCGGCTTAAACGGAATTATATTGCTGATTGTCGGTTTAACTGTCTTTTTAATCTTTGCATTCTTTGTTGTACTGAGTGCATTCTATAAAAAAATCCCACAGGGTAAGGCGATTGTCAGGACAGGTGTCGGCGGCACGAAAGTTGCCTTCAACAAGGGTATGTATGTCGTCCCGGTTTTCCACAAGATGGAGATCATGGACATCTCCATCAAAAAAATTGAGATTGCCCGGATGCAAGGCGAAGGACTGATCTGTAAAGACAATATCCGTGCTGATATTAAGGTGGCCTTTTTTGTCCGCGTCAACAAAAACGTGGACGATGTAATCAACGTTGCCCAGAACCTAGGCTGTGATCGTGCCAGCGAACCTGAAACATTAAAGAGCATCTTCGAATCTAAATTTTCTGAAGCACTCAAGACTGTAGGGAAGAAATTTGACTTTATCGAATTGTATGAAGCCCGTCGTGAGTTTCGCGATGAAATCCTCGACATCATTGGCACAGACCTGAACGGTTATATCCTTGATGACTGTGCGATCGACTATCTCGAACAAACAGATATTGAACACTTAAATCCCAGCAATATCCTGGATAGTGAAGGTATTAAGAAAATTACCGAGCTGACTGCAAAACAAAATATCAATGCCAACTTCATCCGTCGAGATGAAGAGAAACTGATTAAAAAGCAGAACGTCGAAGCGCGCGAGGCTATCTTAGAACTGGATCGCCAACTTGCTGAAAAAGAAGAAAAACAAAAGCGTGAAATTGATAATATCAAGGCACGGGAAGAGGCGGAGATCGCAAAAGTACGTGAGGAAGAGCGCCTGAAATATGAAAGCGTCCGCATTTCGACCGAAGAGCAGCTGGCCGTACAGGAAGAAAATAAACTACGTCAGATCATCATTGCCGAGAAAAACAAACAACGGACAGATGCTGTCGAAGCAGAACGTGTGGAAAAAGACCGCGCGCTGGAACAAACCGAACGTGAGCGTATCGTTACCTTGGCTCAGATTGACAAAGAACGTTCGATTGAGACCGAAAAGAAAAGCATCCAGGGGGTTATTAAGGAACGCGTCCAATTGGAAAAAGGTGTTATCGAGGAACAACAAGGAGTCCGAGATATTGAAGTATTCCGCGAAGTAGAACGGAAGAAACAAGCAGGCGTTATCGCAGCATCACAAGAAGCCGAAGAGAAATTAATTTCTACGGTAAAAGCTGCTGAAGCAGCGAAAATTGCGGCAGAACAAGAAGCTGAGAAAAAAGTGATCGACGCTGAAGCAGCACGTAAGATTGCTGAAAAACGTGCACAGGAATTATTAATAGACGCCGAAGCGAAAAAAGAAGCATCCCTCAAAGAGGCTGAAAGCCGTAAGATCATAGCTGAAGCTCAGGCGAAAGAAGAAGCCGCATTAGGCTTGTCAGAAGCCGAAGTAATGGTTGCAAAAGCCGAAGCCGAAGAAAAGCAAGGTACAGTACAGGCAAATGTGATCGAGAAAAAAGCCGAAGCCATGCGCAAAGAAGGTTTAGCACAGGCGGAAGTTGTTCGTGAAAAAGCACTTGCGGAGGCAAAAGGTATCGAAGAGAAAGCCGAGGCCATGAAAAAACTGGATGGTGTGGGTAAAGACCACGAGGAGTTCAAATTACAGTTACAGAAAGAACGTGACATCGAACTTGCACAGATCAATATCCAAAAAGATATTGCACAAGCACAGGCTGGTGTATTGTCCGAAGCACTTAAAACAGCGAAGATTGACATCGTTGGTGGTGAAACCATGTTCTTCGAAAACATTGTACGTCAGGTATCCAATGCCAAAGGTTTTGACCATCTGATCGACAATTCCAAACATGCGACTGATATCAAGAATTCACTATTGGGCCCAGACGGCAAAGGTGATCTTGCTGAAAAAGTACGTGGATTAGCAGATAAATATGGGATCTCATCCAATGACATCAAGAACTTAACAGTTTCTGCTGCGTTGATCAAATTGCAGCAGGCAGCTACAGATGCCGAGAACGGTGAAGATGCAGGCTTTATCAATTCCCTATTTGGGTTGGCAAAAAACTTAGGCATTTCAAACAAGAAGTTGTCTTAACACATGTTAAGCCTACACATACTGCGTGTGAGATAAGCGAAAACTTCTCACACGCACTACATTGATTTTTTCACAGCAATACAGTAGAGAACTGTCCATTTTATGCCAGAAGAAAACGTAATAAATCAGAACGATAGCCTTGATCAAGGTGCATATGAGATTATCCGAAAACGACTTCTTACACAAAAAGAAGAACTTGCGACCAAGCTCCAACAGTTGAATGAAGCCCGTAAAGAAGTCTTCAATTCAACGAGCTTTGTCCTCAAGGCCAATCAACGGATCACCACAGAAAACAACTGTGTTGCCCGCGGCATTCTGGCGTTGGATAATCAATGTATTTTTGGGTATAATGTGCATTTCGGACTGCGTACCGAGATCAAGCTGGAAGATGTTTTCAGTGTTTACGCATTTGAGAATAATCAATTCATTCCGCAGGCCCTCGACCTGATCAACGATCAAAATTTCATCTCAGATTATCAAAATCTATATAAATACTATCGGGACTCCATATTCTCCAAATTTCGTAGGACGGAGAATTATTTGTACATGATCTTTCAGACCAGCAAAAATCCCGCTGACCTGAAAGCATTCAAATGGTTAATCAAAGATGGTCAGCTCCAATATCAGGATGACCGCAGCATTCACGAAGTCAAATTGCCCAATCAATTTGAATTTGACTGGACGAAAACCACGCTTGAAGACCGTCGGCTCGGTAAGCATCCCCATATATCGATTATGGATAAGATCTTTATCGAAGCAATCAATGGTGACATCACCTTCAAGATCGAAAACAACACAGACAGCGGCAAAGGGATCTATTCCGAAAAAGTGGTCAATGCAGACCAACAACTGGATGATGCAGATTATTACTATGCTGATCTTGGCAATCTTATCGCAGTTCGCATCAAGCCTTATCAGGAAGATTTTAGAGCCTTTGTCTATAACCAACGGACTAAGGAAGTTGTCAACCTCAAATCACTGAATGAATCCGCAATATTATTACCAGACAACCAAGGAATTATTTTCTCGAATGGATATTACTTACAAAATGGTACACATAAAGTTTTTGACGCCCAATTTGAACAGGTATCGTTTCTACGAAGGATAGCCTCTCCCAATGGTGAAGATTTTCTGTATATATTCTGTCAGGAAGAAACCAATACCTATATCCTACTGTCCTATAACATTATTCAGCAACATGTAGAAACTCCGATCATCTGTAATGGCTTCACACTGTTTAAAGATGGTAGTTTAATTTATTTCCGTACCGAGGCGGAAGCCACCAGGCATCATCAGGTGCAGATTTGGGAAACACCTTATATGGCCATGCTCAAAGAAAATGAGCAGAAGAAAGATGATCCCCTTTATAAAGTAGGCAATAAACAGATCGTGCAGGCGATGGCCGAGGCACAGGAGGTCATACAACTGATCAATAAAGAGGACAGTTACGAAGGTTTATACGAAGATATCCTCAAAAAGTCCACGGTTTTATTGGATTCCTATTTCTGGATCAAAGATGACGCTTTATCAAATCTTGGCAAGCCATTAACACAGATCAAGGAAGTCGCCAATACCGCTATTGATGAGTTCGTCAAAGTACAGGCGCAACGTAAACATGCCGCAGAATTAAATATCGCAGCAGAAAAGAAGATGGAAGAACTCACCTTCTCCATCAATAGTACCGTTGTAGACAAACTCGATCAGCTCGTTCATCAATTGGCCGATTCCCGTCGTCTTCAGGGTGAAATCATTGACCTTAAAAATGTAAAATATATTGATACGGTCAGGATAGATAGCCTATTGGAAAAACTGCAGGGCATCACCTCTGAGCTGGCCGAAAAAACCATTGCTTTTCTGCTACGTGATGAAGCGCTGCTTCCCTATGAACAGAAAGTAGAACAACAAAAGAAGAATGTGGAGGCCATAGTGAAGGTCTACGATGCCAAAGCGATTGAGGAAGCCAATTCGGCCATTTCAAGTGAACTGGAACTATTGATTGATATCCTCAATAGTCTAAGAATTGACGACTCCACGCAGACAACCAAAATCATTGAAAAGATTTCGGTTATCTTCTCCGCCTTAAATGAGGTTCGTGCACAGCTTACGCGAAAACTAAATTCATTAAAGAGTACAGAGGCAATAGCCGAATTCTCGGCACAGCTAACGCTGTTGGAGCAATCCGTGACCAACTACCTCGAACTGTCAACGACAACCGAAAAGGTAGACGAGTATTACACGAAAGTGATCGTTCAGCTGGAGGAACTTGAAAGCAAGTTTTCCGAATTTGAAGATTTTGCCCTCAAGATCGCGGACAAACGTGATGAGGTTATCAAAGCTTTTAATTCCCGCAGAGAACAAATCGTAGAACAGATCAACAAGCGTACGTCCTCGATCGAACAGATCGGTCTTCGTGTATTAAAGAACATTGAGAACAAATCCAAGACATTTGCAACGCGGGAAGAGATCCTCAGCTTCTTTGCCTCGGACCTGATGATCGACAAGATC
Source organism: Sphingobacterium sp. UBA3549 (assembly GCF_002376635.1). Taxonomy (NCBI): domain Bacteria; kingdom Pseudomonadati; phylum Bacteroidota; class Sphingobacteriia; order Sphingobacteriales; family Sphingobacteriaceae; genus Sphingobacterium; species Sphingobacterium sp. UBA3549. Next base: position 178,460 of record NZ_DFOE01000017.1, on the reverse strand, counting down.
AGACAGTTGGTACAGGAGCTAAAAACACTGCAGGATGTCTCAAAAGCAGAAAATCTTGAAAACCTATTAAAGAAATCACAGGAAGACGCTTTACGGGTTTTACGGGATAAGAATGACCTCTTTGTGGACGGCGAAAATATCATCGCACTGGGCAAGCATAAGTTTGCGGTCAACAACCAATCCCTTAGCCTCACCTTGCTGCGTAGAAATGACGAACTGTATTTCCACCTGACTGGGACAAGTTTCTATCAAAAGGTGCAGGCCGAGGAAATCAACAGTTTTCAGGACATCTGGGATCAGGAACTTGTCTCTGAAAATAAGGAAGTCTATCGTGCAGAATACCTTGCATACAAAGCTTTCGTTGCGTCGAAAGAACAACAAAATTTTGATGCGCCGTTGTTTATTACACAGACCGTGGAGCAAAGTTATTCGGAAGGTTATGTCAAAGGAGTTCACAATGTGGATGCACTGTTAATTTATGACACTATCAAACAGCTGGATACCAAATTGGATCTGCTTCGCTACGATCCCCTATTGCGTACGATGGCTCAGCTATTTTGGCAATCCCTTTCAGATGATCAACGGACAAAGCAGCGGGCACTGATACATTCTACCTACACGATATTAAAAACGTTTCCAACTTCAAATCGTTACCAGTCTGTCATTGATGAACTGACCAAGTTATTCAATGCATGGGAGACACATTTGGATCGCTCCAGCATTCATGGTCCTGACCTGGCTACTTACCTTTTTCAGACGTTTACGAGCTACAATACCTTTGTCGTCAGTGAACAGTCCGATGAACTGAAAAAGGCTTTTATTCGATTGCTGGAATCCAAGAAAAGTTACAAGCTTTTTGAAGCGGATATTCAGAACGAACAATTTAGCTTGGTAGATCGCTTTTACCTGACCCTAAACTGGCTCAACTCCTTCGTTGATGAGCATCCGGAATATCTTACACTACGCAAATATATTGAAGAAGCAGCGATCATGTTGCTATATCCGACCCATGAATATCACCTGATCATCGCAAAGGACCAGGCGCATATCAGCGGATTAAAAGGCAATCATGCGATCCTGAACAATGGAGAAGAACATATCCAATATCATGAATTTTTAGCACGTCTCGCGCAATTCAGTGCGTATAATGTACCTCGTTTTGTGGCTTTCTCCACATTGAAAGAGCAGCTTGCGAAGTCCTATGCCAAAGAACTAAAGATCGGTGAGTTTGAGCCCAAAGTACTGACTTCCTTTGTACGTAATAAGCTGATCAACGAAGTTTACTTTCCATTGATCGGAAATAACCTCGCGAAACAGCTGGGAGCTGCAGGTGACAACAAGCGTACGGCCCGTATGGGCATGCTTCTGTTGATCTCGCCTCCGGGTTACGGTAAGACCACCTTAATGGAATATCTTGCCAAAACTATGGGTTTGCATTTTGTCAAAATCAATGGCCCAACCATTGGTCATTCGATTACATCCATTGACCCGATTGAAGCGAAAACATCCGGAGAACGGGAAGAGCTCAAAAAGATCAATCTTGCATTTGAGATGGCTGACAATGTCATGCTATATTTGGACGATATCCAGCACTTAAATCCGGAGTTTTTACAGAAATTTATCTCTCTGGCCGATGGTCAACGTAAGATTGATGGTATTTTTGAGGGTGAGAGCAAGACCTACGACCTCCGTGGCAAGCGCTTCTGCATTGTGATGGCCGGAAACCCGTATACCGAGAGCGGCTCTAAGTTTCAGATTCCCGACATGCTTGCCAATCGGGCCGACGTGTACAATCTCGGCGATGTGATCGGTGATACCGAAGCATTATTCAACCTCAGTTTGATTGAAAATGCGGCGATTGAAAACAGTTACCTCGAGAAGATTGCAAGCAAGTCGTTTAATGACTTCTATGCCCTAGTCAACTATGCACAGTCTGTTATGGATCAATTGCCCAATTTAGAGGGAAACTATCTAAAACAGGATATTGATGACTTTATCGCTGTGCTACGGCATGTGCTAAAAATCAGAAATGTCGTAATCAAAGTGAATCAGAATTATATTCAGAGTGCAGCGATGCAGGATAACTACCGTACCGAACCGCCATTTAAAATGCAGGGATCGTATCGGAATATGAGCAAACTGGTTGCACAGGTGGTCCCTATGATGAATGAGCAAGAAATTGATCAGGTTCTTCTCGCACACTATGAGAGCGAATCGCAGACACTAACTGCGGACACTGAAAGTAACCTTCTAAAACTAAAAGAGCTTGCCGGACTACTGAACCCTGTCGAGCAGGAACGTTGGGAAGCCATCAAAGAAATCTTTCGCAAAAACAATAAACATGGAGGACTGGCCAAAGACGATAAAGTCTTCGGTCAGCTACTGGACTTCAATGAAAATCTGGAAGGTATTATTCAGGCAATTCGGGAGTATAAGAATTAAGGTTTTCTACTGCTATCCCAGCTGACTTTTCTAGTCCGTTCAGCCGGGATAGCAATGTTTTGATACGATTACTGTCAACTTTTTTAAAGTTTTAGCTAATTTAGGCCTGATTAATGATGATCTTTGATAGTATCAAATGATAGTATCATCATAATGAAACCACCGCATACTATTACAAATGAAACTTTAAAATTAATCACTCGCCTCAGGATATTTAGTATGATACTTTGTTTCCATAACTGTTTTAATTTCTATTATACCTTTTCCTCAGGATCAAATAATACGACCATCTTCTGCTCGAACGCGATCTTAGCGATTTCAAATAAACGTTCAAGTTCTGTGAGGTAAGAAACGTAGTGTTCCATTCCGACTATTTCTCCATCATGAGCTTCCAAATAATCACTTCCAAAACTTAGATAAACATCTGTATTTTTACTTAGCTGCCCTCTTAGTTGCGGCAGCACTCTTGCAGCCATTTCTTCGAGTTCTTTGCATGATCTATTCAAACTCGGAATATCGAATGATAGAGCCCAGATGACCATACGGTAGATTTGTTTTAAGCATGACAAAAAAAGAGTAAAAACCAAATCTGAAACAACATCTCCTTCACAAAGCAGGGCCTTACATTTCTTAAAAAAATGTTCTGTTATCTCAACCTGATTATTGAATTTAGACGAAAAATTATTTTGAAAATTTTTTAGAGAATCAGCTTCCAGTTCCTCCAAACGATATGGGCTTCCCGAAAACACCAAAAATTTAGATCGACAGTGCGAAACATTGTAAAAGTATCCATCTTTCATTTCTGCTTCCCATTCATCTCCCGAATGAATATTAAACACAACAGTACGCTGTTTCATACACACAAGCTCAAGAATACCTTTTACGATCGGTTCGTTCCGATCTAAATCATATTCCCAGCCATCAAGTATCAAAATAATCTCTACATAGGGCTTAACTTGGTATTTTTCAATAGCAGGGTGTGGTATCAAGAAAATCCGATTTGGCTCCAATACAGCAACTATTAAATCCAATAATGGTTTTAACGTTGAATACTCGCGATCAAGTTGGAGCAATCCGCCTATCTCACGCATCCAACGTTCAAATTCACCACTTCGCTCTCCGGGATGGAGATAGATATGATTTGTGGTGATTCTCTGATTTTGGCTTTTATTAACAGACCCGTGATAAATAGTCCCTACACTTCCATGTATGTCATCCATAATTTTAAAAATTTATATTGGTTTATAATTTTCTCTCCTTCGAAATATCACTAAGCAGGCTTGTGCCATGAAGCAAGATGCTAACTATTATTTTATATTTCAAAACAAAAATAATGATAATCTATACAATTGTAAAATTTTTAAATAAAATTCCGCAAAAACAATAAACATGGAGGACTGGCCAAAGACGATAAAGTCTTCGGTCAGCTACTGGACTTCAATGAAAATCTGGAAGGTATTATTCAGGCAATTCGGGAGTATAAGAACTAAAACCACATACCCGATCACTCTCCATTGACTTGAATAGAGTCAATGAGAGAATTTGAACTGCAGAATATCATAAGGTAATTGACCTGTAAATTGTTAGCATGTTTTAAAACTAGTATCTTTTTAAGAGTTTGACTAGCTGTAATTTTTTAACAAGTAGATCACGCTAGTTGGATAGCAGATTTATGCAAAGGATCTTTGGATAAATATTTAGCAGAAGAACGAACTTAAAGGACTTAATCATGGAAGCAATACTTTTACATCCGCAAAACAAAGAGCAACTTGAAGCAATCAAGGCAATTGCCAAAGCATTGAAAATGAAATTTGAGACTACCACTGTAGAAGGCAGTACCTATAATCCAGATTTTGTAAAAAAGATACAAAATGGCCGAGCTGATGTTAAGAACGGCAAAGGGACTAAAATCGGCATTGATGATCTATAGAAATAATTTATACTCCGCAAGCGGTAGAAGATTTAAAATTCTGGAAAAAATCAGGTAACAAAATAATCCAGAAGAAGATTCAAACTCTTATTCTTTCTATATTAGAAACACCATTTGAGGGTATAGGCAGACCAGAAGCGTTGAAATATGAATTATCCGGCTCGTGGTCACGAAGAATAGATCAGGAGAACAGACTTATCTATGAAGTATACGAAGAAAATGGAGAAACAATACTCGAAATACAGTCTCTTAAAGGCCATTATCTGTAGATAATAAACTCAGCGAAAATACTGGATGGAAGCAAAACTTATTAAAACTGAAGAAGATTATGCACAGGCTTTAGACCGCCTTGAAGTAATATTTGATGCTAAAATAGGTTCAAAAGAAGGAGATGAATTGGAAGTTTTGGGGCTTCTCATCGATAAATATGAGACCGAACATTTTCCTATTAATCTCCCTGATCCTGTTGAGGCCATCAAATTCAGAATGGAGCAACTAAATTTTACACAGAATGATCTTGCTGATGTTCTTGGTCAAAAAAGCCGTGCAAGTGAAATATTAAATCGAAAGCGGAAACTCTCTCTTGAGATCATTAGAAAACTTCACGAAAAACTCAATATCCCTACAGATGTACTTATACAAGTGTACTTATACAAGCATATTAGTAATTACTACTAGGCTATAAGCTTTTCAATCTTTTGAGCTAATTTTTGTTCTCTTCTCCGCTAAAGCTCTCTTCAAGATATTCTATTGTCTTCTCCAGCTCGTTTAACATATTTGGAGTATATAGATATTACAACTACTTTTCGTAGATCTTTCGAGCTGAAAAGTGGAATAAAGTCTTTTTGTCAAACGGATTGGATCTGCATTTCTGAGCAATGGAAGCAGAAAATGGGTTATTTTGCGTAGACAAGGGGGTCAACTTGCGCCAAATCCATAGCTTAAACACTATCTATTTAGCACACCCCCTATGCTGTTCATTTCATACGTACAATCCTATTAACCAAGAACATGAAAATAATTTAACAGCTTACCTGGTTACGATTCTATATACAGATCTTTCGGAAATACGATTATCCGGCTTTCACAGTCCCCGAAGAAACGGTAAATATCCCGTAATCGTCAATAAGCATCCGCTCCTTGTGCACACCATTGTAAGCCATAATCCGATCCAATTCTTTCTGGGACCGTCGGCGCATGACCCAGTCTTTCTTCTGATGACTATTCAGCACATAAGCGATCATTTTCAACTGTGGATGCCATGGCTGTCCGGTATAGACCAGATGGCTGTTTTCCTCACAAATGGAAGTCGCGCCATGTACAGCCCTGCTCGCCATTTCATTGTTACCAAACAATTCGAAAATACCCGAGATCACCACAATATTAGGGACAAAATCCAGTTTTGCGTAAGTCTCCGGATCAAAACAGTCGTAATTGCTGAAACGTATTCCGTGGAGCCCTTTCCTCTTAATGATTTTCTCACCGACTGCAATATTTGACAACATAAACTCATTGATCACGATCTCCACTTCTGGGTATTTTTCTTTGATATCAAACAAATAATTTCCGGTACCGCCAGCAATATCCAGAATTTTCACAGGTCGGCCTGTAGACTTGACCTGCTCAATGTTCTCTTCTAATAGACGTAATAGATGCTGTTTGCGTAAACGTATTCCTTTCCATCCAATCGCCTCCAAGTACCCTTTATCGATGATTTTACCTAGTCCCAACCTACCCTTTGGCTCGTTGCGATAAACGTAATCCAATGAAATTCCTGAATCAAAGCCAAATTGAAGACCTAAGTTCATCCCATGACTCAATGATCCGATCTTGCCTAAAGTCCATTTTTGGAAAGCATAGTTTAGCTTCTCAGCCGCAGGCATCACCTTATGATACAATTTCTCATATTCCTTTACGGAAAATTCGTCGGGCTCAAGCCCCTGTTCAGGCTTTTGCCTTGCATAGGCTTTCGTAATAAAATCTTTTAAATAGGTATAGACTTTCTGTCTGTTGGATTCAAACAGGATACCATGATAAAAATTGCGCAGGGTAATAAATGTCTTCAGCTTGGAAGCAATGGACACGAAGAATTGCTTTTGCACTGAGTTTTTGACCACATAGTCCTTTTCGGCGGATAGTACAATCACGGGAATATCGATTGCAGCCGCATCATCGACAATACGCACACCCGCTTTCAATAGGTCGACCAATAAGGCGCCATTAATGGATTTTGAGATCAGGGGATCAGCATCATAAGCCTGTTGTTGCTCAATATCATGGGTCAGTACTTTCGCCTTAACATAGCTTTGGATAACGAGATCCTTTTTCAGCTTGGTTCCAAGTGCAATCATTTGGCTGGCTAATGGTACATACAGTTTAATCTCAAAGGCAGGGGCCAATAAAGCCATACCTGCGATCGGAGGGGCAAAATCATGTACCCAAGCACTTACAATGACCCCAGCAATACTATTGGCGATGACAAAGACGTCCTCGGTGTCAACTGCATATTCGGTACGCATATAGGAGACAAAATAATCCAGATCGCGCACATTATCCATGAATACTGATGATACGGGCACTTTAGTATGGCCATGGCCCCGCAAATCAAATGCAAAGATGGAATAATCGGCAAACTGCGGATCGGTCGCCATCTCCTGCAGGCGTTCTGAATGTTCATGCCCACGGTGCAATACAACTAAAGCTTTTTGGCCCTCTTGATAATTCCAAACACGATATAGCAGTTCCCCCTGATCGAAACTCTTAAAATAACCTGATTTCATCTTTTTATAATTTATCCCATCTATACAATGGCGTATGTAAGTATGTAATTTCCGTATCTATTCAGCTGTGACTACTAAAAACAAAGATCAAGCCACCATTTTTTGATCAGGATCGGCCAGCGACTATAATTTTCATCAACTGGATCGCATGACTTCGCAGTACCATATGCCTATTGATCGACTTCACGTGATCTATAGCATTATTTAAGTCTAAAGATAAAAATTCCCGCGTCATAAGAATAGCAAAAATCATACTTCTACTATATCCCATGGTACAATGAATGACCATATTTTCATGCGCATTCAAGTTCCGGTAAGCAGATAGCATTGCGTCTATGATCACATGGACATCTTCCACATCGACCTCCGCAACATCCAGTAAAGGAAAAGAATAATATTTTCCCATGGCACCTAAGAGTTTTACCTCCTGCAGTTCAGCTGCGAGGTCAAAAACAACCAGATCGCGACCTAGTCCCAAGTATACAAGCTCCGAATCACTCAATCTTGGTCCCACGTAACAGCGCGGAAGTAACTCCATCAGCGGCGGATTATTTCTCTTTCTAAAAAAACGCCACATCAACCAGTAAGCAAATTGGTAAGGAGCATAAAATACTTTCTTTATCAGCGGTATTCGACCCTGATGACCCTTTAAAAACCCCGTATTATTGCGCAGGTAACTGTAACCTACCGCAAAGCAGACAAAAGCTATCCAAGCAAAAACAATCAAGGGCAACACATATGCCTCGCAGAGGAGTGCTAGCAGCGTGAATATCCACCCGACGAGGTAATAACTATTCGCTATAGACACCCTTTGTGCCGATTGTTCAATGGCATTCGGGAAGAGGATAAAACTGAACTGAACCAGTATACAAGCTGTCAATAGGTCGATCACGTGGTGCTGATATACAGTCAATGTCCCTAAGCCCATCATCAGTATCCAGATGCCCAAGATTATTTTCTTCCATCCGTTGAACCTCCGGCGCAGCACCGACCAAAAAAGACAGGCATAAGCGACATGAAGGGAGGGTGCCTGATTGAAAGGCGAATCATGTTCCGTTAAGAAGGAAAAGAAAATTGCAAATAAAGGATTTTCGACCTGCGACCGGTCAAAAGAAAACCGCAGCGGAACGAGAAGAAAACATAGAGCTGCAATCAAGGTGACAAACGTAAATCGCTTTGCATAGCACAGAAGTTCCTTCTTTTCCCCACAGTAAAAGGGCACAATGCAAAAAAAAAGTCCACTGCTCATATAAGGCAAAATCATCCATGGAATGAACGGAATATGCTGTTCAAAGTCGAATACAAAAGAAGGGACCGCAGCTAAACCAGACGCGTAGGCTGCTGTAAAGGGATAGGTAAATTGAAAAAGCAACAGGCAATAGATGGCAACAAAGAGCTGCCCTCCTACTTTATTTAATCGTTTTTCATCCATTTGGCTTTCCTAAACATGATTTTACTTAATAATACATGGGGGATAAGGCCTAAAAATCCCATCAGCCATTTCATACGCTTCGGAAAAATCACGATTTCTTTCTTTTGCTGTATCGCTTTTAAGATGCGCTGCGTGGCATCATCTACATCGATCAAAAAGGGCTTTTTGGAGAGATCCTGCTGGTTAAGCTGACGGAGCTTGGCTGTATCCACATACCCTGGTGCGATGACTGTCACTGCAATCCCAAGCGGAAGCAATGCCCTCCGATAAGCATCAGCCACTTGGATTGCGGCTCGTTTTGTTTTGCTGTACAAACTGGAATTCGGAAAATCTAAAGTTCCCGAGACGGATGCTATTGTTGCAATTTGCCCCTTTGATTGTCCACGCATGACTTCGCGGGCGACTTCAAAACAGTTTAAGGTACCCAACATATTGACTCGGAGCATAGCACTTGCCTCCACATAACTGATGCACTGTGCTACATCATCGGCATAGCTTCCTGTACAATTGATAAAAAGATCCAATGTTTCATGATGACAGAAAGAATCAACAGCAGCAGCCAAAGCATCCCGATCACATACATCTGCTTTAAACTTGACGAGCGCATCGTATGCTGGCTGATTAGTCAGCCTTGAAAGGTCCCGGCCACATACGGCAACTTCCGCCGCCTGTTGGAGGTAGCTTTTTGCTAATGCTAGACCTATTCCACTTGTTCCACCTGCGATAAATACCTTCATATTAAAAGAATGATCAAATCATATACTATTTCCACCTCTTCAGAACCTCCCCCGAATTCCACTTATTCCAATCCGTCGTGCCTTAGCCCATCCCCAGTTCCATCGTCTTGCTATATCCATAATTCCACTGTGTTTCCATAGCAGCCGCAAATTCATCCAGACTGGTCGGCAGGGACAATGTTATTTCAAATTTACGCCAATCTATACCTTTTCTGCAATAGCTTCCTACCAGCTGTTCCGCAGCATCCCTTGTATCAATCCATCGGATTTCCCGAAATTGCTGATTAATATCCCTCAGACGTTGATTCCCACTGAAGCCTAATACAGCTCTGACCAATCCTTCTTCCTGCAATTTGTATAGCTGCTTCCGTTCACCGATCACTTCTGTCGCCAAAGACTGCGCGAGCTCCACAGGCACCAGATCAATGGCTCCGCCGGCATAATACTCCCCATTCCGCTCTATTGGCTCAATATAAAACATATCGGACATCGAAATACGAACAGCCTCCAACAATGTTACCGTTCTATTGATCACTGTCGTTGGAGCAACAGCACTTTGTGCATAGTTTACACCTTGGAGTTGAATACCATCCAGATTTACGTTCGACAGGGCAGTTGCATTCCCCATCAGGACTTTCTGATAGAGCTTACGTTCGCCACGTCTCTCCCCAACTTCCGAACGGTCAAAAAGCATTCTCGAACCAATAATAATTGAGGGTATTTCCTGCGAAAATGGGCGGTTCAAAGTCGGTAATAAGGGGGAAAGATCATGTTCCATCTTGACCAGGTAGCGATCAAAGACATCTTCCAGATAAGGAGCCGATCGTTTATCCCATTGCTTTTTCAATACATATAAACCAAGTTTGCCCAGATGGCGCTGCTCCGTAAGCTGATGTCCACAGAAGAAGCGGTAAAACTCTTCGGACTGGAGATAGGATCTCCGTTCTGCATCCCTTGCAAAAGCCTGAATAATCGCAGCAGCCAATGATCCACCGCAGGTAGCTATCAGTAAATCCGGTTTTAACCCCAGTTCGCCCAACGCCGCATACATTCCTAGGTACAAGCCAAAACGAGTACCACCACCTGAAAATAAAACTGCCCGTTGATAATTCATTTCGCGATATATTAGATGTGCGTGTATCCTTTTACAAGGTCAAGACCTAATCCCAATTTTTTAGTCACCATTACAAATTCGTCATTTCTATCAAACAAATCAAACCATAGAAAACAGGCGCATTAAAAAGTAGGCTATCTATCCGATCCAACAATCCACCATGTCCGGGGATTAATGTTCCCGTATCCTTGACTCCCGTCCTACGTTTCAAAAAGGAAAAAAGCACATCACCGAAAAAGCCTAAAACACCAAAGAGTAGACCTAACAAAGAAAAGCAGATAAAATCTCCGAAGGGTAATAACAAATAGCCCAAGATATTACTCAGAATTATCGTCACTCCGATACCGCCGATACATCCGACAACAGTTTTATTTGGGCTGATGCGCGGAACGATCTTTCGCTTACCAAAGAATTTGCCCATGAGGTATTGGAATACATCATTCAGTTCCGTTAAAACGATGATATAGGCCAAAAGCTGCAATCCCATCCACTCATTCTGATGAATTTCTACTGCCCGGATAAAAGCCAGCTGGCTGAATGCAAGTAGGCAAGCAGCCGCTCCAAAGGTCATTCCGATAACAACATCCATCGTTGCTTTCTGCCCCAACCTGAAAAACAGCCCAATCCCTATGCACAATAGTGTCGCCCATAATAGGTAGCCGCTGTATGAACAGTACAGTAAAAGGATCAGCTGCAATAGGCCTGTTGCAACAGCAAAGACCAATACAAGATTAAAATTTGGCACAAACATCTTCATAAATTCGCGCATGCCCTGAAACGTCAGCCAGGAAACAAACAGTAAAGATGTCGTTTGGGAAACGAAAGCAATCGCCAGTACAAGCACAATATAGCCCCAGCTTCTTACCCGGATAGGTACGTCAGCAAACTTGTCCTTCGGATTGGATAACTCACTCATGGACCACCAATGCCTTTCTCAATCGCGTTATCGAACTCAAGACCAACAATAAACATAGCACAGCAAAAATATAGACCGAAATAGTCGTTATTGAGATCTGCAACAAGTTCAAAATACCATATAACCCCAACAGCAGTGCACGGTCACTTTTCCCCATGGGCCCGTCATAACGACGGTCATTGGCAACCACTTTTCCAATTAGACCACAGAATTCATTGATCACGCTCAGCATAATAAAGCATACAACCAGGTATAAACTCTCGGGATGAAATTTCAGCAAGGGGAAAAAGATCAGGACATCGGAGACAATATCGCCCACCTCGTTCAGAACTTCACCTGTTTTACTCGTCTGATTGAAAAGACGGGCCATCATACCGTCCAATGCATTCAACGCCATTCGAAACAATAATCCGACTGGCAATGCCAAAAAGAAAACCGGGAAACGATCGGCATACCAAAACAGCAGCGCTATAAGTATAGACAGTGCGATCGACCCGATCGTAATTTGATTTGCGGTCACCTTTTTTCGATGCAAATAGTTCAAAATCGGCATCAACAACTGCTGAAATTTTGGTTTTAATTTATAAACAGAAATCATAGTGTACGAGCTATAGCTCTCTTTTTTATTTTTTTTTAAAAAAAATTTGCATAGTGTAATAAATACACTATATTTGTGTCATCATAATTTAGGTTTATAATTGGTTATTTAAGGTTTTCATTCTCCCCGTTTGAAAACCTTTTTTTTGTCCTTAAATTATGGATTACCATCGTCCGCCGGCACCTCCGCCGCCAGAAGATCCACCGCCAAAGCTACCGCCACCACCGCTACTACTAGATCCACCGCCAGAACTGCTTGATGTAGACCGCACCTTCACAGGAATTGAATGCTCCCCATGAGATACACGATGTCCACAATTCTTACAGAGGTCAAAACGTTCTTCTAGCCCTTGTGAACTATATGTTGCGGCTCGGATCGTTTTAGTACGCCCTGTTTCAAAGGTTCTATAATGGCATGCAGGACAATCGACAAAGCCAGCATTTTCATCCCATGGAACCAGCTTGATTTCATTGCTTGTCTGGTTTATCCAGATCTCGTAAGATCGACTGCCAATTTTCTCTTCCAAAAGCTGGCCAGCATCCAGATATGCGCTTTCTCGCGTAGATACATCATCCTTATTCATCCGTAACCAACGTCCTGAATTATCAGGCGGGGCCAGCCGCAGTTCATTTTTCCGAATCCGTTTATTCAATCCAATAAGATCAAATAAGGCCAATGGACTAAGCAATAGTGGTACAAGTCCCCACACACGAAATTTACGTAAGGCCCGCTGAATATTCTCCTCATCGCGATAGGAGTTAACAATCTGTGTGCGGCTAGCATTATATTTCATCGCCAAAGTGATGCTGCCAAATACAAATATAAAATAGGGTAAATTTTTCCACTGATAAACCACCTCAAAATTGTTTAAGGCAAAGGCACAGATAAACACACTGATAAACATTAGTATCCCCATACAGCCACATCCGCTTACCAAAGGTGGAAAATACTTACTCTTTTTCGTCAGCTGCCCCTTTATTGCTCTAGTCACCTCACCCAGCCAGATATAACATATTGCAAACAAGCCCAAGACCAAAAGAGAGTTGCGCAGGATAGGACTTTTAAAGCTCCAAACAGGTATCGCTTCCGGCATTAAGCGCTCCAGTTCAGCCTTGCTGTCTGCGGAAGTCAGTATTGTTTTTATAAAACCCGAAGCTTCTAAAACACCGCGGTCATAATCTTCATTTCGGAAGTTGGGTACGAGATACTTCTCTCCTATACGTTTAAGATAAGCATCTGGCAAGATACTCTCCATACCATATCCAGTAATAAAGCGGTATTCATGCCTCTCTTTTGCAATAAACAATAAAAGCCCATTGTTGCTTTCTTTCTTACCGATACCCCATGTATTGAATAATTTTAAAGCAAATTCAAAATCACTGTCACCCATATAATTGTTAACAACAACGATGGCAAATTCACTTTTTGTAGCGGCCTCAATCTGTGACGACAAACCATCTAACTCAGACACAGCACCCGAAGATAGAATCCCATCGGGATTGGACACAAAATAATCCTGCCCCTTTATTTTTGGATTGGGCAAATTATCTACTGTATAAGCAGTAGATTGTCCAAAAGATGTTAGTCCAGTTAGGAAAGTTCCCAACCACAACAAAAAAAAGATATAAAATCGATGTAACTTCAGCATAATTTTAGAACAGCAAAATTCGGTTCATTTTCACGATATTAAGAAAAAAAAATTTATGTTGTTTATTTAAAGGGCGATGCCTAGAAAAAGGGTGAAAGTATCCGTATGAAACTATTTCATCGCTGTCAATGACCAAGCCAGTGTAAAATCAAGACACCGATCAATCCAACAACAGAGACGAGCGTTTCCATCACAGTCCATGAGCGAAACGTATCCTTCATGCTCACTCCAAAATAAGATTTAAACATCCAAAATCCCGGATCGTTGACGTGCGAGAACATGAGACTACCCGCTCCCGTCGCTAGCACCATTAATTCGGGAGTAACATCGCCTGCCTGCACAATGGGAAGCATAATGCCCGCCGCCGTTAGCCCAGCAACACTAGCCGAACCAATCACTAGACGGATGATACCAGCTATCAACCATGCAAGCACAAGAGGTGACAAGCTCAGGTCTGCGGTTAGGTCAGCGATGTAGTTCGCTACACCACTATCTACCAAAATTTGCTTGAAGGCGCCTGATGCTGCAATGATAAAAAGGATCATCATGATCCCGCGGATTGCTTCTTCCACACTTGCGGACTGGTCCCGCAAACTTTTGCCTTGACGAATACCCATGGTGTACATCGCCATTAGCGATGCGATCATTAAAGCCACCACTGGGTCACCCAAGAAACGTAGTGCCGTCAACCAAGAAGAACCTGCTGGAAATATGAGATGTGAAAATGAACCAAAAGCAATTAAAACTATTGGAAAAAGACCCGTAAATATGCTAATTGCAAATCCGGGGAGCTCTTTTCTATCTGCGTTATTCTGTTCAGGAAAAAACTCGGTCGGTGGGTTGGTCGGAATGTGCTTAAGCATCCTGCCAAAGAGTGGTCCTCCGATAATTATGGCAGGAATGGCCACAACAATGCCATAGGCCATCGTCAACCCGATATCCGCATTGTAAGTAACCGCTATGGCTGTAGCTCCCGGATGTGGCGGCAAATACCCGTGCGTCACGGAAAGCGCTGCGAGCAGCGGAATAGCGACATAAAGTAAAGGCATTTTATTGGAAGCACATACCATGAAAACAAACGGAACCAAAACGATAAAACCGACATTGTAAAATAAGGGAATCCCTACTAAAAAGCCCGTGAGAACCATTGCCCACGGTAAGTTCTTTCTCCCAAACACAGCCGTTAATACCGTTGTAATCTTCTCTGCAGCACCACCCTCCGCCATCAATTTCCCGAGTAAAGACCCGAAAGCCAACAAAAGTGCCAACTGGCCCATGGTACTGCTCACTCCGGTTTCAACAGATTTAAGGATATCGACAGCACTCATATTCATAGCAAAACCGACCGCAACAGAAGTTATCAGTAATGAAAAGATCGTGTTTAATCTGACGACAGTAACTAAGAGAAGTAATAAAGCTACTCCCAAAATAACGATGATTAGCGGCATAATAATTTATATCTAGTTAAAACTCACCTTCCAATATATGGTACAGGCGTTCAAATTTCTGGAAGTTTTTCATATATACGGCGTGATTCTCCTCACTCGGTCTATAATAGTGTTCGGGATCTAGCTTTCCTTGCGCTTGTTTGCTTTTTATAGTGGGCTCACCTCCCTGTATACCCAATGCTTCCAAGCCGATCAATGCTGCTCCCCATGCAGAGCTTTCTACTGTATTTTTGGTGAATACAGGTTTATTGAAAATGTCTGCAAGCATCTGCACCAACAATGATGAACGCGCCAGGCCGCCACTTGCGAAAAGCGTATGAATTGGCCCGGTGTTCTCCTCTAATGCGATTCCTACACTGTAAATTGCAAACAACATCCCTTCCATCATGGCACGTGCGAAGTGTGCCCTGCCGTGATGCAACTGTATTCCAAAATAAACGCCCTTTGCATTGGAATTCCAATGTGGTGCCCGTTCACCAGTGAGATAGGGCAAGAATATCAAGCCCTCTGCCCCGGGAACGACGGAGTCGATCAAAACATCTAACGACGCGGAAGGATCTCCATCTGCTTCCATTTGAATAAATTCGCGTAAAAAGTTGTCTCGAAACCAGTTGCGTAATATACCGCCATTGTTGACCGCGCCACCAATTATATATTCATTTGGTCTCAGTAGGTATGTAAATAGCCTTTGCTTTTTTTCTTGATTTGCCTGCGAACTCGCTACGCGAATAGCTCCACTCGTACCGATAGTTACCGAAGCCACTCCAGGACGTATAGCTCCTACACCGAGATTAGCCAAACAACCATCGCTACCACCTATCACAAAAGGGGTATTTTCAGGGATGTGCATCAAGGCCGCAATCTCTCGGTTAGGCATATTTAAAACATGATCGACCGGAACTGGAGATGCTAATTGCTCTTCCGATATGCCGGCCAACCTTAACGCCTGATCAGACCATGTTAATTGATGTATGTCGAAAAGCCCTGTTGCAGACGCAATGGAATGATCGACCACATAAACGCCAAAGAGCCGGTAAAAAAGAAATTCTTTGATACCGATAAACTTGTGCGACTGAGCAAATAATTTTTGATCGTTGGACTTCATCCACATTAATTTGCAAAGCAAAGACATGGGATGTATTGGCGTTCCTGTCCGCTGATAAAGCAGTCGGCCCACCTCACTCGTCTCTAAGGCAACCGCGATATCCTCGCTTCTGCGATCTGCCCATATCATGCAATTGCTAAGTGGATTCCCTGTCGCGTCAACAGCGATCAGCCCGTGCATAGCACTACTCACCGCAATGCACACAGGTTTCGGTATCTCAGCAATAGATCGCTTTAGGCTAATCATGACATACCTAATAGAATCAATACATGCGTCATAAACAATCTCTGGATCTTGCTCATACCAGCCTTCCGACGGATTTAATATGGGATAAGATATACTATGCTGTGACAAGATGTTCCCCGCGTAGTCAAATGCAACAGCTTTCGCAGATGATGTACCAATGTCTAATCCAATAATCATAAATAAAATTGATGTTTAGGAGAGTTCAATATACGGATTATCTGTGGGTTTACAACAAAAGCTTCATTACCAGCGGAGTAATTGAAGGGAGAAAAACGCCTTATAACGATCTGCTGATAATTTGTCTTTCATAGTATCAACAAAAATGGTAAATTTCAACTTAGAAAAACGATATTAAACGATGAGCATAGATACAAAAAATAACTGCGATTTTGGAATAGTTGGACTCGGCGTAATGGGACGTAATTTATTGCTCAACATCGCCGACAACGGTTTCGCGGTAGCAGGCTTAGACCTCGATCCACACAAAGCTGAGTCATTGGAAGCTGAAGCAAGTGCAGGACATCGCATCAAAGTGACAACCCAAGTAGAAGAGTTTATAGGAGTTTTGCAAAAGCCCAGAGCAATTATGCTGTTGGTGCCGGCCGGAAAGCCGGTTGATATGGCGATTGCCAGTCTTGTTCCGCTTTTAGATAAAGGAGATATAATCATCGACGGCGGAAACACATACTTCGCGGATACAGACAGAAGATTTAATGAACTTTCCGTTAAGGGTATACATTTCTTCGGAATGGGCATATCTGGAGGAGAAAGTGGCGCTCGTCGTGGCCCAAGCTTGATGCCCGGAGGCGACAGAAAGGCCTACGAAAGACTAAGGCCAATATTCGAGGCGGTTTCGGCCAAGGTAGCCGACGAACCCTGTGTGGAATTTTTAGGCAACGGGTCGGCAGGAAATTATGTAAAGATGGTACATAACGGTATCGAATATGGTATCATGCAGTTAATTGCAGAGACCTATGACCTGATGAAAAAATTATATGGTTTTGATACCCAAACCATACAGCAGACCTTCGAAGAATGGAACAAGGGCGATTTAAACGCATTCTTGCTTGAGATTACCGCTCAGATTCTGAAGAAAAAAGAGGGCGACCAGTATTTGGTGGACCTGATTTCAGATTGGGCAAGATCAAAGGGAACGGGTAAATGGACTTCGCAAAATGCGATGGATCTACAGGTGCCAGTGCCGGTGATTGATGCAGCGGTCAATATGCGCGATATGTCCAAATACAAACCCGAACGTGTGGAGGCGGCAAAACTACTTAAATGGGATGGACAGCCTATTGATCTGCCCGCCGAAACGCTTATTGCTCGCTTAAAAGATGCATTGTACTTTGTGATCATCACGACCTATGCGCAAGGTTTGGCACAGCTCACTGTCGCATCAGAGAACTATAGTTATGAGCTAGATTTACAGGTGGTAACCAAAATTTGGCGAGGCGGCTGTATCATTCGCGCGTCTTTGCTCGAAGATTTTAGAAAAGCCTATGCGACTAATCCGGGCTTACGCAATATCCTACTTGATAGCACCATTGCACAGAAGCTACTGAGCACGCAGGCCAGCGTTCGCGAGGTAGTCAAAGATGCTATCGCAAACGGGATACCCGTATCCGGATACGTAAACGCACTCGCTTATTTTGATGCCTACCGATCGGAGAAATTACCGACAAATCTGATACAAGCACAACGAGACTATTTTGGCGCACATACCTATGAACGGATTGATCAAGAAGGCATCTTTCATACACTTTGGGATTAAACGAAAAAAGCTTGAAGATTCAATTGAATCTTCCTTTGAAATGCAAAAAAGCGGCTCTTTTATATAAAAGCCGCTTTTTACAACTGAATCCCTATCGGTTTTATATGCCCTTTATCTAGAGGCTAACGTTCGATATCCTTTAAGCTGCTCATTTTCTTGTATTCCAAGAAACCTTTGATATCCTCGAAATGCTCACGTACACGCTTGTTTCCAAATTCAAAAACTTTCTCGGCTAAGCCATCCAAAAAGTCACGGTCGTGCGAAACAAGGATCAACGTACCATCAAAATCTTTTAAAGCATCTTTAATAATGTCCTTGGTCTTCATGTCCAAATGGTTGGTCGGCTCATCGAGGATAAGTACATTCACCGGTTCCAACAATAATTTTATCATGGCTAAACGCGTTCTTTCTCCTCCAGATAACACTTTCACCTTTTTGGTCGTATCATCGCCACTAAACATAAAAGCGCCCAAAAGATCTTTCATCTTAACACGTACTTCACCTACTGCGATTTGATCAATGGTATCAAAAACGGTCATTTCACCATCCAGCAATGCCGCCTGATTTTGTGCAAAGTAACCAATTTTCGCGTTGTGCCCAACCTTTAACGTCCCTTCGAAATCGATTTCACCCATAATTGCTTTGATCATCGTCGATTTACCCTCACCGTTTTTCCCTACAAAAGCCACCTTTTCTCCACGTTCGATAACCATATTTGCTTTCTGAAAGACGACATGATCGCCATAAGCTTTCGTCAGATCTTCCACAATAACCGGATATTGGCCCGAACGTGGAGATGGCGGAAATTTAAGGCGCAGCGCTGAAGTATCCACTTCATCAATCTCAATAACTTCCAATTTTTCCAGCATTTTTACACGCGACTGTACTTGCAAAGTCTTTGAATATGTACCCCTAAAACGGTCTATGAACTCTTGGTTGTCTGCAATAAAACGTTGCTGCTCTTCATACGCTTTTAACTGATGCTGACGACGCTCCTGACGTAATTCCAGATAATGACTGTACTTGGCGCGATAGTCATAAATCCGTCCCATCGTCACCTCGATGGTCCGATTCGTAATATTGTCGACAAAAGCCCGGTCGTGCGAGATCACAATAACTGCTTTCGCCGAATTGACCAAGAAGTCCTCAAGCCATTGAATACTCTCAATATCCATGTGATTGGTAGGCTCATCCAATAAAATCAAATCTGGCTTTTTTAGTAATATCTTAGCCAACTCGATGCGCATACGCCAGCCCCCGGAAAATTCAGAAGTCTGTCTAGTAAAATCCGTACGCTCAAAACCAAGACCCTTCAAGACCTTTTCAACCTCCGCATCATAATTAACTTCCTCAATCGAATAGAACTTCTCACTTAATTCAGATACCCGTTCGATCAATTGCATATAATCATCAGATTCATAATCCGTACGAATATTCAACTGCTCATTCAAGCCTTCCAGCTCATCACGCATTCCGTAGACTTCTTCGAAAGCCTTAGATGTCTCTTCAAAAACAGTCACATTATCCTGTGTCAGCAAATGCTGCGGTAAATAGGCTATAATCGCATCCTTTGGCCCCGAAACATGACCTGTCGTAGGCTTTCCTGCCCCCGCTATAATTTTCAACAAGGTAGATTTACCAGCACCATTTTTGCCCATCAATGCGATCTTGTCATTCTCATTAATCGAGAAAGACACATCTGAAAAAAGAGTCGTTCCCCCAAAGGAAACGGAAATATTATTTACGTCAATCACTGTATGTTCACTTAATTTTGGCACAAAGATAAGCGAATCAATCTTATAAATAGACAATGGTGCATTTTTGTGTATCTTTGCGCCATGCGTTTTGATATTATTACGGTCTTACCAGACCTACTTGAAAGTCCATTTGCACACTCAATTTTGCAACGAGCGAAGAATAAAGGTTTGGCTGAAATACATGTTCACAACTTAAGAGACTATTCAACCAATAAACACAAAAGTGTCGATGATTATCCCTACGGCGGCGGATCCGGTATGGTTCTTCAAATCGAGCCTTTTGCAAAGTGTATTGAGCAACTGCAATCCGAACGTGTATACGATGAGATCATCTATATGACTCCAGACGGTGAAACATTCAATCAGGATATTGCGAACGGACTATCTACAAAAGGAAATATGATGATCCTCTGTGGACATTATAAGGGAATTGACCAACGTATTCGTGATATCTACGTAACAAAAGAAATTTCGGTCGGCGATTACGTGCTATCTGGAGGAGAACTTCCGGCCGCAATTGTTACAGACGCTATTATCAGATTAATCCCTGGAGTATTATCAGACGAAACTTCCGCTCTTTCCGATTCATTTCAGGATGGATTGCTCGACGCACCTATCTATACACGCCCTGCAGAGTGGAAAGGCCATAAAGTACCCGATATTCTACTCAGCGGTCACGAAGCAAAAATCGCCGCATGGAAAGATGAACAACAGTTGAAAAGGACACAAGAAAGACGCCCTGATTTATTAAATGATTAAGAAATAAGCGGAATTTTTGTTTTTTTGTCACAAAAAGTTTGCTTATTTATTTTTTTTTATAAATTTGTGTAATAATGACACGAAGATATACAAATACAAATTGGTGGTGGCCTGGAGCAATAAGCATCGGGAATCAATTGGTATTGTTATAATATTTCATAATCAACCAAAACCATTTATGGAAATTCCAACCCCGATGCTAACCAGTATCGGGGTTTTTTTATGCATAAATTTACAACAAGAAGATAAGACACAAAAAATGAAGTATACATTCAAAACAAAAAGCAGAAAGTTGCTTGCGGATACAACTACGCCAGTGAGCATCTATCTTCGTCTAAGAGATATCTTTCCAAACTCATTGCTATTGGAAAGCTCCGACTATCATAGTCGCGACAATAACATTAGCTACATCTGTTGCCAGCCAATTGCTGGAATCCAGCTCGATGAAAAAGAGCTAACGCTTACGTATCCTAATAGGGAGCGTATCGTAAAAAATGCGAAGGAAATTGAATTACGTCAGGAAGTATCCGATTTTAGGAATTCCTTCGAAGACCATACAATCGCCGAACTTAACCTCATTTCCAATGGCTTATTTGGATATTTCACCTTCGATTGTATCGAACACTTTGAAGATATCAAACTGACCACTTCGCCAGATCCGGCGCGTAAAATACCATTTATGCAATATCATATCTACAAATATGTCATTGCTATTGACCACTTCCGAAACCAACTCTACATTTTTGAACACCTGCTGGATGATGATGAATCAGAACTGGAAAGAATGCAATTTCTTATTCAGAACAAAAACTTTCCTGAATATTCCTTCAAACTTGCCGGTGAAGAAAGCTCCAATCGTACCGATGAAGAACA
Organism: Sphingobacterium sp. UBA3549; assembly: GCF_002376635.1. NCBI lineage: Bacteria > Pseudomonadati > Bacteroidota > Sphingobacteriia > Sphingobacteriales > Sphingobacteriaceae > Sphingobacterium > Sphingobacterium sp. UBA3549. The sequence goes on along the minus strand of NZ_DFOE01000017.1, from coordinate 156,901 downwards.
CCGTCAGTTGGTCAAGAAAATGAAAGAACATATCCAACGTGGCGATGTTTTCCAGATTGTTCCATCCAGAGGGTTTAAAACACCGTTCTCTGGTGATGAATTCAATGTCTATCGTGCATTGCGCTCCATCAATCCATCACCTTACCTTTTCTATTTCGATTACGGTGATTTTAAACTTTTCGGATCCTCGCCAGAAGCGCAATTACGCATTCACGGAAAACAGGCTACCATCTTCCCCATTGCAGGAACATTCAAACGTACGGGCAACATGGATGAAGATCAGAAAATCGCCTCCAGACTCAAAGAAGATCCAAAGGAAACTTCTGAGCACGTTATGCTCGTCGATCTTGCCCGCAATGACTTAAGTAGACATTGTACACAGGTTAAGGTGGAGTCCTACATGGAACCGCAATATTACTCCCATATTATCCATCTGGTCTCCAAAGTAACAGGAACATTAAAAGATAACATCAATCCGTTTGACATTGTAGGCGATACGTATCCCGCCGGCACACTGTCGGGGGCGCCAAAACATATGGCGTTGACTTTAATCGATCGCTATGAAGGATTGCAACGTTCTTTCTATTCCGGTGCAATTGGATTTATGGGTTTTAACGGAGACTTTAATCACGCCATTATGATTCGTTCCTTCCTAAGCAAACAAAACACCTTACATTACCAAGCAGGCGGTGGTATTGTTCTCGATTCAGACCCTGAAATGGAACTTCAAGAAGTAAATAACAAAATTGCTGCTTTGCGAAAAGCATTACAACTAGCAGAAACGTTATGATCAGACCATTGGAATACTGTGTCAACAAGAAACATATTGATGTTTCAATAGATACCATAGATAGCCGCATTGTAGAACTCTTGGCATTGCGGAACACCTATATTGAGAAAGGTAATGCTTTAGAAAATGAACTAGCCGAAGAACAATCCCCGATTAGGAATTTAAACGGTCATTATGCAGTCTTGGCAAAAAAATTTAAGTTGCCTACTGAATTTATTCAATCTATATTCCACGAGATTGAAAACTATGTTAATCAAGATTTTATAGCAAAAGGTTATGAGCAACAATAAAATAGTCGTTATAGACAACTACGATTCCTTCACCTACAACTTAGTCCATTTATTACAGGAGTTAGACCAAGAGTACGTTGTATGGAGAAATGATAAATTTAAACTGGAAGATATTGATGCTTTCGATAAAATACTTCTTTCGCCGGGCCCTGGTATTCCAGAAGAGGCGGGGTTATTGCTTGACGTCATCCGTACATATGCTCCTCACAAAAGTATATTGGGTATCTGCTTAGGTCAGCAGGCTATTGCAGAGGTTTTTGGTGGGACCTTGTTCAATATGGAAAAACCTTTGCACGGTGTAGCAACAAATATCACCGTTGTTGACCAATCGGAAAAATTGTTTCAAGATTTTCCAAAAGATTCGAAAATAGGGCGATACCACTCCTGGGCAGTTAGCCAGGATACTCTTCCAACCTGCCTCAAAGTAACAGCCATCGACGAAAATGGCATTATCATGGCCTTGACACATACCGAATACGATGTCCGAGGGATGCAGTTTCACCCCGAATCGGTATTGACGACGAATGGAAAAAAGTTAATTGAAAACTGGTTGGGAATCTAAAATTTATAAAAATGACTATACTGGATAAAATCATTGAAAGAAAAAAGATAGAAGTGGAAAAAGCAAAAGCTTCAGTTCCCTTCGAGGAGTTATTAAACTATCCCTATTTCAGCGTTGCTTGCCTATCGTTGAGGGAGTCTATTCTTGATCCTGAAAAAACAGGAATAATAGCCGAGTATAAAAGAGCATCACCATCAAAAGGAGAAATCAACAGTACCTCCACCGTAGAAGATGTTGTTAAGGCATACGAAGAAGCCGGTGCTTCAGCAGTTTCTGTTCTCACTGATGGAGAGTTTTTCAAAGGAAATTTAGCGGATCTATCTAAAGCGCGTGAAGCAATCAGTATCCCTATTTTAAGAAAAGAATTTATCGTGGATAAATATCAGATTACTGAAGCTAAAGCCTATGGTGCAGACGTCATCCTTTTAATCGCTGCATGCCTGAAAAAGGAAGAAGTACAGGAATTCGCCGCATATGCTAAACAAATTGGCTTAAATGTCTTGCTCGAAGTACACAATGAACAGGAGCTATTAGACAATCTTTTTGACGACATTGATGCAATTGGTGTCAATAATAGAAACCTGAAAGACTTTTCGGTGGATCTTCAACATTCTTATAATCTTTTAGACCAAATTCCAACAGAATATATCCGGGTATCGGAGAGCGGTATATCGGATCCTTCAACCATTAAAGCACTTAAAAAAGCTGGATTCCAGGGATTCTTAATTGGTGAAAATTTTATGAAGACAGCCGATCCTGGTCGAGCGATCAAGGAATTCGTAAAAGAAATCTAAAAACTTATTTAAAACCAATCTAAATAAAACTATCTTTGCCAAAGACATATGCTAAGGTCTTTGTATTTTGGAAACGGATTTTTTTATTATCGATAGAAAGAGTTTTGAGCAAATATATCTTCGCCACTGGGAAGGTATGTTTGCTTTTTGCCTTAGCAATATCCACGATGAAGAGCATTCAAAAGAAATTGTACAGGATGTATTTAAATCACTTTGGGAGCGCAAGGAAGAACTCCGTCTGAGGGAGGTTGAGCGCTATTTGATCCGATCTGTCAAACTCAAGACTTTTGAATATATACGTAATAAAGTATCCCGCCAACAACATCTGAACAATATTTCAAACATAACGGAATCTCAATATTCAGACAATACACTGATTGCCGAAGAACTTGCAGACAAAATTTCCTATCTGGTAACCACATTGCCTAACCAATGCCGAAAAGTATTTCAGATGAGTAGAGAGCAAGGACTCACAAATAAGCAAATTGCAGAGAAATTGGTAATCTCTGAAAGAGCTGTAGAATATCATATTTCTAGAGCCCTAAAAACATTGAAGACAGAATTAATAGAATATATATCATAAGTTGTTGATGCAGAAAAGAGAAATCTCGTACTTTTGTTATTGAGTTGAATATACGGATGAAAATAGATCATAAGTTAATAGCGAAATACCATTTGGGGCAATGCTCTCCAACAGAAAAACTGCTGGTAGAAGAATGGCTGATGGATGATACGTTCGAATCCAACCCAATACCGATTTCAACAGCTAAAAAAAATAAATTGGAAAACGATATCTGGGCAGATATCAACACCTATATCGAGACCGCAGAAGCTCCGATAGAAATTAAGAGGAAAAAATACCCGCTTAAATATGTTGGCATTGCAGCTTCCTTCCTAATCCTGCTTAGCTTTGGCCTCCATCAGTTCAATAACATGAAGGAGAAAACTGATGCAACATTTGACAACGCGCGGAATGGGAACTTGAAATATATCAATCAACAAAATTATAAAATAGTTTTGGGTAAAAATGCGACGGCGCAAATCAATACCGATACAGGGATAATTAAGACTACAGGCAATATGCTCTTTATCCCCAAAAGGAACTTTGCTTTTAGCATGCCGGGGGCAGATAAAAAGAAAGAATTAAAAACGGGCGAAATCTATTTTGTTCTGCAGCCACAAAAAAATGGGAAACAGGTTATTATTGCAAAATCCGAACTAACCTTTCTGGCGCCGACATTACAACACGAACTTAAATTGCAATTTAACATCATTTAATCGACAAAACTCCACCACCCATAGTACTATGCTATCAAGCCGCCTTATCTTATTTCTCCCACTTTTGCTTTTTGGCTTAATGATAAGTTGCCAATCAGAACATAGGGAGAAGAGCTTAGTAGGCAAATATAGCCTCTATACAATGGATAAGGATTTAGGTAACACTATCGTCACGACTAACAGCATGAATAGCGGAAAATTGACTATCCACCAAAATGGAGTGGCTATTCCTACGCAGGAGTTCGATCGCAGTATCATTGTTAAAAATGGTAAATTTTATTTCCTCAATGAAGGGAAATTCAAAAAATATACACTCGAAAAATCAGGTCTAAAAGAAATTGGACAACTGCCAATGCCCGACCAGCATATAGAAAATATCAACTGGATAAATAACGATACACTGCTCTTATTTACATCAGACAACAAAACTAACCGGCGTCTATGGTACACAAAGATCACTATCAAACCTTTTAAAATCGTTCAGCAACAAGAATTAAAAATACCTTCCTCAGCTCCTGACTTTAATATTATCTCGGTTGGTTTTAGTACCATACACCAGCAACAGCTGCTAATTGGTTACACGTTTAATAAAATTATCAATGAAACAGACTTTACCACAATAGATACCCTATATGTGGCTACCCTAGATAAAACAACACTAAAGCTAAAGGGAGTCCAAGAAGATACCCGATCTACTTATCCAGGTGGAATAAACACCGTCCAATCTTACAGTTTCAATGATGAAAACGGAAATTACTACTTTATGGCCTGTCCCGGTATTGCCTTGGGCAATATACCTTCAAAGCCCACAGCAATCTTTAAGATTGAGAAAGAATCCACACAGATCGATCCAAATTACTTCTTTGATGTAACAGCACAAACCCACAATCACGCCTACGGAATCTGGTATTTAGGTAACAACCAAGCTATTATACGAAGCGAACGCAAAGATCGTTATACAGATTTCAGCGACCACCACTCAACCTATCAATTCGAATATTACCGCATTGACCTCGTCAAAAAGACTACGCACAAACTTGACCTCCCTTTCGACAAAGGAACCCGCAAAGAATCTGTTCTCGTCGAAAATGGCAAAGCCTATATTGCTATCGACGACAGCTCAGACCGACATCAGGTCTGGATCTATGATATCAAATCAGAAGAGATAAAGGCGGGGCTTCAACTGGATCAGGCTACGGACTTTATCGTAAGGATAGATCGACTAAATTAATTCCACCTGTAAAACAGGTGATTACAATAAATATTCTTTTTTTTCAACGCAAGACCTTCGGTAAATCTAGGCATACGCTACTTAGTTAATATGTATTTAATCTAAATAAGTGTATGTCAAATTTTAGAGCGATATCTACCTGTACATTGCTGTCGTTTTCTTCCGCACTCTTTGCACAACAATACGGCGTATTGCAAGGACAAATAAAAAGCTCGAAAGATGGGAGCTTATTACATTCGGTTAGTATCAAAATAAAAAATACGCAACTAGGAACAACATCCGATGCATCGGGAAATTTTCAACTGCCGCATATTCCCTTCGGGAAATATAAAGTACTTATATCTACCGTAGGTTACGCTAGTCGAGAAGTTCAAATTGATATATCTGCTATTGCTACAAAAAAATTAAACATTGATCTCGATCCAACAGCGCAACAATTGGGTACAGCTCAAGTGGATGGAAAATCGGAAAGCACCAAACTGAAGGAAACAGGCTTTGCTGTTAATGCGATAGAAACAAGACAATTTGCCAATCTAAATCTCGACATCAATCAGGTATTATCCCGCAGTCTCGGTGTAAATATCCGCGAATCGGCGGGTCTCGGTTCTGATTTTAAATTTTCTATCAATGGACTTTCAGAAAAACAGGTTCGCTTCTTTATTGATGGCATTCCAATGGAAAACTTCGGATCAGGATTGACGTTAAACAACATACCTGTTAACCTAATTGAACGCATCGAAGTATTTAAAGGTGCCGTTCCAGCATATCTTGGTTCGGATGCACTCGGCGGTGCCGTCAATATCATCACCAATCAGTCTGCCGGCAATATGCTGGATGCCAGCCTTGCTTATGGCTCCTTCAATACCATGCGTGCTGCAGTAAATGGTCGATTTACAGATCACAAAACTGGCCTGTCCATTCAATTAGGAGCCTTCCATAATCTTTCCGACAATAATTACTGGATGCGCAACAATCCTAAAAATGAGGCACCGATTAAAGTGATTGAAAATGAAAAAATCATAGAACGCGATGTCAAACGCTTTCACGATAGGTACCGTTCCGATATGGCACAATTCGAAATATCCTTATCCGACAAAGCTTGGGCAGATAAGATTTCATTCGGATTGACATATTCGGACTTCAACAAAGAAATACAGACCGGTGCTACCCAAAATACGGTATACGGTGAACTCCGTACTGTGGGCAACTATATAATGCCTTCTTTCAAATACAAAAAAGACAACTTTTTGATCGAAAAGCTAAATATGAACGCCTATGCTTCTTATGGTATCGACAGATACCGTGTCATCGATACAGCTAGCCAAAGCTATGGCTGGGGCGGTGGAACAGGAATCCCATTAGCAATTTCGGGAGAACTCAATGACATCAAAACCATCTATCATTATAAAAACAAAAGCGCACTAATACGTACAAACTTTAGTTATGAGTTGGACGAATTCAACGCGCTCAACCTCAACTATAATTTTGCACATAGCAGCAGGTCTGCAGAAGAACAACTTGGTAATGCGAAAAGCAATCCATTGGGAACTCCCAACACCATATCCAAAAATATTTTAGGACTTGCCTATCAAAATCTTACACTGGACAAACGTCTTAGTACATCCATTTTTACGAAATTATATAATTTGGGAATATTTGCCCGAGATGTTGTCTATTTCAGTGGCAGCGATGGTAACGGTTATACAAATAAAGACAACAGGTTCAATAAAAACTATATCGGTTATGGTCTTGCCTCCCGGTTCAGCCTAAGGCAGAATCTCGGAATCAAGGCATCCTACGAACGCACCTATCGTCTTCCGGAATCGCAAGAAATGTTTGGTGATGGGATCAATATCATCGCCAATAACAAGCTAAAACCTGAGAATAGCAACAACATCAATGCTGGGCTCTATCTCAATCAACACTTCGGTAGACACAGCCTTAACTTTGAAAGTTCCTATTTCCTACGGTATGCAAGCGATTTCATCTATTTCAAGCCCACGGGTGGAAAGTTTTCCAGTTACCAAAATTTGGATAAGACTACAATCAATGGCCTTGAAGCAGAATTAAAATATCAGTATGCTAATTTGCTGGACTTTTCGATCAACGGTACGTACCAAAATTCAACGAATAAATCCAAATACATTGATGGGCAAACCGCTAACCCCGACATAACCTATAACGACAGAGTACCCAATCAACCTTGGTTGTATGGGAATCTCAATTTGAGCATCTATAAAAATAATTGGTTGACACCGGATACGAAATTGCAGTTTATCTGGTCCTCAAATTACACCCACTGGTATTACTTGGATTGGGAAAGTGTGGGTAGTAAGGAATCTAAAAATCAAATACCTACACAGTTTATCCACAATGCAGCTCTCTCCTATTCTTTTGCAAAAGACAAATACAATATTTCTGTCGAATGCAGAAACCTGACCAATGAGCTGGCTTATGACAACTTTAGGTTGCAAAAACCAGGGCGTTCATTTCACGTCAAACTCCGATATTTCTTAAATAGCTTTAATCACAATTAATTATGTTTTCAAATTTAAAATCCACAGCAGTTCTCTTTAGCGCGAGTCTTATGGTAACATTGGCCGCATGTTCCAAAAGCAATCCCGGTAGCGAAGTAGAGCCTCCTGCACAGGAAAGTGCAAAATATGGTTTTGTTGTCGAGGCAGGAACACCAGCCGCAACTTACAATCTTGTTGCCAACTCCCTAACAGAAGGAATCCTTACCACTGCCGCTAACGGTGCAAAATCCAATTACGCAGCCATAACCTCAAAAGGTGAATTTTATTACGGGATCGACACAGATTCTAAAACATTAGTCAAATACACAAGTGATAACTCCAAAATTACAGTTGTCAAAGAAATTCCATTTCCTGCAATTAGCTGGGCATATTACTCCAGTTTCTATAAATGGAAAGATGACAAAACACTGGTCTTGTTTAGTTCAGATGCTGCAATTCAATTTGAATATGCTATCCTCGATGTCGAGAATATGAAAATTACCAGCAGTAGTAAATTGAATATTCCCGGCCTAATGGACGGATATTATTTCTGGGCTTACAATGCCGCTTTTATTGGTGATAAATTGTATTTAGCCTACACACAGGAAAACAATGATACAGGCATCTCTGTAAGCAAAACGTATCTGGCGAGTATGGACTATCCTTCGATGAGCAACATTACAGTGACACAAGATGACCGGTTCACCTTCCCAAGTCATTATACCCTGAATGTACAATCCTCATTTACGCAAGATCAGACAGCTTATTTTATTACTTCACCTACGATTTGGTCAACAAAAACAACGGGTGAACCTTTCGGAATCTTTAGGGTACAGAACAATTCAAAAGAGATCGATCCAACCTATTTCTACGAATTGACCGACCGCACAAAAGAAGAAGCTGTTGGACTTACCTATGTCGGTAACAACAAGGCTGTTGTTAAAATCTTGGATAAAACTAAAATTAAGGACTCAGATTCTTATGGAACAGCATATATCACAAGCTTCTATTTGGTTGACGTAAAAGCACAGACCAAGTCAAAAATCAATATCCCTTTGGCCAAAGGAACTCCTTTTGCCGAAAACGTAGTGTCGGATGGGGACAATATTTACATTGCTGCGAATACAGCAGAGGGTTACTATGTGTATCAATACAACACTTCTTCTCAAGCTGTCTCTAGAGGACTAAAACTTGAAGGTATAAATGCCGTCAATAAAATGGTCAAATTATAACTATAATTAAAGAAAGTCACTTTGTAAGCATGATGGAAACACTATTCCTAATGCCTACAAAGCGACTTTACCTCAGTCCTTACTGGGCGACGATGATCAAATCCGTCAATTATGTTAAGTAAAATTAATGCCTGGCTCCATCTTTGGTTAGGGCTTGCTGCCGGTATACCCGTTATTATATTAGGAATTACAGGCTGCGTACTTGTCTTTGAACATGACATCAAAGAATTAACAACAAACTATATCCACATCGAACCACGAAGGGCAGATGAGCAACTTCCACCTTCAGCGATTTACAAGGCCGTAAACAACATCCTTCCGGATAAAGAAATTGCAAGCTCATGGTATTATGGACTTGATAAATCTGTCAAGGTCAGTTTGGATCATTCCGACAGTCTGGTGTATGTAAACCCCTATACAGCGGAAGTACTGGCTATTGTCGATCATGAAGATTTCTTTCATTTTATGGATGAAGGCCACCGCCATCTATGGATGCCTGTTAAAATAGGCCGACAGATTGTTAGATGGAGTACTTTCATTTTCTTTATCTTGCTGATCACAGGACTTATTCTTTGGTGGCCAAAAAAATGGAATAAAAAATCAAAAGAACAAAGTTTTAAAATCAAATGGAAAGCTAAGTTTAAGCGAGTCAACTATGATTTACATAATGTACTCGGCTTCTATTCACTTACTTTAGCTTTTGTCATGTGTTTAACAGGACTCATTATGAGCTTTCCTTGGATAAGAAATTCTGTTGTTTGGCTGACAGGCGGTTATCCTCAGGACAATAAAATAGAAAAAGTAGACCACAGCAGTCAAATCGATCAGCCTTTAAATGACGCGCTACAAGTTGCCGACCAAATTTGGTATAAGGTACGCCATGAGTATGCCAAATACAACAAAGAAGCAGCTATTGTCCATTATCCCGAGAGCGAAGACAAAACAGTATACGCATGTACAGATATGACAGGTGGCACCTGGCGAGATCTCAATTTTGATCGAAATACACTCCAACTTGTAGGTAGAAAACAAGGACCCATTGATGAGGCCAGTGCGACAGAATGGTTGATGCGCTCCAATTATGCACTACACACGGGTTATATTGGAGGAATGATAACGCAAATCATCTATTTTATCGCCTCACTGATATGTTCAACCCTACCAATAACAGGATTTTATATCTGGTGGGGGAAGAAAAGAAAAGCGATAAAAAAAACGAAACGCACTCCATTAGCAACACCCTAAATTTTAGCAATACCGTAACTATACCATTATGCTCTACTTCAATCGTCATATCTTTAGTCTACTATTAATTTGTACAGTATCCAGTAGCTTTGCCCAAAAAAGAAGCCACATCAAAGGTCAAATTATCGGTGAAGATAAGCAGGCAATTCCATATGTGAATATCAGCCTTCATCAAGCGAAAGACAGCACATTAACAAAAACTATCGCCGCTGATAGTACCGGACATTTTATTTTCGGTGACACAAAGGCAGGCCGTTATTATATAAAAGTAAAAAGCATCACACACCAAGAGACCTTTAGTCCACATTTCAGTTTGGATGAACAACTCGGTGGATACGACCTTGGTCAGATTGTATTGCTAACAAATAATGAATACTTAGCCGAGGTGCTTGTGGTACGCAAAAAGCAATTTATTGAACAGCAACGGGATAAACTAGTATTTAATATTGAAAATTCCATGCTTGCGGAGGGAAATAGCGGGCTTGAATTGCTCAACAAGCTACCGGGCGTAGTAGCAGATGACAACGGAACATTATTCATTAAAGGGAAATCAGGTGCAACGGTAATGATCAATGGAAAACTGACTTATCTTTCTGGTGACCAATTGGCAAATCTATTACGGAGCACATCTTCCATTGATATCAGCAAAATTGAAGTCATGACTAATCCTAGTGCCAAAGAGGATGCGGCCGGATCGGCCGGAATCATCAATATTGTTTTGAAAAAAGGAATAAGAGAGGGATGGAATGGTTCTATTTCCCTCAATGGCGGTGCAGGCCGAGGGCCGCATTTTGGCGGAGGTATTAATCTTAATTACCGCACTGAAAAACTCAATGTATTCGGAATCTATAATCAGTATCATCAGAACCTGGAGTACTTTAATTCCCTCACACGCTACTTCTATTCGGATCAAGGTAACCGCCCCGAATCTTATACACAACAGGAAAATAAGATACAGCCCAAACTTCGATCTAATAACTTTAGAGCTGGTATAGATTACAACATAGATTCCAGACAAACACTGGGCGTGCTTATTAATGGTGGATTCGGCAAATACCCGAAGTATGAACCCACGACAAATAGCTTCAGTACCTTTGACGATAATCGATTAATATGGTCTTCATCTACGATAACGGAAGGAAAAGAACGCTGGCGGGATATGCTTTATAATTTCAACTACGGCATTAAATTTAATGAGAAAGGACACGAATTAAAAATCGATCTTGATCTTGTAGACCATTATTCCAAAATGGATCAAGAACTGAACACCAACTATATAAAAGCAGATGACACTCCGCTCAATCGGCCTTCTTCACGTCGAGGCGACATCCCCTCAGACAATAAAGTGTACGTCGCCAAGTTGGATTATACACTGCCCCTGGCCGAAGGGTATAAACTGGAGGCTGGCTGGAAAGCCAGTCATGTCCGTACAGAAAATGACCTACATTACGATACCTTACAAAATGATCAATATGTCTCTGACCTGACAACAAGCAATCATTTCATTTACAAAGAAACCATACAGGCAGGCTATATTAATCTTTCCAAAAGTTGGAAAAAAATTTCGGCTCAGGTTGGCTTGCGGGGAGAACACACACATACATCAGGCCATCAAATTACGCTGAATGAACACTTTGAAAAATCCTATTTCAAACTATTTCCATCAGCATTTCTAACTTACGCTGTCAATGAAAAAAACAAACTACAGGCAAGTTATAGTTATCGTGTTCAGAGACCGTCTTTTTGGAACCTCAATCCATTTCGTGTATACACCGATCCGTTTTCTTATACGGAGGGAAATGCCCGTCTGAACCCGGCATATGAACATGCATTTGAGCTGGGATATACTTTTTCTAACAAATATATTTTCACACTGAATTATGCTTCACGAACTGACGTTGTCAACGACATCCTAGGAAGGGATTTATCCAATCCGTATATAACTTACGAACGGCCAGAGAATATCGGCTCATTCAAAAATTTTGGCGTTTCTTTTATCGCTCCGACCCAATTGACAAGTTGGTGGTCAGCCACGCACTTGACAAACTACTACCGTAATGAATATGAAATTCCACAGGACGGCATACTGATTAACCGTAAAGGCAATACGCTGACCCTGAATAGCCAGAATACATTCAAACTACCGAACGACTGGTCCATAGAAGTGGGCGGGAGCTACACCTCCGGATTGACGATAGGGTTAAGCCAGATCAAAAGCTATGGCCAGTTATATAGCGGTATCCAAAAGAACATTCTCAATAAAAAAGCGTCCATTAAACTGGTGGTAAATGACATTTTTAGAACGAACAGTCGCCGATACGAAACCGTTTCTTCAACAATTCGACTTATTGGACAGTCGAATCCCGACAGCAGGACAGCCATCCTATCTTTCAATTATCGCTTTGGAGGAGCTGGAACTTTGAACAGTCAACGTTCAACAAGCTCTGAAGAAATCAAAAGTCGGCTCTAAACTCGTGACAGTTCGCTAACTTTATACTAACACCAAATTTTGTACCTTTGTAAAAAATTATCGAAGATGTCGGTCAAGATTGGTGAAAATATTGATTTGGGGGAATTCCCGTTGCTATTAGCTCCTATGGAGGATGTAAGTGATCCTCCGTTTCGTTACGTATGCAAACAAAATGGTGTTGATTTAATGTATACTGAATTTATTTCTTCGGAAGGACTAATCCGTGATGCTGCCAAATCTGTTCAAAAGCTAGATATTTTTGAATATGAACGACCTATTGGTATCCAGATCTTCGGCGGTGATATCGAAAGTATGCGTCAATCGGCTGAAATCTGCGCAAAAGCAGGACCTAATTTAATTGACATCAATTATGGCTGTCCTGTTAAAAAAGTAGTCTGCAAAGGTGCTGGCTCATCCCTCTTACAGGATATTGATAAAATGGTTGCCATGACCAAAGCTGTTGTTGAAGCTACTGATTTACCGGTAACGGTGAAAACACGCCTTGGATGGGATGACAACACAAAAAATGTGTATGAGGTTGCTGAAAGATTACAAGATGTAGGCATCAAAGCACTTGCAATTCATGGACGTACACGTGCGCAGCTGTACAAAGGTCAGGCGGACTGGTCCATGATTCGGGATATCAAACGTAATCCGCGTATCAAAATCCCAATTTTCGGCAATGGCGATGTAGATTCTGTCGAAAAAGCAGCAGCTTGGCGCCAGGAGTTTGAGGTGGATGGCATTATGATTGGCCGTGCAGCAATCGGATACCCTTGGATCTTTAGAGAGATCAAACATTTTTTCAATACTGGAGAACGTCTTGAAGGACCTACCATTGCCGAACGCGTCGAAGTTTGTAGAACCCATTTGAACAAATCCATCGAATGGAAGGGTGACAAATTAGGTATTTTTGAAATGCGTAGACATTATGCGAATTACTTCAAAGGAATTCCTAATTTTAAAGAGTATCGAATGAAATTAGTCAGTTTGCAGCGCCAGGCTGAAATTTTAGAGGTACTCCATGAGATTGAAAATTCCTTCATTCCCGAAGGAGCCTAAAAAAGAAACAAGGCAATAAGATAAAACTATTGCCTTGTTTATAAGAGGTATAAATAAGATTATTTTCGTCGTACCAACCCCATCAACCGATTCTTTTCAAGCATAAAAGTGAAGCCCAATAATAACAATAGCATCCCATTGCCTATCCAGATGTTACTATGAAAAACTTGAAAGCTCATCCATGAAATCAGAAGCCCTACCCCAAGATAAATGGCAATTTTTATCAATTTATAAGGTATAGGATAATACATCTGACCCCAGTACAATGAAAAGCCAATCATCACCAAGTACACCACTGTCGTAGACAAAACAGCCCCAACATAGGAATACACCGGAATCAGCCAAACATTCAGCATAATCGTTAATAAAGCTCCTATTCCTGAAATATAGAGTGCATATCGTGTCTGGTCTGTCAACTTGTACCAAATTGACAGGTTCATATATATCCCTAGTAGCACATAGTTAAACAGTAGGATTGGAACAATTTTGAGTCCGGTCCAGTAAACCGCAACCTCCGATTCATTTCCTTTAATGAAGTACTTAAGCCAATCGAGATTAACGGTTAGTCCAACCATTGCAATGACCATCAAAATAACAAAATACTCCATGATGAGTGCATAGGTTTTCGATGCATTCTGATTTTTCGAATACGAAAAGAAAAAGGGTTCTGCCCCTAGCCGAAAAGCCGTAACAAATAAGCTTAGAAATACGGCCAATTTAGCAACCGCACCATAGATACCTAATTCGTCTTTCCCAGTCTCTCCGGGCAACAATTTCAGAAAGAACATTTTATCTAGATTCTCATTAATAATAAATGAAATATTAGCGACTAAAATTGGGAAGCTATAAGTTAACATTTCATGCAGTAATTTTCGATCTAGACTAAATCGGAAAGTGAGCAATTCAGGCAGTAGTAGGATTAATGTAACAACACTCGCGAAAAGGTTGGAAATAAAGACATAGCCAATCCAGCCTTCTTTAAACCATGTTCCGGCAAAATCAGCCCAAAAGCTATACTGGTGAACCCAATCAGGCAAGAAATAAATGAAGAACAGGTTTGAAATCACCGTAACTCCAATATTAACGAATTTTAGTGCGCTATATTTATAGGGCCTTCCTTCAGCGCGAAGTTTTGTAAATGGGATAACGGCAAGGGCATCAGCAACAAGAATAAAAGCGAAATATTTAATATATTGTTCATACAGATCAACATCGCCACCATCTGCAAACCATGCTGCAATGGGCCGCGTAAATACAAAGACAGATAACAATAAAATAAACGAAGTGACTAACGTAATAAAGAAACTATTATTGTATACTTTGGATCTATCTTGTGTTTCGACCTTTTGCAAATAGCGAAAATATGTCGTCTCCATACCAAATGCCAGCACAGCATTCAACATAGACATCCAGGCATAAAAATTAGAATAGATGCCGTAGACTGCCGCATCTTTAAATTTTCGCAGATAAAGCGGCGTCATCAAAAATCCTATCATTCTTGAAACGATAGTCGTTATACCGTAAATGAAGGTATCGCTGAGAAATTTTTTGATCGTAGACACTGGGCTTAGGATTGAACTCTTTTAACTACTTCAAAATTAGAAAAGCCTTTCAGTTCGCCTTTCTCTATTTCTACACTTTCAACAATTGCACCTTCGGGGCCTTCTTGGCAGAACTCCAACAGTGAATCCAGTGCAAAATCATCGCCCTCAGCTTCAATATAAACGGAACCATCTTTTAAATTGACCACAAAGCCCCTGACACCAACTTGATCAGCAACTGCCTTGGTTGTCAATCTAAAAAAGACCCCCTGTACTTTACCTCTTATTGAAATATTCAAATGTTTCATCTGTAACTTATTTTTTCTTCCATCTGTCAGATGGAGCAATCCATGACTATAATTTCATTCGTATAGTCATGGGTTGTTCATTAAAAACAAAAGTACAGAAGTTTGGGGAATAAAATACTAGGCTAAGCGTTTTACCTTCACATCATCAGTCAAGCGCATATGTTCCATCCCCTGAAGCAACACAACACCTGGCTTTTTACCGACCTCCAATGATCCAAATTCGTCCTGAATATTTAACGCAATAGCACCATTAATCGTGGCCCATTGTATAGTCTGTAAGAAATCAAGATCCTCGAAGTGTGCATGTAACACCTTTAGTTCCTCCAGAATGGACAGTGTATCGTTGGAAGCTAAACTATCGGTTCCGATCACAATACGTTGTCCTGCATTTAAGAAATTCTGAACTTTAGGTAAAACCCCCTCAATATAAAGGTTAGCTTTCGGACATAAACACCATGTGACGTCACGATTCATACGCTCAACAAAATCAAGATCTTTTAAAGACGTATAGGTATTATGAACCAACAACAATTTATTCGGGTAAGGCAAATAAGGCAAATAAGATTGAATTGAATTTCTTGCCTGCGCTTTTATCGTATCTGCATTTTTTCCAATACTTTTATAAAAGTCTAAAAATTCGCCCATTTTATAACGGAACAACTTATTCTCTTCCTCGCTTTCCTGATTATGAATACTGATAATATTTGTTTCCGGAACGATTTTCTTGAATTTTTTAAAAAGTACTTTAGAGCAAGAATAAGGAGCATGTGGCGTGATAGATACATGACCATTCCTAAACTCTTGGATCAATGATTTCGCTTCCTTCAACTTAAAATCAGCTTCGTCTGGCTCAATTCCGATCACCTCTACAAACGTGTGATACAGGATTTCAGAATCCTCTTTCAATTTTGAAGAATTATCCGTATTAGCATGATCACCGACTGCGACAATACCATTTTCGTACATCTCTCTGTCGGCTTTTGCCATCGCTTCATCTATTTCTTTCATCGAAGCCGAACGCGTTGTCATCACCTTACTCAAAAAGCTCGGAAGACCTGTACCTTTGGCAACAATACCTCGCATATGCGACAATTCAATGTGGCAATGTGCATTGATAAAACCCGGAATTATAACCCCTTCGTATTTCTCGACCTGACCATTATCCATAGGTGTAAATGACGTTGGGTCAAAGATACCTTGAATTACCCCCTCCTCATCTACCGCAACAATACCATCTTTTATCGGCATCGAGCTAATCGGTAGAATATAATTAGCGCTTAAATATTTTAACATTTTATCTCCTCACTATCAATTTAGTAACTAAAATTTTGACCTGTATGAATACATACCACTAGTAGAAAAATTCATGCCAAGGTACCTAAAAAGAACAATATATACCAAAAACAACAATTTACATAAAATATTAACCAAAAAGAAATAACAAAAAACATCTTCCTTGTTTAATTTGTCATAAAATACTTCTTTATATAACATTTCAATTTTTAATCTATATATTCGCAGCATCAAATAGGGGTGCCTTGTTTTGTCAGGAACACAAATACAGGCTGAGATTATACCCAACAGATTAAATTCTGTACACCTGATCCAGATAATGCTGGCGTAGGGAGAGGTTAGTTAAATAGTGCGATCATAGTAACCCCTTGCTATGATTTGTTTAACTCAAACAAAATACATTACCATGATCAAATTTTTGATTTGTAGCTCTTTAGCTACTATTTCGACCCAAATTGCCATTGCGCAGCAAAATCTGACAATTAAAACTGTAGATAAGACCAACCAAAACCCTTTACAAAACGTTTCCGTATCCATTGATGGACAAGCTTCCTTCAACGGTCAGTCAGACAACCATGGAATAATTAAGCGCTATCATCTCAATACCGGGCAACATCATATACAGATTTCCTCTGTTGGATATAAAACATGGATCCGCACTGTAAACGTAAAAGATAATATGGAACTACTGGTCGAATTAGAACCCACTACCATACAAATGGAAGAGGTACTTGTCCAATCCACACGTGCGAAAAGAAATGCTCCTACAACCTTCAAAAACATCTCAAAAGAGGAAATTACCAAAAACAACCTCGGACAGGATATCCCTTTTCTTCTTAACCAAACACCATCCGTACAGGTAAATTCAGATGCTGGAGCCGGCATCGGTTATACCGGGATGACCATCCGCGGATCAGATAATCAACGAATCAACGTAACATTAAATGGCATTCCACTAAATGACGCGGAGAGCATGGGCTCATTTTTTGTCAATCTTCCTGACTTTGCATCTTCCACAGAGAGCATCCAAGTTCAACGTGGCATTGGCACCTCAACGAACGGCGCGGGATCATTTGGAGCCTCATTAAATATTCAGTCCAATACACTGGCCGAAAATCCCTATGCAGAACTTAATAATTCTTTTGGTTCTTACAATACCTGGAAAAACACAGTGAAAATGGGCACTGGACTAATAAATGATAAATTTGCATTCAATGCCAGATTATCCCGAATCAGTAGCGATGGTTATATTGAAAGAGGAAGTTCAGACCTACAATCTTTCTATGTGGATGGCGGTTATTATGGTAAGAAACACATCCTAAAAGGAATTATATTCTGGGGAAAAGAAAAAACATATCAGGCCTGGAATGGCGTTCCCGAACCGTTAATTACTGGAGATCGGTCACGTATGGATGACTATGCCGATAACGCGCTCGAAATATCAGGAGCTGAAAAAGATCGGTTTATGAATGCCGGTCGAAACTATAACCTCTACACCTATAAAAACCAAACTGATAATTATGCGCAAAAACATCATCAGCTTCATTATACCAATATCCTGAGCGACAAGTTAACACTCAATACCGCCCTCCATTATACCAGAGGTTATGGCTATTATGAAGAAATGAGACCTGGCGATAAATTGAGTAAATATGGCCTGCCCGATGTAATTATCGGAAAAGATACCATACAAAAAACAGATCTAGTCCGCAGAAGATGGTTGGACAACTATTTTTATGGCCTGACCTACTCCCTCAATTATAAACCCAACGAGCAGCTGGAGATTACCTGGGGTGGAGCCTACAATCAATACAGAGGGAAGCATTATGGTCAAGTCATCTGGGCACAATATGCCTCAACAGGATTTTTGGATGACAACTACTACTTCGGAAAATCACAAAAAAATGATTTCAGTAATTTCCTAAAGATCGATTACAAATTGGACCAATGGATTCTTATGGCTGATGTCCAATATAGAAATGTAGACTATCATATATATGGCGATGACGATAAGGTCAAAAACTATAACTATCATCCAAAATTCAATTTCTTAAACCCGAAAGCGGGCGCAACTTATCTCTTAAATGATTATTCAAATGTGTATGCTTCCTATGCCTTTGCGCAGAAAGAGCCTGTTCGCAAAGATTTTATAGAAAAAAACAGCAGTTTACCTGATCCAACACCTGAGAAAATGCAGGATATAGAATTTGGTTACCGATTTGCAAACGAAAAACTTAACATCGGGCTGAACGGATATGGGATGTTTTACAAAAATCAGCTGATTCCAACTGGCGAAATCAGTGATACAGGCTCTCCGATTCGCCAAAATGTCAACGATAGCTATCGGATTGGCATTGAGTTCGATGGTTCATGGACCATCAGTAAACAGCTCAACTGGAAAGCAACTGCGAGTTTTAGCCAAAATAAAATCAAAAACTTTGAAGAGGTAATTGGTGATACACGAATTTTTTATACAAAAACGGACATCGCATTGTCTCCAGCAACTATTTTGTCAAGTAATTTCTCTTATAGCCCTATAACACCGCTTACATTTTCACTTTTATCCAAATTTGTAGCTAGACAATACCTGGATAATTCATCTACAAAAGAAAGAAGCATTTCCGCTTATTTTGTCAACAATCTTTTGGCAAACTATAGCTTTACAGCATTGGGCTTTAAAAACATCAGTGCAACATTACAGGTCAACAACATATTGAACGAGAAGTATGAGGCTAATGGCTACACTTTTGGCTGGATGGAAGGTGATAGCCGGAAATACTATAATTTTTATTTCCCACAAGCACCAACGAATTTCCTATTGGGCCTTAACTTCAAATTCTAGCATATTTTTAGAAGAACTTGATCATCCCAAAGCCGATAACATCGGACAAACCGCACTGAAGATGCTCTCTGATCAAACACTGCTAACAAAGAAATCTCTCTTTTTTCCTTCAGAGGAAAGAGAGATTTCTTTTTATAGGGTGGATAAAATTGAATTTCTGATCGCGTTTGACAATTGGAATTTTTACCTTTGGTTTTATACTTTTCATTATGCGCGCAGTTATACAACGAGTTACCAAGGCTTCTTGTACAGTAAATAATCAGATTACAGGCCATATCCAAAAAGGACTAATGATCTTATTAGGAGTTGAAGAGGCTGATACGATAGACGACCTCAAATGGCTAGGGCAAAAATTTATCAACTTGCGCATTTTCGAGGATGAGCAAGGTTTGATGAATAAATCAATACAAGATGTGGACGGAAATATCCTACTCATATCACAATTCACGCTCTTTGCTCAAACAAAAAAAGGAAACAGACCTTCCTTCATCAGAGCGGCAAAGCCAGATAAAGCGAAACCAATGTATGAAGAAATGGCTTCACTACTGAGTCAATTACTTCAAAAAGAAATTCAGCTTGGTATCTTCGGTGCCGATATGAAAATAGACCTTTTGAACGATGGCCCAGTTACCATCATCATGGATACAAAAGATAAGGAAAACTTTTAATTTTTTATTCAACAATATGACCATCAAAGAAGCACAGTTAGTTATTGACAAATGGATCAATAGTACCGGAGTACGTTATTTCAACGAATTGACAAATACAGCCATACTGATGGAAGAAGTTGGTGAAGTTGCACGCATTATGGCAAGGCAATATGGGGAACAATCGTTCAAAAAATCTGATAAAGAAGTTAATTTAGCAGATGAGATGGCTGATGTATTATTCGTTTTGATGTGCCTTGCCAATCAAACTGGCATCGACTTGACGGAAGCCCTGGAGCAAAATCTTCAAAAGAAATCAATTCGGGATGCCGACCGGCATAAAAATAACACGAAGCTCAAATAATGACTTAATAAGATGATTTCTACAACTCCCTGAGATGTTATTTAAAACTGTAAATCGGATACGATGCATAAATTCATAACCTATTCGCTCATAGCTAGCGTGTTCATTGCTTCTTGTACAACAAAGCAGCGGCTAAATTCCAGCGTTGAGCAACCCAGTACATTTAATAAGGCGGCAGTAGTAACTGCTCACCCTTTGGCTTCAGAAATTGGTGTAAAGATCTTAAAACAAGGTGGAAATGCAATAGATGCTGCAGTTGCCGTACAATTTGCCCTTGCAGTGGTTTATCCAAATGCCGGAAATATTGGCGGCGGCGGCTTTATGCTCTATCGTGATCATAATGGCCAATTAGATGCGCTGGACTTTCGCGAGAAAGCTCCTTTAAAAGCAACACGAGATATGTATCTTGATGCGCAAGGTAATGTTGTTCCAGAGCTGAGCCTGTATAGTCAATTAGCATCAGGTATTCCCGGCTCTGTCGCGGGTATGTGGGAAGCACACAAAAAGTATGGTAAATTACAGTGGAAAGATCTCCTACTCCCCGCAATCCAACTAGCCAGAACGGGTTTTAAAATCAGTCAAAGACAAGCCAATGAGTTTGAAAGCCATAAAGATCGTTTTGTCAGGCTAAACCCTTCTGGTGCGGCGATTATCAAAACGACCTCATGGAAATCGGGAGATCTATTTCTTCAAGAGGAACTTGCAAAAACACTGGAAAGAATTGCAGAGGATGGTCGAGATGGCTTCTATAAAGGGAAGACAGCAGACTTACTGGTCGCTGAAATGAGTCAAGGAAAAGGAATTATTACACACCAAGACCTCCTGGAATACCAAGCAATTTGGCGCAGTCCAATTCATACAAACTATCGAGGATATAAAGTCATTTCGATGCCGCCACCGTCTAGTGGAGGAACTTCTCTTTTAGCCCTACTCAAATCCGTTGAGCAGTTTCCGCTACAACGTTGGGGTTTTCAGACCGATTCAACTATTCGTGTTATGGTGGAAGCCGAACGCTATGTCTATGCCAATAGAGCGAAGTATCTTGGGGATCCTGATTTTATTAAGGTACCTGTCCAATATCTCATAGACTCCAGTTCCAATGCAAGTAAACTGCATGCATTTAATTTCCATAAAGCGGCATTGAGTAAAGAGATCAATGCTGACATCATACCTGGCTATGAAAGTGAGCAAACAACGCATTTTAATATTGTTGATGCACAAGGTAATGCGGTGTCTATTACAACGACACTTAATGATTCGTATGGATCGGGCGTATTTGTAGCCGGTGCAGGCTTCCTATTAAACAATGAAATGGACGATTTTTCGGTGAAAGCCGGCGTACCTAACATGTACGGTTTGACAGGTGAAAAGGCAAATGAGATTCAGCCAGGTAAAAGAATGCTCAGTTCGATGACACCTACTATCGTAGAAAAAAATGGCAAGCTATTTATGGTTGTCGGCACCCCAGGAGGATCGACGATTATTACGTCTGTTTTTCAGACTATTCTAAACGTCATCGACTTCAGAAAGAACGCACAGGCAGCTGTTAGCTTGCCAAGATTTCATCATCAATGGCTTCCTGATCGTGTCGATGTCGAGCATAATGCCATTGATGCCAACCTGCGTAATCAATTGGCAAAAGATGGCTATACGATAAATCCGAGGGGGGCAATCGGTCGTGTGGAGAATATCGTGGTATTACCGGACGGTAAATTACAGACCGGAGCCGATCCGCGTGGAGACGATACGGCAAAGGGTTACTAAGGTCAAAAAAATACGGGCTCTTTTNNAAAAGAGCCCGTATTTTTTTGAAGTGGATGATCTTACATCATGCCACCCATACCACCACCCATTGGAGGAGCACCAGCACCTACAGGGTTTTCTTCAGCTTCGTCGGCTAAAACACACTCAGTAGTCAATAGCATTGAAGCAACTGAAGCAGCATTTTCTAGCGCTACACGAGATACTTTAGTTGGATCAATTACACCAGCAGCAATTAAGTTTTCATAACGGTCTGTACGCGCATTGTAACCAAAATCTGCAGTTCCTTCTTTTACTTTTTGAACAATTACTGCACCTTCGATACCTGCATTGTTACAGATCTGACGTAACGGCTCCTCAATCGCACGTTTGATGATATCAATACCAATTTGCTCATCTTCATTTTCACCTTTTAGATCTAACAAAGCTTCAGTAGCACGGATAAATGCAACACCACCACCAGCGATAATACCTTCTTCAACAGCAGCGCGAGTTGCATGCAAAGCATCATCAACACGGTCTTTTTTCTCTTTCATCTCAACTTCAGTAGTTGCACCTACATACAATACAGCTACACCACCAGACAATTTAGCCAAACGCTCTTGTAGTTTTTCACGATCGTAGTCTGAAGTTGTTGTTTCAATTTGTGAACGGATTTGTGCAACACGTGCTTTGATATCTTCCACATTTCCAGAACCATTGATGATGGTTGTATTATCTTTATCAACCTGAACTTTCTCAGCTTGACCTAAGTAAGATAATTCAGCATTTTCTAATTTGAAACCTCTTTCTTCTGAAATCACCGTACCACCAGTTAAGATCGCAATATCTTCCAACATGGCTTTACGACGGTCGCCGAAACCTGGAGCTTTGACAGCTGCAACTTTCAAAGAACCACGGATTTTATTAACCACCAAGGTCGCCAAAGCCTCACCATCTAGATCTTCAGCAATGATCAATAAAGGTTTGCCCGTTTGAACTTGTTTCTCCAAGATAGGCAGCAATTCTTTCATGTTGCTGATTTTCTTGTCATAGATCAAAATATATGGATTATCCAATTCTGCTTCCATCTTATCGGAATTTGTCACAAAATATGGTGACAAATAACCGCGGTCAAATTGCATACCTTCGACAGTTTTAACTTCTGTTTCAGTACCTTTAGCCTCTTCTACAGTGATAACACCATCATTACCTACTTTTTCCATCGCTTGTGCAATTAACGAACCAATTACTTCGTCATTGTTAGCTGAAATTGTAGCAACTTGTTTGATTTTATTGTTATCTTGACCAACTTCTTGAGATTGTGATTTCAAGTTGGCAACTACAGTAGCAACCGCTTTGTCAATACCACGTTTTAGATCCATTGGGTTAGCACCAGCAGCCACAGATTTGATACCTGGAGCAACGATTGCTTGCGCTAATACTGTAGCAGTAGTGGTACCATCACCCGCTTGATCAGCTGTTTTGGAAGCTACTTCTTTTACCATTTGCGCACCCATATTTTCTAAAGCGTCTTTCAATTCGATTTCCTTCGCTACCGAGACACCATCTTTAGTAATTACTGGAGCACCAAATTTCTTTTCAATAATTACGTTACGTCCTTTAGGACCTAATGTTACTTTAACTGCATTTGCTAAAGTATCTACACCTTTTTTAAGGGCTTCACGAGCCTCAACGTTATATTTTACTTGTTTTGCCATTTTTTATAAGTATTAAGTATTTCAAGAAGTGTAATTAAGATAGTATACTAAACCGAAAACCGGTTTTATCTTTTAACATCCAAATTTACAGCTCCACTAAAATAAACTTGAATTTTTAACCGAGCCAGTAAGCTCTTTTTTAAATAATCGTTTGTATGAATTAGATGACCGCGTAAATATCAGACTCACGCATAATTAAGTACTCTTTTCCTTCGTAAGTAATTTCAGTACCTGCGTATTTTCCGTATAATACTTTGTCACCAACTTTCACAGTTAACGGTTCGTCAACTTTACCTGTACCTACAGCAACTACTGTACCTTGAGATGGTTTTTCTTTTGCTGTATCGGGGATATACAACCCTGAAGCTGTTTTTTCTTCTGCTGGAGCAGCTTCTACTACTACTCTGTCTCCGATAGGTTTGATACTTAATGCCATAATTAATTTACTTTTTATCTGTTTTGAATTTATTTTTATGTTATAATCGCTATAAGCACATCATCTTTTATGCCAATTGTAATTGGAAGGGCTTTTAAGACAATTTTTCACACAAAAGTTAACATCCCAATCGACAAAAATTCATTTTGCTGTCACACTGTCATTTTATGTCTGCCAGTCTTACTTCTGCTTACCCAATATCCATTTGATTTAATACGCTTAATCCGCTTAGCAAAACCTTCACGATCCATTCATTGACAACAACGTCTAAAAAATACAGAAAACAAAAAGCCCCGTTTGCTTTCACAAACAGGGCGTATAATTTTTTATTGACACCTATTTTTTAGCCTCTTCCGCTGGTTTCGTGGTAGGCGCTGTCGCCGGTACTTTTTCCTGAGATTGAGCCGGAGCTGTTTGCTCTTGTCCAGCAGGAGCACCAGCAGGATTTTGTCCAGTACCTAAGTTCAATGGACCTTGCTGAGCAGGCGCTTCAATTTGCCCCCCCAATCCTCCTTTGGATGTGCTTGGCGATGTTCCAATAATATTTACACCCAAGCTAAATACCATGATGGCAATAACCATGATCCAAGTACCTTTTTCCAAAATGTCACCTGTACGTTTTACACCCATAAGATTAGTTCCACCCGAAAAACCAGATGACAAACCTCCCCCTTTTGGATTTTGGATTAAAACCAAAAACGCTAAAATAATACTAGCCAATATGATTAGACCGATTAATAATCCTTGCATCTCTTTATGTTATTAATTTAATTTCTTTTCTAATTCTGTTATGCGTGCCGCAAAGTAAGCATTTTTTTCTGGATATTTCAAAACTAATTTTTTGTAAACCTCTATTGCCTTTGGATATAAGCCCTGTTCCACATAGATTTTTGCAAGCGTTTCGGTAACGAGTGAGTACTGATCTTCCGAACTTTTCCTGGCTTTATTCTCTAAATCCAACTTCTCCGCTTGTAGCGGCTGAATGATAGGTTCTTCGCGAATAAACTTCTCAATGACCTTGTCAGACTTGCGCGGTATCTGAAAAGCGACTGTTGTTTTAACCTCATCACTTAATTTCGCCTCAGGCGGTTGCAAATGAAAAATATTCTCACGGATCTGTTGATCTAATAGCTGACTATCTAATTTTTCATGAATTTTAGCGACATCATCACTTGATGGCTTCATTGGGCTCAAAGGTGATTTAACGTAGGGCTGATAGGTATGAGCATACTCCAATCTTGTTTTATGTAGCCACCACAAAAAACTGTATGGCATCGTATCATCATCATAAACAGAAACATGCTCTTGACTATCATTACTTTCGTTGGCAACAGATTCCTGAGGAGCCGTGGCCACAACTGGAGACTCCTGCAAATCACCCATAGCTACATCCTGTTGATTATTCGACCGAAAATAATCTGTTGCAACCCCAACCTCAATCAAACGATTCAACTCATCCTCCTCTATTTCTCCATCGGCCGCAATTTCGACAACACGATCATCGCCAATAGATTCCTCATCCACTAATAATTCATCCGATTGCGTTATTGCTGCCGAATCTACGGCAGATTTAACATGCACATATTCATAAAGCCAACTCGGGGAACAAGCATATAACAGCGTGGAAGATAAATTCTGAACAGTTTGATGTTTCTCAAAAACTTTACGTTCATAAACGAATCGTAAGCTCTGTGCATAAGGATATTTTTCAATCAAGGCCAAAATCAAATCTTCCTCTACCGTATCAGGGTAGTTGAGTGCTCGAAAAAAAAGCTCCTTATTGGGTAATGATACATTAAGATTCATCTTATAAATAGAGTTACCAATTAGCAAAAGCTTTATTGTATATATCTTCCGTTAACATTTGAATAATTTCCTTACCCAAAGTCTCTTCCTGTGCACTCTGAAGGTTTCCAGCGAACTCTTTAAAACGTGTAAATGGCTGTTCAAAGTCGTCCTTAGGATTAATTTTATTATGATAAGTCACTTTGACTGTGATCGTCAATCTATTCATAGCAGCACGATCAGTCCCCGCTTCAACAGCAGCAGGACTTATCGTATACTCCGTGATAAACCCCTCAAAGTTAGCGTCACCATCCTGGTTCACCTGACTCAATCGAGACTGATTACGAATACGCTCTTTAAGTGCCTCCGTAAAATTCTGACTTAATGTCGGGTAAACTAATGGAGCGATATTTTCGAAATATTGAATATTAACGGTTTTCATTCCCTCAGGAATAGACCCACCAGTAAATCCATATTTTACCCCACAACTATTCATGACAAACAAAAAGATCGTCGTGAGAAAAGTATATACTATTTTTTTTGACAACATCTGTAACCCCTAATCTAAATTTAAGTCTTTAATCTTTCTATACAAAGTTCTTTCAGAAATTCCCAGCTCTTGTGCGGCAGCTTTACGCTTACCACGGTGTTTTTTCAACGCCTTCTTGATTAAATCAGATTCCTTATCAACAAGTGATAAAGATTCCTCCACCTCTTCTGCATCCTGCAGATAGTCATCCTTTGAAACAGGATTTTTTAACACATTTGCAGCGTTTGCCGGCGAATGTATCGTCAAAGTCGGTGTTGTATAATTTTCCGGCTCCGATTTCAAGTGTGGCTCGATCTCTTGATATAATTGATTAATGTATGGAGAATTTTGATCAAATGTGCTAGAGTCAACGCCCTTCTGAATCAATTCAACCACCAGTTTTTTCAGATCAACCATATCTTTCTTCATATCAAATAAAACTTTATACAGCAAATCTCTTTCTGAAAAATCCTCCTTCCCTCCATTATTTGACGGAACTACTGCAGGAAGACTCGTCCGGGATTCATTGGGCAAATAATTTTGAAGTGTATACGCATCTACAACACGTTCTTTCTCCAAAACAGCGATTTGTTCGGCAACGTTTTTCAGTTGACGCACATTTCCAGGCCAACTATAGTTGCGTAGCATATTCTGAGCATCGTCCGTCAATTGAACGCCCGGAGTACGGTACTTTTCAGAAAAGTCCACAATAAACTTACGGAATAACAAGTTGACATCTTCAGGACGCTCACGTAAAGAGGGCACACGCAAGGGTACAGTATTTAAACGATAATAAAGATCTTCGCGAAATCTACCTTTTTGTACAGCTTCAAAAACATTCACGTTTGTAGCGGCAACTACACGCACATTTGTTTTCTGCACTTTGGATGATCCGACCCTTATATACTCACCTGACTCCAATACGCGTAACAATCGTGCTTGCGTACCCAAAGGTAACTCACCCACCTCATCTAAAAAAATCGTTCCACCGTCAACAACTTCAAAATAGCCCTTTCTAGCTTCATGTGCTCCCGTAAAAGAACCTTTTTCGTGACCAAACAACTCAGAGTCAATGGTTCCTTCTGGTATAGCCCCACAGTTGACCGCAATAAAGGGGCCATGCTTACGTGAACTCAATTGATGGATAATATGCGAAAAAACTTCTTTACCACTACCACTCTCACCTTGTATTAATACGGAAATATCAGTCGGAGCCACTTGCCGCGCAATATCAATTGCCCGATTCAACAATGGCGAATTACCGATAATTCCAAATCTATTCTTTATATCTTGGTTATCCATAAATTTCCAGTTGGAAATAAAATAATCTAAGTTAGCTTAATCAACAATTTTCCCTAACAGCGTCGCAGATGTACATGATTCAACAACGACATTCACATAATCACCTTGCTTAAATCGAGGATCTATTGGAAAGACAACTAATGCATTTTGGTCGTTACGTCCACAAAAATCAAACTCAGATCGTTTTGAAAACCCTTCAATGAGTACCTTACAGACTTTTCCAACAAATTGTTGATAACGATATAAACTATGATCGCGTTGTTTATTGATAACTTCCGTCAAGCGCCGTTTTTTAATATCTTCAGGAATATCATCTGCATATCTTTTCGCCGCCAATGTGCCCGGTCTTTCCGAATAAGCAAACATATAAGCGAAATCATACTTCACATAGTCCATCATAGAAAGTGTATCCTGATGCTCTTCTTCCGTTTCGGTGCAGAAACCAGTAATGACATCGGTAGAAATAGCACAATCCGGTATAATACGACGAATTGCATCCACACGCTCCATATACCACGCACGATCATATGTACGGTTCATCAATTCCAATACTCTGGAATTCCCAGACTGCACGGGCAAGTGAATATAATTACAGATATTTTCATGTGATGCTATCGCATACAATACCTCATCTGTAATATCTTTTGGATGAGAAGTTGAAAAACGAACACGCAGAAGTGGACTGATTTCCGCAACCATCGTAAGCAAAGTAGCAAAAGTGACAGTTTCGCTGGGAACATCGCCTTCTGCTACTGGAGCAGTATATTTATAGGAATCGACATTTTGTCCTAACAACGTAACTTCCTTATAGCCCGCATTAAAAAGATCTTGAGCTTCTTTCACAATAGACTGCGGATCACGACTACGTTCGCGACCCCGTGTGAAAGGAACCACACAGAAAGAACACATATTATCACAACCGCGCATAATTGAAATGAAAGCGGTGACGCCATTTGAATTCAAACGAACCGGATTGATATCAGCATACGTTTCCTCTCTTGATAATAAAACGTTTACGGCTTTAGCACCATCGTCAACCTGATCAATCAAATTAGGCAGATCACGATAAGCATCTGGTCCCACCACAACATCAACCAATTTTTCTTCTTCCAGAAACTTCGACTTTAGACGCTCGGCCATACAACCCAATACACCAACGATCATTCCAGGATTCTTTGCTTTAGCAGCTTCAAACTCCTTTAACCGGTTACGAACACGTTGTTCGGCATTCTCGCGGATCGAACAGGTATTAATAAAAACAACATCAGCCTCCTGATAATTCTTGGTAGTCTCAAATCCTTTATCCAACAAAATAGAAGCAACAATCTCACTATCCGAGAAATTCATCTGGCAACCGTAACTTTCAATATAAAGTTTACGTCCAGTGCTTAAAGTCGGATCCTGTTCCAATAATAATGCCTCACCCTGACGAGATTCGTCGTGTTCCTTAGTGGTATGTGTTAAATCTAGCATAGCTCGCTATTCAATAGAATATAATTTTTATTATTTAATGAAGTCAACCCGTTCAGAAATCCATAATTTGATGAATTAATTTCCAACCAATGGTTGTTTCAAAGATTACAAAGTTAGAAATTTAAATCCATATAATGACAGTTTGTCAGACAGAAATATGATTTATGATTTGTCACATTTCAGGTCTAAATGAATCACATTAGAAATTTTTACCCACTTTATTCCAAAAAAAAAAGCGTTGAGTTTATCAACGCTTTTTTATGATTAAACATCAAATAGAACAAATCGGAAAGACGAACGTCTTAAATCGAGTTATTGTCCTGCTTGTTGCTTCGCTTCTTTTTTCATTTGATCGCCCGCTACGATGACGATCTCGACCCGACGGTTTTGTGCACGTCCAGCTTCTGTATCATTACTTGCAATTGGTTCAGAGAAATTTCTGCCTTCAGTACGGATACGTGATGAAGCCAAACCTTTAGATACTGCAAAAGCACGCACTGAATTCGCACGGTCCAAAGACACTTTTTCATTTGCAGCCAGTGAACCTACATTATCGGTATGTCCGATTACCAAAATTTCAGTACCCTGCTCTTTATTCAGTGTAGTTACCAAATTAGCAATATTATCTTTGGCAGACGCTTTAAGGTCTGATTTATTAAAGTCAAATAAAATACCTGAATCAAACTTAACAACGATACCCTCTGCAGATTGCGTAACTTCGGCTCCTTCAACAGTTTTAGAAATCTCAGCTGCTTGCTTATCCATTTTTTTACCAATCAATACACCAGCAGCGCCACCGATTGCAGCACCGGCCAAAGTACCAATTGCCGTATTACCGGCTTTCCCACCGATTAATGCACCTAATGCACCCCCGGCAACACCACCAATGACTCCGCCTTTAGTGGCATTATTCGTATTTTGGATGGTAGAACAACTTCCAAATAACATAGCTGAGGTTGCAACTGTCAAACCAAATACAGCCAATTTTCTATTCATTTTCATATGTATGCGATCTAAGACTTTATATTTAAACTAATACAGCTCTACTAAAATCAAACTAAGTGCCAAAAGATATTTTTATCAACTTTTTTGTTACCAAACGAGGAAAAAAGCGCTATTAAACTTCCTCCATGCAGTCAAAACGCTACAGTATCTACTCATATTTATTTAAAATAGAACATGAGCTCGAGCATAAACTGTTCTACTTCTCCTGTGTCTTCACTTCAATATCTGGCAATAATGAACCTTTAGGTCTCCCCTTTGCATCAAAATCTTCCATCGACTGTTGCACGTAATGCATCAGATCGTATTGTCCCCAATGTTCAGCGAGATCAAAAGATGGGCGATAACGTATCATAAAAGCATCCAGCTCAGCACTATCCAGTTTCGTTAGATTCTTAACAGCTTCACGGGAAAAAATACGGTCAACTTGCAACTCCTCTTTCTCTCTATCCATGAATCGTCCAAAGCGCTTTGCGTTTTTAGCCTCTCGCCCAAAAAGATTATAAAGTGCTGTGGCAGGGCTACCCAAATAAGTTCCAAACTTATTTTTACCGCCATTATAAACACCCTTTTTGGAATAGTTATTCATAGCATCGTTTAATTCAGCTTCTTTCGTCTTCCTTTCAACAATGACAGTCTCCAATCGTATGCCCTCTTGCAATTCCACATAAAACTCATTCAAATTGGTTAACACGGTTTTTACAGGGGAATAACCCACTTTAGTGAAAGACAACGAATCTCCTACTGATGCATCGATAGTAAAAACACCAAAAGAATTGGTCAGCGTTGATCTGTGCGTACGGAGATTAATTACCACCGCATCTCCAATGCGATTACCGTTACCCTTTTGTAAAACCATACCCGAAACCTTCTGCTGTTGCTGAGCAGTAGCGCCGAAATAGGTAAATAAAAGTAAAAAAAAACTTACTATCTGTATCTGTAATATTTTCATCCTATTAGCTCTCTTCAATTATCCCGATTAGTTTTAGCGTGTAGCAGCAGTTCATTGAATCCAATAGCGCATGATCAAGATCGCATGCACACTTATTTTCAATCGTACAATATTGTAATTTACACGATACCTATTGGCTAAAATTAATAATAGTTGGACACTTGTACTGTTAAAAAAGTTTAAATATTCTTATGTCCGCTACTTGTAAGGATAAAAAACAAAATTGGCCCCCTCCGCAACGACAACAAACAGACACATAAAATCTTTAGCAGGTTTATAGTTCTGAATGAAGGACGATTTGCGATCCTCCTGTATGATATCCATCGAAACGAACTCTTCCAATGTAGACGCATTAATTGTCCATTTTGTATCCAGCTCTTTGCGATCCAATATAACCTCGCCAACAGAGACTTCATGCTGATGAGCTATAAAAATGGGATATTCAGAATACCCTTCTTCCACGATTTCTAACGCTACCTCGCGGATTGATTCACTATAAAAATCGAGATCGACCTGCAGGCTCTTTAATGGACTTTGTCCTGTAGATGTTGTATTTTCTTCTCTTGCAGACCCTGCAAATAAATCTTCTACTTCCATAATGGTACAATTACTTTTTCAACTCCAATAAGACGACATTCTCAACATGTTGCGTATGCGGAAACATATCCACCGGTTTAATACGCTTTACCTCATATTTCTCCGCTAACAACAAAAGATCTCTCGCTTGCGTCGCAGCATTACAACTCACATATACGATACGCGGAGATTCCATTTCCAACAAACGTGCCACAACATCGGCATGCATTCCTGCACGTGGCGGGTCTGTAATCACTACATCAGGTTTACCATGTTCGGCAATGAAGGAAGGGGTCAAAACATCCTTCATATCTCCAGCATAGAACTTTGTATTCGTAATATTATTGATGGACGAATTGACTTGTGCATCTTCAATAGCTGTAGGAACGTACTCTACACCCACTACTTCTCGAGCTTGCTTAGCAACAAAATTTGCTATCGTACCAGCACCCGTATACAAATCATATACCAATTCATCGCCACTCAGACCAGCAAAATCACGGGTGATTTTATATAACTCGTAAGCTTGTGCAGAATTCGTTTGATAGAAAGATTTAGGTCCAACTTTATACCGTAATCCTTCCATCTCCTCATAAATAAAATCACGCCCCGCGTAGATATGGATATCTTGGTCAAAGATCGTATCATTGCGTTTCTGATTGACAATATATAATAGCGAAGTGATTTGTGGGAACTTTTCTTTGACATCATTCATCAGCAATTCTACCTGCCCCTCTTCTGGATAAGCAAAAACAACGATCACCATCATCTCGCCAGTAGAAGAAATACGGATAATCAAATTACGCAAAACACCTGTATGCTCACGCAAATCGTAGAATGTAATGCCTTGGCCAAGTGCAAAATCACGAATTGAATTGCGAATTTCATTTGAAGGGTCTTCTTGCAGATAGCAATGATCAATATCTAAAATTTTATCAAAACGTCCCGGCACGTGAAATCCCAAAGCATTCATTTCCAATACAGACGCATCTTCATCCACAGAAGTCAACCACTTTTTGTTTGAAAAAGTGTACTCTAATTTATTCCTATAATATTCTGTTTGCACCGAGCCTAATATACGTTCCATAGCAGAGGTATCCACCTTCCCAATACGCGATAAAGCATTATCGACAGACTGTTGTTTAAATTTCAATTGAGCATCATATGTCATATGTTGCCACTTACATCCGCCACAAACTCCAAAGTGCTCACAAAAAGGATTTACACGATAAGACGAGGCCTCTTTTAAAGCAGTTACACGAGCCTCTGCAAAATTCTTTTTCTTGCGCATAAGCTCCACGTCAACAACATCTCCCGGAACAGCTTTTTCAACAAACAAAACCAAATCTTCGGTTTTTCCAACACCTCTACCCTCTTCGGCAATATCAATGATGGCAATATCTTTCAAGAACTTTTTATCTTGTGGAATTCTTCTACTCATAGGATGCAAAAATACAATTTTTATAACGATTTTTCACCTGCACAAATTATTTATAAGCATTGATTATCACGACTATAAAGGAACTCTTCACGTGCTATCGGCTTCGTACAGACTATAATAGCGCAATCGAATATCTACAAACGTAAATATGAAAAAAAGCAAATCACAAGAAAGAAAAAACATTGAAAGAGGAGAGTCCCGGCCATTGGAACAAGAATGACAGCGTTAAAGGGAACTTATTGAACAGTTGCCTGAACAAGGTAAGGCAGGATTTCCTTCTGAAAGGAAATAAAATTTTTACGCACATCAGCATCCGAAACCGCAGTAAACGCAAATGAAAATACAATACTTTTACTGGATTTAATCAGAAAGGTTAACTTTTCTTCACTAATCGCTTCATTAATTTTTTCATTTTGAATGAATGTACTTAAGAGCAGAAACTCCAAATCTTCAGAAAGGGTTTTTAGGTATTCCTGAGCATTCGCAGACTCCCGAATAAACTCCCATCCGATCAACTCATTGCAAACGGTGTAGGTTAGTCGGCTTACCCGCAAAATCGTAAAACCCAAAAAAGAAGCCATATCATCTTCATATTTGGTCGTTTTTAAAATATCCTGCAAGCTCGCGCGAAGATAATCCATCAAGATGGCATGCAAAATCATTTCTTTGCTATCAAAATATTTGTACACAGTAGCTTTTGCTATCTTGGCCTTTTTCGCCAAAGTATTCACACTGGTTTTATGATAACCATTTTGACGAAAAAGCTCTCGTGCCGTTCTTTTTATTGATTCAATGATATGATCTGGTTCCATGTAATTTTATAATAGGCATATCGAATTTCAGCGACAAGATCAAAGACTAAAAAGCATCACATTATTCCCAGACTTCGTCATAATGGAGAATAATATGATGCAATAATTGTTTTTGAACATTAATTTATATTAATTCCGTCTCAAATTGCGACAAGAAACGGGTATCGTTCTCAGAGAAAAGACGCAAGTCCTTAATTACATATTTCAGATTAGTGATACGTTCAATACCCATACCAAATGCAAAGCCAGCGTATTTTTTACTATCAATACCACAATTGTCAAGAACATTAGGATCCACCATACCACAACCTAAAATCTCTACCCAGCCAGAGTATTTACACAAATTACATCCAGCACCTTTACAAATGGTACAAGAAATATCCATTTCTGCTGAAGGCTCCGTAAAAGGGAAATATGAAGGACGGAAACGTACTTTAGTACCTTCCCCGTACATTTCTTGGACAAAATGATATAAGGTTTGTTTCAGATCAGCAAAAGAAACATTTTCGTCTACATACAAACCTTCCACCTGATGAAAGAAACAGTGTGCACGGGCCGAAATAGCCTCATTTCTATAAACACGACCGGGCATAATGGCACGGAATGGAGGTTTGCCAGCTTCCATTAAACGTACCTGAACGGAAGAAGTATGCGTTCTTAAAGTAATATCATTACCTTCCTGTTTCTTGATAAAGAAAGTATCTTGCATATCACGCGCAGGATGCTCGGGAGGGAAATTCAACGCCGAGAAGTTGTGCCAGTCATCTTCGATTTCTGGACCTTCCGAAACAATAAAACCTAATTTCTTGAAAATTTCAACAATTTCTTTACGAACCAGGGAGATTGGATGTCTAGATCCTAGCTGAAATCCCTGCCCCGGTAATGTTAAGTCGCCCTCAAGCTGTTCGGATTTTTGCTTCTCTCCAAGTCCGAATTTTTCTTGTGCTTCCTTAAACGTATTTTCTGCCAACTGCTTAAATTCGTTCAACACTTTACCCAAAGTACGTTTCTCTTCAGGTGTAACGGTTTTGAATTCATCAAAAAGATTCTTCACAATCCCTTTTGAAACCAAAAACCTCAATCTGAAATTTTCTACATCGGCTGAAGAAGTCGGCGAAAACGCCTTAATTTCCTCAGTATACTGCGTAATTCTATCTTGCAACATAATTAGAGCAAACATAGCCAAAATTTCGTCGAAAAAGAAATTTTGGGCATTCGCCGATCATGAACAAAAACATCAATTTAGACAACTAAAAAACGAACTGCAGCCAATTACGCGGTACGAGTAGTCAAAAATGTCCAATAAACAAAAAAGCAGACTCATTTGCCTGCTATTCTAACTATCATCGATTGATTACCAAAGTCAAGTTTTTACATAACCATAACTTATTACAGATTAAAATGGTAAGGGATTATCCTCTTGATCATTTTCGGTAAAATCAACTTCAACTTCTTTATCTTCCGCTTTTTGTGCTTGCGTATTGGATGTATTGCCCGCACCTGCACCAGTGTTCGGCTCAAAATCTGATTTACGACCTAAAAGTGTAAAAGTTTCTGCAACGACCTCCGTAGCGTATCGTCTAATACCTTCCTTATCCTCATAAGTACGCGTCCTTAATCGGCCTTCAATATAAACTAACTTCCCCTTTGTTAGATATTTCACAGCCACGTCAGCCAGACCTCGCCACATAACAATATTGTGCCATTCGGTTTGCTCCACCCTTTTTCCATCTTTATTATAGGTTTCTGATGTTGCCAATGGAAAACTGGCAACAGAGACATTGCCTTCTAAATAACGAATTTCGGGATCTTTTCCAAGATGTCCCACTAAAATGACTTTGTTAACTCCTGACATAATTTAAAAGCATAAATGGTTAAAAATTTGACCTTTCCAAAAAAGTAAAGATCAACTTGTGTTTAGCTAATTTATCTAAATCTTTTAGAATTACATAATCCCAATTTGATTTTTTTTGAATTAAATCTCCTTTTAACCGCACTTCAAAAAATGTGGCATAAATATTCTGATGGCTTAAAATATGCTTAGTCTGCTGCTGCAAGATGCTCAGGTCAGCATCTTTCCCAAAATAAGACACAAACCACTCATCGTTCAGAATATCAACAATATCCATCGTATGATCTGATTCCAGGAGTGGAAACTCATACAGATTCTGCCAAACATCACCTTCACCGCGTTTAGACATCAGAAGACGATTGCTATCCTTTAAAATAAAATAATTGAAATATCTATCTCTGCTTCCTTTGCCTTTAAGCTTTACAGGCAATTGATTGACCTCGCCGCGTGTAAAGGCATAGCATGAAAGACGAAACATGCATTGCTCACAAAGCGGTTGCTTAGGCTTACAATGGATCGCACCAAAATCCATAATAGCCTGATTATATTGGGCCGGATGATTTTGATCCAGATTTTCTTTCGCTATCGCAGCGAAAACCTTTTTCCCTTCCGTTGAATTAATGGGAGTTTCTATTCCATAATAGCGTGCAAGTACACGAAACACGTTTCCGTCTAAAACTGCCTGGGCCTCATTATTAGCAAAAGAAGATATTGCTGCAGCAGTATATTCCCCTACACCAGGAAGGCTTAGTAAGGTCTTATAATCCACTGGAAAAATCCCATTGAATTGATCCCGGACAATTCGAGCCGCTTTATGCATATTCCGCCCCCTGGAGTAATATCCCAAACCTTGCCAGAGGTGAAGAATGTCGTCTTCATCCGCATTTGCAAAATCTACTACAGTATTGAATCGCTCCACAAAACGATAGTAGTACGGCATGCCCTGCTCCACCCGCGTCTGTTGCAGAATAATCTCCGAAAGCCATATTTTATACGCATCATGTGTTTCTCTCCATGGTAAATCTCGCTTATGCTCCTGATACCATGCCTGCAATTCTTCACCAAATATCATAGACACAAAAATGCATAATTTTTGCCTATTCCAAGCATTACCTCATCCCAAGGTTTCTCTTACTATATTAATTTATCCGCAATAGCGAAGGTTTCTAAAAATGGATAGACACATGGAAGGGAAGACTTGGAGAATTTTTCCTATATTGACGCCAAAGGGAAGTTTATCAAAATATGAAGAGTAATTCGCAGACATTTCACTTGTCGACATTGCACCGTGGAAAATACATGTTTATATTGTTGACTTCAATCCTGCTCATTGGAATAGGCATGTCTAAAGTTCCGGTACAGGAAATCATCAAGATTATTATCGCTCTTTTAATGATCCCTTTTGCCTTATACTTGGCCATTAAGTGTTCGACATTATCGTCGACATGGATTTTGGAAGAAGAAGTACTCCGCATCAGCAATGCCAAGAAAACAGTCGTTTTTCCTTTAAGCAGTATTTCATATATCCGAAATCTGAAGCGCTCTGGCGGCAACCTCATTATTATCCACCCGGTCAAAGGCCCGGCTTTTCGAACATGGCGCAACAAATTGTTCCAAAAGGAAGATGATCTTCCACTGTTGAGCGAGGCGCTGAGGGCAGCCGATATCGAATATTACGACCTATAAATTCTTTGTTCCTTCAGTAACATTTGTTACAGGCTTTTGCAAAGGCAGTATGTACCTTTGCAACATCACTTAAGAACATTGTTATGTTATTGGAATACATCAAACAACCGTGGCCCTGGTATATTTCAGGTCCTTTAATTGCACTGGTCATGTACCTTCTGCTCAAACAGGGTAAGGATTTTGGCATGTCCAACAATTTACGTACAATGTGCACTGTACTAGGTGCAGGCAAAACTTCATCTTTTTTTAGGTTCGACTGGAAGACACAATCCTGGAATCTTCTGCTGGTACTCGGAACCGTTATCGGAGGTTTTATCGCACATTATTTCCTCGACGACGGCACACCAACACAAATCCATGCGAAAAGTGTGGCAGATCTGAAAGAACTGGGTATTATCGACCATATACAAGGTTACCTCCCCGAATCCATTTTTGTTTTTAACGGATCTCTGTTTCAATTCCTAATTTTAAGTATCGGCGGCATATTAATCGGCTTTGGAACGCGGTATGCTGGCGGCTGCTCTTCTGGACATGCCATTTCAGGGCTCAGCAACTTCCAGATTCCATCGTTGATCGCTGTAATCGGCTTCTTCCTAGGTGGAATAATCATGATCCATTTTTTATTTCCCTTAATCTTTGCATAAAATGAAAGCATTAAAATTCATATTAATAGGCATATTATTTGGCATTATCTTATATAAGTCGGAAGCGGCATCATGGTATAGAATATACGAAATGTTTCAATTTCGCTCCTTTCACATGTATGGTATCATTGGAACAGCGCTAACAACAGCCATTATTATTGTACAGATCATTAAAAGGAAACAAATTAAGGACAGCCACGGAGCGCACATCACCTTTGCAGATAAAGATAAAAGCATTACCCGGTATCTGGTGGGCGGCACAATCTTTGGTTTGGGCTGGGCGCTGACTGGTGCTTGCCCAGGCCCCATGTTTGCTTTAATCGGAGCCGGTTACTGGACGATTGGCATTGTACTATTGTTTGCCTTATTGGGTACATGGATTTACGGTATCTTGCGCAACAAATTGCCCCATTAACCTACAGGTAGTCTACTATTTTGAAAGCCCACGCCATCAAAAATTAAATTTTTAGCAACAGAAAATGGAATTAATATTTATAGCTGGATTTACATTAGCTGTCGTCGTCGGGCTATCTATGGGCCTAATGGGTAGCGGCGGAAGCATCCTAACACTCCCCATATTTGTCTATATCTTCCATATTGAACCTCAATATGCATTGGACTATTCGCTGTTTTCTATTGGAATATTAGCCTTGGTCGGATCAATTTATCCGTTAAAAAAGAGGGAAATTGACTTGAAAACCACAACTATTTTTCTACTTCCCTCGCTAATTTCAGTCTATTTCACCAAGCGCTATCTTCTCGTTTCTATACCCGAGTCATTCAACATCGCGAGTATGGAGATTTCCAGAAACCATATCATCATGCTATTGTTCGCAATCGTGATATTAATTTCTGCGACTGCGATGGTACGAAGACAAAAACAGGTACAGAACGCCACATTCAAGGGTAGACCTGCACAAATTTTCAACGTTATCCTTGTCGGCTCACTGGTTGGCATTATGACGGGCTTGGTCGGTGCAGGAGGTGGATTCATAATTGTACCAGCCCTAGTATTACTTTTAGGTATTCCACTGAAGCAGGCTATCGCCACTTCTCTGTTCATTATTGGATTAAACGCATCATTCGGCTTGATCGCGAATTATCATTTCTTACAACATATGAATTGGTTTATATTAGTAACCTTTACATTAATCACATTAATAGGCCTCCAAATTGGTTCCAAATGGAAAGATAAATTAGATGCCGCTAAATTGAAAGGTATTTTTGGATATTTTTTAATTAGCATCGGCACCCTAATCTTTGCTTTCGAATTCATGCAATTTGTAAATCATTAAAATCACACGTTATGTTTTTTCAACACATTTTTGAATCATCTCTTGCTCATTCGAGTTATATCATTGGCTGTCAGGCAAAAGGAGTAGCTATTGTTATTGATCCCAAAAGAGATGTAGATACCTATCTTGAGATTGCACAAAAGAATAATCTGATCATAACGCATATTGCGGAAACACATATCCATGCCGATTACCTATCAGGCACACTGGAATTGGCCGCATTAACAGGTGCCCAACCTTATTTGTCCGATGAAGGTGGGGCGGACTGGCAATACTCATTTCCACATAAAGGATTAAAAGATGGCGATCAATTTCAAGTTGGAAACCTTATTTTCAAGGTTATCCATACTCCCGGACATACACCTGAGAGTATTAGTTTTCTACTGGTCGATACACCGGCAACGATGGAACCTGTTATGATTTTTACTGGCGACTTTGTATTTGTTGGCGACATTGGCCGCCCTGATTTATTGGAAAATGCGGCTGGAATGATCGGAACCAAAGAGATTGGAGCACAGCAAATGTACCGTTCGTTGCAACATTTCTTGACTTTACCCGATCATATTCAGGTATGGCCTGCTCATGGCGCCGGATCCGCCTGTGGAAAGGCACTCGGCGCCGTCCCCAGTTCGACCGTTGGTTATGAAAAAATACGGAATTGGGCACTTCAATACCAAAACAATGAAGGAGCTTTTGTAGATGAGCTTTTATCAGGACAACCCGAGCCACCACGCTACTTTGCTATGATGAAAAAACTCAACAAAATAGTGCGGCCGTTACAAACAGAAGTACCTCGATACAACAGGTTAACGAATGATGCCTTTCTTGATTTATACCACGAAGGAACAACAATCATTGATACACGACACAAGTCCGAATTTGCAAAGGGATATCTGCCAGGTAGCGTCAATATTCAAAACAACAAGACTTTTAATACGTGGGCAGGCTGGATACTTAATTACTCCGATCCTTTTATACTCATTGTAGAAGAAAACCAATTGGACGACGTTGCACGTAAACTTATGCGCATCGGATTGGATCACGTTACCGGATATATTACACCGGATGCAATCCCCAGTTTAGACATCGCATTAGCGCATCAACAGCTCATCGGGTTTGAAGAAATGAAGAGCGCTTTGGACAAATCTGACACGCAAATTCTAGACGTGCGCAACGCCAGTGAGTTCGCAGAGGGCCATTTACCGAATGCAACACATCTCTTTGTTGGAACAATTGAGGACAACCTCAGCAAAGTGGACCAAAGTAAACAGCTGTATCTCCACTGTCAATCGGGAGACCGGGCAACCATAGCGGCATCGATATTGGCGAAAAATGGTATTGAGGAAGTCAAAATTTATAGCCCTTCTATTAATGAATGGAAATCAAAGGGCGGTATTCTTGTTGCCGACTCATTCGCCCCTTATTCGTAACTGGTTCGGAGTTCCCCCACTGTTCGCCCACCTTGCGCCCACTGTACGTCCACCTAATAAGTGGGCGCACAGTGGGCGCAAGGTGGAGAAAACGAGTACGCAAGGCGAACAAGGGGCGAACAAAAGGCGAAGCAGAGCCGAAAGGCACCCGAATAGATTACCTTTCCAACTAGTCTACAAACTATTTCTGTTTATTCGCAAGAACTCAATCACCTCATCCTTCTTTTCTTCCAGCTTGCCTTTCTTTTCCGTAAATTGATGATTATAGATGGTCAAATATTGATGGTCGTCCGTTTCAGATTCATATAATTCAGCGGTAGCAAAAGAGAGATGTTCTTCTTCTTCCGATAGATAGTCGTATACATAGGCAAAATCATGGTTGCCCAACGAGCTGACTACGGTATCTTTATCAGCCACATACTTTAACCTTCCCGGCAAAGCGCGTTTATTCATCCATACTTCGTCTTTTTCAGAAAATGGATAGATAGTGATGCCGCGGAAAGCCATAATGATTGGAGTAATCAAAATAATACCCATTTCAATAGCCCACACGGCCCACAACATACCGCCCGAAAC
This sequence comes from Sphingobacterium sp. UBA3549, assembly GCF_002376635.1. Classification (NCBI taxonomy): domain Bacteria; kingdom Pseudomonadati; phylum Bacteroidota; class Sphingobacteriia; order Sphingobacteriales; family Sphingobacteriaceae; genus Sphingobacterium; species Sphingobacterium sp. UBA3549. The sequence goes on along the minus strand of NZ_DFOE01000017.1, from coordinate 115,184 downwards.
CGGGCTCTTTTTCAGGGTAAACGTACCTACTTCATTTAAACCTTGCATCGCTTCCCAAATAAATGTCGGGTGTAAGAAAAAAGCTTTAAAACCTTCAAGATTAAAAGACGATTTTACCCAGGTATCTCCGCCCATTGTTCCTTCCGCATTGTACATTAATGATACAAACAGAGCCCACTGTGCATAAAAGGCTAAAATGGCGACCAATAATGTGATCAAAATGGCTACCCCCCTATTCCTTAATTTCCATTGTTTGAAACAAAAATTCAGCACATAGAATATTCCAGCACCAAAACCTAAGGTAATAAATACATTAAAGTAAATAATGGGTATAAACCATTGTAAAGCAATGTAAACAATAGCCAATACAATGGCACCCAAAGTACCTAGTATCAGGGAGCCAATAATAGCCAACGCAGGAGACTTTCCAGAGGGTTTATAATATAGATTATCCATAAATAAAAAGTAAAATTGATTTTAACTCAATAAATAAATCCCATAACCAAAACCAAGCCAATTCCACATCCAATGGTAGATTTTCGTCAAGATTTGATGACATTAGCGTCATCAAGCACCTATAAGCGCCATTTATTGAGACAATTTTGTAAGTTTGAGACATGAAAATTAAAATTATATCCTTTTTTACACTTGCATGTGTATTCAATATTTGGGGGGCAGTAGTGAAGGCCCAAAGGAAAGGATTCTGGCAACAGAAAGTTGACTACAAAATGGACGTCAACGTGGATGAAAAAGCATATCAATACGATGGAAAAATGATCTTGAAGTATAGCAATAATTCAGGTCAGTCCCTAAAAAAGGTCTATTTCCATCTATACTTCAATGCTTTTCAACCAGGATCGATGATGGATTATCGCTTAAAAAACATCAGTGATCCCGACAAGCGCATGGTGATTAATGTAGGTACGAAAGAAAAACCAATATATCAAAGCCGTATCGGAGAGCTCCAAACCAATCAAATAGGTTATCAAAAAATCAAAAGCTTAACAATGAATGGGGCTCATACCTCATTTAAAATTGATGGGACCATCTTGGAGGTCACTCTACCGTCGGTTATACAAGATGGCGAAACAGTCCGTTTTGACATGGAGTGGACCGCTCAAGTGCCAGAACAAATCCGAAGAACTGGCCGAAATTCTGCCGAAGGAGTAGCACTCTCTATGGCGCAATGGTATCCAAAAATGGCTCAATTTGATGAATTCGGCTGGCATTTAGATGAATATACAGGCCGTGAATTCATTGCTCCCTTTGGTAATTTCGATGTGACCATACGGCTCAACAAAAATTATGTAGTCGGTGCATCAGGTGTTCTTCAGAACCCAGCAGAAGTAAAAGGTTATCAACCGAAAGCAAAGATAAAACTAGACGGCAATAAAGCTACCTGGCATTATAAGGCCCAAAATATCCATGACTTTGTATGGGCCGCGGATCCCAAGTTTGTCGTAGATTCAGCTTCAAGTAAAAACGGAATAAAAGTGTATACCGTATTTTTGCCAACCGACAAAGAAGTGATATCCAATTGGAAAACAGCGATAGGTCTATCCACCGAATTCTTCGATTTCTGTAGTGCAAAGTTTGGAAAATACCCTTGGCCAACATATACCATTATTCAAGGTGGCGATGGGGGAATGGAGTATGGTACCGCTACGCTGATCACCGGTGGACGCAATCTAAAAAGCCTTGTTGGTGTAATATTCCACGAATCAGCACACTCTTGGTACCAGCAATTATTTGGAATCAACGAAACTGTAGATGAGTGGTTTGATGAAGGCTTTACCTCCTATGTCGAAGAGCTTGCCATGCAGCATATCTTTGAAAAAAGAGGAGCCATAGCATCCAACCCGCAAATTGCAGCTTACCGTGGTTATTACAAATTAGCGCTTTCTGGTAAAGAAGAACCGATGAGCTTATTGGCCGATTATTATAACACCAATTATGGATACAGCAACGAAGCATACAACAAAGGTGCTGTACTTGCAGAGCAGCTGGGTTATATTATTGGACAGGAAAACTTAGAGAAAACCTTTCTGAAATTTTATGATCTCTGGAAGTTTAAACATCCGACCCCTAATGATTTCAAACGCGTTGCTGAAGAAGTTTCGGGGATCAACCTGAAATGGTATTTCAACCTGTTTATCAATACCACCCGTCAAATCGATTACGCCATTGAAAAAGTAACAGATAAAGAAATTCTTTTGGCTAACAAGTCTAATTTCGCCATGCCACTGGATGTTCTCGTAGAATACACCGATGGAAGCAAGGAACTCTTTTATATCCCTTTGCGTGAAATGCGTGGAGAAAAACCGGAAGAACATTTTGACATTTACAAAGGTGTTAAAAGAACCGTGCTCGAAGACTGGTTCTGGACTAAACCCGATTATACCATTCCGCTATCAAAGACACCAAAAGCAGTAACAATTGATCCTTCACTGCGCTTGGCAGATGTAGAATCGTCAAATAACACCTTTAGCAAATAACGAAACACAGGCTATCGCAGCATAAAGGACAAAAAACAGCTTCCAATCCAAGTATATTCAATACGGTTTGGAAGCTATTTTTTTATTTTGGACACTTTCGTCGCAAATTGGATACCCATTATCGCAAATCCCTCTTGCTTGGCTGCCCGTGATGGAAGTCATAAAATATTCATCCTATGCTAAAGCCAATACATGGATGGCTACTTTTAAGGGCTATCCAGTGAAATACAACACGTATTGCGCCGACAAGAGCCTATAGGAGAAGAAATCATACGAATAAAGAGCCAAGTTGATTAGGTCTTGGTATATTTGTACCTATGATTTATGTCCATATCCCATTCTGTAAACAGGCTTGCCATTATTGCGATTTCCATTTTAGCACTTCACTTCAGTACAAAAGCGAGATGATCAATGCTATAAAACGGGAAATTGCGCTTAGAGCAGTGTATTTGGAAGACAAAAAGATCGAGTCTATCTATTTTGGCGGCGGCACACCGTCCTTATTGGAAGCGGATGAGATCGCGCGGATCATCGAGACGATCGCGAAGCATTTTGATATTGCAGATCACGCTGAAATTACACTAGAAGCCAATCCAGACGATCTAAATGCCGCCAAAGTAAACAGTCTGCGGAATACAGCAATCAATCGATTCAGCATAGGTATACAATCATTCTTTGAGGAAGATCTCAAATGGATGAACAGAGCGCATAATCAACAGGAAGCAGTCGCATCGATAATGCGTGTGCAAGATGCAGGCTTTGAAAATATTACCTGTGACCTTATTTATGGCTATCCGTTATTGACAACGGAAAAATGGCGTCATAATATGCAACAACTGATTGACTTTGAAATTCCTCATATTTCTTCCTACTCCATGACTGTGGAAAAGAAAACAGCATTAGATCACTTTATAAATAAAGGGATAACTCCAGCCATAGATTCTGATCAGGCAGCTGATCAGATGAGTCTTCTTATTCATACCTTGAAATCCGCGGGATATGAGCAGTACGAAATTTCCAATTTTGCAAAAAACGGCTGTTATGCTCGTCACAATACAAATTATTGGAAAGGCAAACATTATCTTGGCATCGGCCCTTCAGCTCATTCATTCAATGGAACTTCAAGGTCATGGAATGTTTCTAATAATGCTAAATATATGACATCCATTAATTTAGACCAACTTCCCCTGGAAATTGAGGAGCTTTCCACGCTTGACCAGATCAATGAAAATATCATGACATCGTTGCGAACCATGTGGGGACTAGATCTAATTGCACTGGAAAGTAAGTTTGGACGATCCGTTAAAGATCGCGTCTTAAAAGAAGCTGAACCATTTATAGCAGCGAAGAATCTTATTTTGGAGCCAAACAACTTACGTTTAACAGATGCGGGTAAATTAATGGCCGATCGCATCATGTCTGATTTATTTATAATAGAAGATTAGCAAATAAAGATATTATATTTTATAAAATCATTAATACAAAAAGCGATTTAGCGCTAAAAATTGTGAAAATGGAAATTTAAGACAGTTTTCTACCTACTTTGTCCTATGTTTGTAACATAATCTATTATAAAATTATTATGTCACACAAGCCATCTTTTGACTTAGAGATCAAAAGTTACAGAGAGCAACATAATGCTGCCGTAAACTTAATTCAAATTGTCAGCAACCTGTGGTATAACCACGCCGTAGAGCTCGTATTCTTTCGAAATCGACTCTTTGATGCAAAACCGAGTGCTATCCTAAACCTGATTCAGGAAAGTGCCCTGCTTACCGACGAGCCGGTCGACATTCTTGACACACTGCAAATCGCACAGCTATTGGAAAAATCGCCACTTTCTCCCGCTCGTATTGACCTTGGGAAACTCACTTTACAGGCCAAGAAAAAAACCTTTTCCGCTAATGACCTACACAATTTCATTACTGCGGAGTTACAGGACATGCATCAACAGGAGAAATTAAAGCCACGTGATGTGGTGCTTTATGGCTTTGGTCGTATCGGTCGCTTACTGGCCCGTGAACTTATGCTTAACACCGGTGCGGGACAGCAGCTTCGTCTCCGCGCCATTGTAACTCGCGACGTCAATGATAGCAAATCGATTCTGAAAAGAGCGGCACTATTAAAAACGGATTCCATACACGATGCATTCGAAGGCGATGTGCAGGCCGATATAGCAAATCCGGCACTCGTCATCAATGGAATTACCGTCCATCTGATCTCCGCAAAACAACCCGAGGATATTGATTACACAATCTATGGTATAGAAAATGCTTTAATCATCGACAATACAGGGGCTTTTCGCGATGCGCAGGAACTTAGTCGCCACCTGAAATCCAAAGGCGCCGAACAAGTATTATTAACAGCTCCCGGGAAAGGGGTCCCAAATATCGTATATGCGGTCAACGAAAATGATAGCGATTTGCAAAAACATAAGATCTTTTCCGCGGCCTCTTGTACCACTAATGCGATATCTCCCATTTTAGCTGTACTTGAAAATACAATAGGAATAGATAGAGGGCATATTGAAACCATACACTCCTATACCAACGACCAGAATCTTGTCGACAATATGCACAAGAAATCCAGGCGGGGCCGGGCCGCCGCACTCAATATGGTCATCACCGAAACTGGAGCAGGGGACGCCGTTGCAAAAGTGTTGCCTTCGCTAACGGGCAAACTGACTTCAAACGCTATTCGTGTTCCCGTCCCAAATGGGTCATTGGCGATATTAAATCTTCAAATCAAATCCAAAACTACGGTCAACGAAATCAATGCCCTTTTAAAAAAGGCATCGCTGCAGGGTAACCTTGTTGAACAGATTATGTTTTCCAAAAACAATGAACTTGTTTCATCGGATATCATTGGCACCAGTGCCGCTGCTATAGTCGATGCTCCAGCAACAATAGTTTCTGCGGACGGCAAAAATATTGTTCTGTATATCTGGTACGATAATGAATATGGATACTCACATCAGGTAATGCGCTTATCCCGCCATATAACCGGTGTAAGAAGATATACTTACTATTAAACTGTAAAACATAAGCGGTAGCTGTATAGCCGCCGCTTATACTTTAACAAGATTACTTTTAAGGTATTTCATAATAATCGGCGTTGCTCCAGCGTTTTGCAGCACATATTCACGGGCCAACTTTCCCGCTTCCTGGCGGAAACCGCAATCTTGAAGAGCAGCAAAAGCTTTATGGAGTTCTTTACCACTTTCAATAGAAAAACCTGCACCATTCTGTACAAGATCCTTCGCCTCCTGAAACTTTTTGAAATTTGGACCAAATAGAACCGGTATGCCATAAGTTGCGGCCTCCAGCGTATTATGTATTCCCACCCCAAATCCACCACCAATATAGGCTATTTGGCCATAACCATACAACGAAGCAAGCATACCAATGTTGTCGATAACCAATACACGAGCGTCTGCTATTGTAACAGCATCATAACTAGCCATATTCGAAAAGCGGAGCGCATTTGGCCAAAGAGCGAAAATACTCGCCAAATGTGACTCATGAATCTCGTGCGGAGCCAAGATGAGTTTATAGGCCGGATAATCCGCAAACAATTCTCTTAGCATTTGTTCATCTTGTGGCCAGGTACTTCCAGCCACCAAAGTTGGATGTTCACCAATAAATTGGATGACCTCAGGAATCATTTTCTTACTTTTAGGGAGGTCTACTACCCGATCAAATCGGGTATCTCCTGCAAGCCCGGCGTTGCGTATCCCAAATTCTTTTAAAAGACGGACACTTTCTTCATTTTGCACAAAAAAGTAAGTCACATAGCCTAAAATCTTAAGAAAAAAGTTACCATATGTCTGAAAAAAGATCTGATCGGGTCTAAATATTGCTGAGATCAAAAACAAAGGAATGCCCCGTCTATACAGACCCTCAAAGAAATAATACCAATATTCATATTTCGTGAATACGGTGAAGCTTGGGTTGATGAGGTCAAGAAAAAGTCGCGCATTCTGCGCCGTATCATAGGGAAGATAAAACACATAATCGGCCAAAGCCGTATTTTTTCGGATCTCAAAGCCCGAGGGAGAGTAAAATGTTACAATTATTTTATGATCAGAATACGTATTTCTTACAGACTCCAAAACAGGTCTTCCTTGCTCAAATTCTCCCAACGAAGCAAAATGAAACCAGATATGTTTTTGGGTAGAATCAACCGTTTGTTTCATCCTTTGATACCAGTCTTTCCGCCCTGTTACCATGAGCCTGGCCTTACCATGAAAAGGAGCTAAAATACGCAGTAAGAGTCCATAAAGAACGATTCCAATTGAATAAAGCAAACGCATGTTTTTAAAATAATGTTTATCTTAGTCAAAGATATTAAACCCATTTCATTAAAAGGAAGCCATGAGTGGAAAATAAAAATCAAAATTATCCGCGTGCCGAAGCATAGGGAACAATATCTTATATTTTGCCTTACCTGCAAGACAGAAAGACTTTACTTACTATAATCAACAATAATGAACAAAAAAATATTAGTCACAGGAGGAACGGGTTACATCGGTTCGCATACCGTAGTCGAACTACATCAAGCAGGATACATACCTGTCATCATAGACGATCTATCCAATTCAAACATCAAGATTTTGGATCAGATTGAGAAGATTATCGGGGTTAAACCCGAATTTCACCAATTTGACCTGTGTGATACAAACCGTGTGAACGAATTTGTTAAAGAAAATACGGATATATCAGGGATTATCCACTTTGCCGCGTCAAAGGCTGTAGGCGAATCTGTCAAAAAACCTTTAAAATATTACCACAACAATTTTTTCTCATTAATCAATTTGTTAGAAGCTTATCAAAATAAGCCGATTAATTTTGTTTTCTCTTCAAGCTGTACTGTATATGGCGAACCAGATACACTTCCTGTCAATGAAAGTGCACCTGTCAAAAGAGCGACTTCCCCTTATGGTAATACCAAACAAATTGCGGAGGAAATTCTCGAAGAAACAGCTACTGCATACGATAACTATAATATTATTGCATTGCGCTACTTCAATCCCGTTGGAGCACATGAGTCCGCACTGATAGGCGAATTGCCAAACGGTGTGCCTCAGAATTTATTACCATTCATTACACAGACCGCAATCGGTAAAAGAGAAAAACTAACAGTTTTCGGTGACGATTACGACACCATAGATGGCTCGTGCGTAAGGGATTATATCCATGTGGTTGATTTGGCAAAAGCACACGTTGCAGCAATCAACTTATTGGACAAAGGAAATCCGAACGGGAAATATGATGTATTCAATGTGGGTACCGGCAAGGGGTATTCAGTACTCGAAGCCATCAAAGCGTTTGAAAAAGCATCCGGTCAAAAATTGAATTATGAAATTGGCCCACGCCGGGATGGTGATGTCATCAAGGTTTATGGTGATGTGACCAAATCTGCGGAACAACTGCATTGGAAAGCCGAACTGGGAATTGATGAAATGATGGCTTCTGCTTGGGCTTGGGAAAAAAATCTGAAAGAAAATCCACTGGATTAAATAGGCCCCATTGAGCTCTACATTTAATATGACCGTCCAGGGCACTGAGACGGTCATATTTTTGGTCATAGTAAATTGGATTGTTTGGCTCCTTTCTCTTTTTGCAGAAAAAACTCCCCGATCCGCAGCTCATCTTATCCGTCTCAAAGCTGAAAAGCAGCCATAATAGAAGCTGGATTAAAATTTACTTCATTGAGTACATTTGACCGATAGCTCCCTTTTTCCAGATAGAGCATCGTAAACCCAACAAATATTGAACTACCGACAAAATCGCCACATTTAATGATCAAGTTTTTTGCCGGTATCACATTCTCTCTATACTTAATATCGTATTCCCACTCTACCTCTTTTATCTCTGTGGGCTCAAACTCATCAAAATCAAATGAGAAGGCATGAAATTTGAATACCACCGCATTGCATTTGTCAGGAAGGGCCAGCGCTCTTTTGATATCAAACTCCGGGAATGATATTTTAAGATCTTTCTTCTTGTTCAGGGAAACTACCGGATCGATAAAAAAATAATCCTGCATGTGACAGTTTTCATTGAACTGAAAATTCACCAATCTATCCAATATGCTGTTGCTCGGTGTGCGGCTTCCCTTTTCGCAATCATGATTTGTTTTTATTGCCCGGTAGATCTGCCTATTTAGCCGATTGCCCATCTGCCCATCATGAAGCCCTTGATGTATTTCGCCGAAACACATCCGGATCAGTGCGCCAGCACGACTTACATTTCCAAAATCTTTACTAGCTCTTTTGGTATCATCAGTCTGTTTGACACGATGTGGTCTGCTCTGCAGGTAGTTTTTATTGCCAACTTTTCTATTCACCAGCGGACCGACCAGGCCCCTGATAAATCCATTATCATTTATTCCCATACCTAAAGATACCACAGTAAAGCCCTGTTGTCAAGCATCTTGTTGATTTTTAAGGATTTCCAAATTTGAGTAAAATGACAATTGTAAATCTTGTAATTTTCAGGGGACTTTGTTGTGAATAGCGTATGGACAACTTCGCCCCGTGCTCGCCCTGCTCCCGAGTAGTAAAAAACATGCAGGCACAGTGAAAGCACCTTAAAAGGTGGACTCAAGGTGGACTCACTGTACACTCAAGCTGCTTACAGGGCGAACTTGGCAATAACATGGTCTTAACTTGCCCCCTATCAAACGGCTCTGTCATCCGAAGGCCGAAACTAGAGTGCCCCAACTACGCTATACTATAGCTTTTTGAGAGATCCCATAGTTGAGTCATCTGTATTCATATGATTCATCAAGAAGCGAATTAATTTAAACTCCTCCACTAGTGATCGCGCCCATTTAAACAAATTCTTTGTCGGAAATGTATTCCATAAGCACCCCAGCCTGATCTCCAAGTTTCTTTTTCAAACGCTGCATCGATTTTTTGATCGCATCTGGAGTAACCCCTAAAACATTGGCGACTTCCTTATTATTAAGTCCCAGTTTCATCAGTACAATTACACGTAAATTGGATTCGGTGATATCGGAAAATTTAGATTGTATTTCTTGTAATAGATTAGGAAATTCTTTCATAATCAGCAGCTTAAATTCCTGCCATTTTTCCTCTGTAATCAAGTGCGACTGCAATAAGATTTTAAGCTCCTCGCGATCTCTTTCAACATTGTTGCCCTTTTCCGCTAGTAATGCTGAGAGCACATTGATCTGTTCATTGTTTCGCTTAAGATAAGCCACATATTCTTCAACCTGACTTTTTGAACTCATTAGTTCCCTATCTAATTCAGCCTTTGTATACTTCAGGTTGAGTAGCTGATATTCATAATCGCGAATACGTTTTCTTGCCCGATAGCGAACGGCGTTGTAAACAAAGAAAAATAACACCAACACCAATAAACTTAATATGAGCCATAATCTTCTTTCGGCTTGCTTTTTCTTAATTACCGCCTGCGCTAAAGATAATTTATCCGCATATTTCTGTTTATCTGCCATAAATTTCAATTGGGATAATACAGGATCTCCATCGAGAAATCGTAACGAGTCCTGCAGGCGTTCAATCCTCCTACGTGCATCTAATTCATGCCCAATTTCCCGATTATGAATGGCCAAATGTAATTTATGAATTTCAAGTTCCAATATTGTCTTCTTATCATCTGAACCTGATAAAAGCAACTCGGCCTCGCTAATCATGTGAGGAACATCAGTTATTTCTTGTCTGGCAATATTTAGTCTAATCTGCATCATTAAGGCAAAAATCGTATTTCGTTTATCACCTATTGATCTAGAAATTTCAAGATCCTTCTCCAACAGTGATAAGGCCTTACGATAGTCTTTCATACCTTCGAAGACAGCGGCCTGATTGCCCAAAATCTTCGCGTAGCGCAATGAATCATTCTCCGCAAGAGCCAAGGATTGAGCGAGCTCAAAATTTTTCATGGCCTGCACTGTATCCCCCCCACTTTTAAGCGTCAACATCCCTAAATTGTCTAGAATTTCGGCCCTCAATCTAGGCGGAATTGTTTCCTGTTGTTGGCCTAAGGTCAAGTACTTGATTCCAGACGTATAATCACCCAAGGTCCCAAAAAAATAACCAAGCTTTTTATAGGTCTGTATGATATCCAACACCAGTTCTTTCGGTATATCTTCAAGGCCTTTTTCGCCTTCAAGAATAAATGGCAAAGCTTCAGATGCTTTTAAACATCTATAAAGATAAAAGCCATACATGACTTTCACCCAAGTTTTCACATTTTGATAACTGTATCCCCCATCTAGATCCAATGCTTTAAGATAGTATTTATCGCTAAAGCTATTTCGCTTTCCTTCATCATTAAAAGACTGGTCGGCCAGCAAACAATAATAGATTGCAAGAAGCGCCTTATCATTTTTTCGTACAGCTTGGCTAAAATACGGTGCTAGATATTTACTCAACGCCAAATTGGAAGATTGATGTTTCGTGGATTCTTTTATGATTGTTTCATAAAAATTTTTTTCTTCCATCGAGGAGTTTGAACTCATCAGCCCCATTCCACGAGCAATGTGAAACGGTATAATCGCTAACAAAAAAACAATTAGAAAAAATCTAGACATATTGGCGCAGGCATTGAAAATCGCATTAAAAATAAAAAATAATTTTAATTAAATCACCATGGGGCCAAATCAAACCAAAATTGGAGGATGATCCACCTACCGTAGGCTATTATAGAAAACAGATCGTATACTAGTGATATGCGCAGGATAGGGCCTGATTATTTCAACTAAATCCTATTCATTGACAAAATGATAGATATGATAGGGTGTTACCGCCTGAGTTAACTGAACATCATGTTCGTTTCGATCCGTAATAACGTCAATCGGCTCAAAAAAAGACAATCCAATACGCTGAACATCAACTTTACATTGAGAAAAGAAACGGTCATAAAAGCCTTTTCCATATCCCACTCTATAGCCAAAAAGATCAAAGATCAACAAGGGCACAAGAACCATATCGATATCCGACGGAGCAACTTCAGCACCTGCAGTTGGTTCTGATATTCCCCATGCATTCTTTTCAAATCTCATTTGCTTATCAAATAGATAATGCTTCATCGAATAGTCTTCAAAATTAGATCTTGAAACAGCGATTTTTATCTGAGGATGAAATTCTTGAACGTAATTTATGATAGCATACGTATTTGGCTCGTGATATTTTTCAATAGGAATAAAAACATGTAAAAGATTTACTTTGGAGAGATCAATTTTCATAAATTGGTTCAGAAGCATGCTATTGAGGGCTGTCTCTCTAGCGATAGACAATTGACATCTCTTCGCTCTGTATGTATGCCTAAGCTCATTCTTCGATTTCATCTAAATAATTTTTTCATGACAAAACAACTCCTATCGATAACTTAAAGATGGCATTCCATTGGGCTCATTCAACCATAAACAAAGATACCCCATCATCCATTGCATTCACATAAGCTATAAGATCAAGTCGAACCTCCCCAAAGACTAAAAAGTCCAATGGTCTACTTTATTGAACTTTATAAGGATAAAAAAACGGCCTTGTAGCGAGCGCTAACAAGACCGAATAATCAACCTAAACCTAAAATCTTTATGTTATTTTACGCGCTCGATATAGTTACCAGTTTGCGTATCAACTCTTACTTTCTCACCTTGATTAATGAACAACGGCACCATAATCTCGACACCTGTCTCTACAGTTGCCTTTTTTAATGCATTTGTAGACGTATCTCCCTTTACTGCCGGTTCGGTATATGTAATTTCCAATTCAACACTTTTCGGTGCTTCTGCCATGATAGGTTCATCACTTTCAAAAGCAATAATGACAGTCATTCCCTCTTTCAAGAAACGGGCTGAATCACCAAACAAAAACTTAGGAATATTAAATTGCTCGTAGGTACTATTATCCATTACAACGAAGAATTCACCATCTTCATATAAATACTGATAATCGTTTGTTTCTACGCGTGCAATTTCCACAGATTCGTCAACTCTAAAACGATACTCAACTAATTTACCCGTTTTAACATTGCGCATTCTAGCTTGATAAAACGCGCGCAAATTGCCTGGTGTACGGTGTATATATTCTTCCACGGAAACTAATTCTCCGTTAAATCTTAAAATATTTCCTGATTTTACCTCTGATGCCTTAGCCATTCTTTGAATTGAACTTTAAACGGTTATCTCATTATTGAGTCGTCAAAAATACAAAAACTAATTGTGTTATAAAAATTTCCTTCACTACTTTTTATGGAAAAAGCTATTTTCAATAGGAAGAAAAATCAGCGTTAGCGTTCGGAAGGTAAATACACTAAAAATGCATTTTTTTAGGGTTTATGTACACAGCGATCGAGGTGAAGGAAAGGGTTATGGAAACCCGTAATAATTAGATTTTAAAGTCCAGAATTGAAATATGTTCATCACAAAACGCATATTCTTTTTTCTGATTCGAACAGACGACAAGAATTCTAGATTTTAACTTCGTGCGATCGATTAAAGTTAAGTACCACTCTTCACCGGAACTATCCAAATTACTTGTAGGTTCGTCCAACATGACCAACGAAGATGCGGAACAACATGCTAGTACCAACTTTACCCGCTGTCGCATACCGGATGAAAAAAAACGTATCTCTCTGTCAAGCGCATGTTCCAGTCCCAATAAGCTGATAACAGTTTCTTTATCAAAAGAAGGAAGATAGCTTTTAAATTTAAAATGGAAATCAATCAGCTCCATTAAAGTAAATTCCTCTATCAATTCAACGTATGGAGCTGCAAGAGAAAGTTGCTGATATACTTGATCCACACCTAAGACTTCGTCTCCATAGTTATAGACCAATTCACCTTCAGAAGGTGTCAAACTACTCGAAAGCACTTTCAGAAAAGTAGATTTTCCCGAGCCATTATGACCGAGGATGGCATAACTCTTTCCGGACTCAAAGGTATAGTTTATATGCCTAAAAATCCATTCATTATTATACCTCCTACCAATATCCTTTAATGTAATTTTCAAATTCACAAGAACCGATAATGCGATTACATCGCTCTATTATTGAATCCTTTCATGATACCTCGGCCCGAATTCCGAATAAAATCCAAAATTTCGTCCCGAATTTCTGTTGCTTGATATTCAGCCTCTATAATTTCTATAGCCTTCGCTAAATTTCTATTTTGGACAAAAAGAATTCGATAGAGGTTCTGAATTTCGGCGATCTGATCTTCCGAAAATCCTCTTCTTCTTAATCCAACCGAATTAATCCCTGCATAAGAAATAGGTTCGCGCGCCGCTTTAACAAAGGGGGGGATATCCTTACGTACCAATGAACCACCGGTAACAAATGCATGCGAACCAATTTTGACAAATTGATGAACAGCTACCATCCCAGCCAGTACGACATAATCACCCACGGTAATATGTCCTGCAAGCGTACTGTTATTTGAGAAAACACAATTATCACCTACTTCACAATCATGCGCAACATGACTATATGCTTGAATTAGACAATTTTTCCCAATGACTGTTTTATATCTATCTTTGGTGCCTCTATTGATTGTTACACACTCCCGTATGGTCGTATTATCACCAATTTCCGCTGTTGTAATCTCACCATCAAATTTTAAATCTTGAGGCTCTCCAGAAATTACGGCACCGGGATATATTTTACAATTTTTTCCTATTCGTGCTCCATCCATAATCGTCACATTTGAGCCTATCCAAGTGCCTTCACCAATGATGACGTCTTTATAAATGGTTACAAATGGTTCGATGACCACATTTTTAGCAATTTTTGCTTCAGGATGAATATAAGCTAATGGCTGTATCATCTATACTACTTTAGTTGTTATTTACTCTTACGATCTGAGCCATAAGCTCGGCTTCACATACGATCTTCTCTCCTACCATGGCCACACCTTTCATTTTTGCGATACCTCTTCGAATCGGCTCCATCAAATCGCATCTAAAAATAACAGAATCTCCGGGGGTTACCTGCGCTTTAAAACGGGCATTTTCAATTTTCAGAAATAAAGTCAGCCAATTTTCCGGATCAGGAACTGTTTTAAGAACCAAAATTCCTCCTGTCTGCGCCATAGCCTCTACTTGCAATACGCCTGGAAATAATGGCGCTCCAGGAAAATGTCCCATAAATAAATCTTCGTTCATGGTAACATTCTTCAAGCCCACCACATGTGTTTCGGTCAATTCAAGAATCTTATCCACCATAAGCATAGGTTGACGATGCGGCAAAATCTTCATAATTTCTACCGTATCGTATAATGCTGGCATATTAGGATCGTAAACTTTAATTTTTTTACGTGTTTTATCTTTCTTAATCTGCTCCTTTATCTTTTTCGCAAAGGCAACATTGGCGGCATGCCCCGGCCGAGCAGCCATAATATGGCCTTTCAGCGGTCGCCCAACGAGTGCCAAATCTCCAACCATATCCAACAGTTTATGTCGGGCAGGTTCATTTTGGTAGCGTAATTGATTATTGTTTAATATTCCTTCTTTGGCAACTGCTACGGTTTCTTTATGAAAAAGATGAGCTAATTTCTGTAATTCTTCAGGTGAAGTCTCCTTATCCACAATAACAATGGCATTACTTAGGTCACCGCCTTTAATAAGCCCATGATCCACCAACATTTCTAACTCATGCAAAAAGCAAAAGGTACGTGAAGATGAAATTTCGGATTTAAAATCGTCAATTGAAGTAATCGCAGCATGTTGGCTTCCCAACACCGGCGAGTTAAAATCGATCATGCAGGTCATCCTATAGCCATCCATCGGCATCCCCAATATCTCGACTTTACGATCAGGCTCTGCATAATGGATATTATTGGAAATCTCATAATAATCTCTGTCAGCATCCTGCTCCTCAAACCCTGCCTCTTCAAGCAGCTTTACAAAAATAGCTGAACTTCCATCTAAGATAGGTATCTCGGGACCATCTATATCAATCAGGACGTTATCAATTTGTAAACCAATTAACGACGCCATCAAATGTTCAATTGTACTAACACTTGCACCATTCTGAGTAATTGTCGTCCCCCTCGAAGTGTCTGTCACGTTATCTGCATCAACCAAAATTTCTGGCTGCCCCTCCAAGTCTACACGTCTGAACTTAAACCAGTGATTTTCCGGAGCTGGTTTAATGGTCATCGATACAATTTTCCCTGTATGAAGACCTACCCCCGAAATCTCAACCTCGTTTTTGATGGTTCGCTGTTTTACATTCATTTCTAATAACATATTTTTAAATCAAAACTTCTTTTGACAAAACATTTATTGATTGTGCTATACCCTTTAATGATATAGTGCTACGATAAACTACTGTTTCATCACAATTAAAGAACAGCTTATTTTCAATGAAAAATAATTATTTTAATTTTTTTTCTACTAATTTTTCTAATTCCTGGATTCGCTTTTCCAATTCAGGAAGACGAGCAAAAATTACATTGGATCTCAATTGTGGCTGATAAGGCATCAACGGTGTACCGCCCCACTTCTTACCCTCTTCTTTGATCGATCTATTCACTCCGGATTGGGCCTGAATTTGGGATCCCTTAGCAATAACAATATGCCCAACTACACCAACCTGACCGCCCAATACCACATGCTCTCCGATTTTTGAACTACCGGAAATACCAGTCTGCGCCGCGACGACAGTATTCTTTCCAATATCAACATTATGGGCAATCTGGATCAAATTATCCAACTTCACGCCATCACGCACAATGGTAGCTCCCATGGTTGCTCTGTCAATTACCGTATTTGCGCCAATCTCAACATTATCCTCTATTTGAACATGGCCAATCTGAGGAACTTTTTTATATGTTCCGTCTTCTTGTGGTGCAAATCCAAATCCATCTGATCCGATGACAACACCTGAATGTACCACCACATTTTTACCGATCTTACAATCATGATAAATCTTCACTCCTGGGTAGAGCGTTGTATTATCTCCAATCGTAACTTTATCTCCAATATAAACCTGTGGGTAAATTTTCACATGATCACCGATCGATGCTCCTCTGCCAATATATACAAAAGCACCGATGTACCCCCCTTGGCCGATTTCAGCTTCGTCGTGTATAAAATGAGGTTCCTCTCGTCCACTTTTGTCAAGGCGAAACTCATTATACATATTTAGGACAGTAGAGAAAGCAGCATAGGCATTCTTAACCCGTATAATCGTCAATGTAGGTTTAGTCGAATGTGTCAATTGCAAATCTTCATTAACAATAACAATCGAGGCATCAGTAGTATATATGAAATGCTCATATTTTGGATTCGACAAAAAAGAAAGATCACCTTTTTTACCTTCCTCAATTTTGGCAAGGTTACCTACCGCAACCGCTGGATTTCCTTCAATCCGTCCTTCTAATAATGTCGCTATTTGTTGAGCAGTAAATTGCATGGTACAAATCTATGTTTTTTTATTAAAAAATAACTACTTGGTGGAAGGAATTGCAACATATCTCACCTCTTTTGGATAACACAAAGCATATTTAGCGACATTTTTCGACAGTGCTTCTAAATTCCCCAGATCAGAAGCCTCCGTTATATCGACAAGTTCGCCCGATTTTAACAAAATTTTTATTTGATCCTGGGATGAATTATACGCGCGATTCTGAATTTCCTGAGTAAATACATAATAGTGAATATCCTCCATCGCCACGCCGATTTCCGCCTGTACTTTTGCTTTCACCAAATCAATATATTCGCGCGAAAAAGGTTTGTTGCTCAATACAGAGCGATATAAATCACGCTTCATTACCCGTTGACACATTGTACTTAAAATATGATCCTCATGACACTCCCATGTTTTTATGGCAGACATAATATCTGTATCATCCAAACGAGTAAACCAGTCTAAATGCAACGGGTTGTCCAAAAAATTACTTTTATTGATTTGCTGGCTTAAAAACCAATGAAAAGCTGGAGTAGAAAAGAGTTCATAGCCAGCAGCCGTCAAATATTTTGCCCGCTGCAGAATTTTAATCAGTAACTGCTCAGCACCAATAACGGTTTTGTGCAGATATACTTGCCAATACATCAGTCGCCGTGCTATCAGAAATTTCTCTACTGAATATAGCCCTTTATAATCCACAACAATTTCATCCGCTACCACATTGAGCATTTTTATGATACGATCAAATGAGATCACTCCCTCAGATACTCCAGTAAAAAAGCTATCCCTATTGAGATAGTCCATCCGATCAACATCCAACTGGCTCGACACCAATTGGTGAAGAAATTTCCGCTCGTATTTGTTATTAAAAATGGTAATTGCAAGGCTCAACCTTCCGTCTAAATCCTGATTGATTCGATCCATTAACAACGAAGACAACAACTCATGCGAAACGCCTTCAATTAAACTATGTTCTAATGAGTGGGAAAAGGGGCCATGCCCAATATCATGGAGTAAAATAGCTGAAAGAGCTGCTTCCTCTTCCGTGTCCGAAATGAATACACCCTTGCTTCTTAAGGTTTCCAAAGCCATCGCCATCAAATGCATCGATCCAATGGCGTGCTGAAAACGAGTATGTAATGCACCTGGATAGACGAGATGTGTCATACTCACCTGCTTGATATAGCGGAGTCGCTGAAAATAAGGATGCTGTACCAAATCAAAGACCAATCCTGTGGGGATCGAAACAAACCCGTATACCGGATCATTTATAATTTTATTTTTGTTCAAGGCGGCGACAAATTAATGCGATCATCAACACTATAAATTATGAAACCTGGCTCTTAAATCCCGAACGCTGGGTTAACATCAGTATAAACTTAAAACAAAGATAGTTAGTTCATCGTTAAGAAATGTTAAAAATAAAATCTAAAGCACGATATTTGCTTAAGTTAGCATGAGATCAAAAATCCGTTAAATAGGTAAGAGTTGTTCTTTTACACTATTTCATTCATAGAAACACGGTCCTCCTCTAGTAATTAAACACATATATAGCAGATGCAAAAAACACATATTCTCTGGGCTGACGATGAAATTGACTTTCTAAAACCACATATCCTATTTTTAGAAAGCAAAGGATATAAAGTTGACACCGTCAATAATGGAAATGATGCTGTTGAAGCCTTTAAAAATGGTTTTTTCCATCTCGTTTTTTTAGACGAGAATATGCCCGGTTTAACCGGACTTGAAACACTCGGTATACTGAAGTCTATCAATCCTTCTGTCCCTATTGTGCTGGTGACTAAAAATGAAGAAGAACATGTCATGGAAGATGCGATAGGCTCTAAAATAGATGATTATCTGATCAAGCCGGTCAATCCCAAACAAATCTTGATGACGATAAAGAAATTGACTGAAAACAAGCGCCTCGTCAATGAAAAAACATCCATGGCCTACCAGCAGGACTTCCGTAATTTAGGGATGATCCTCAACGAAAACCTAGATTATGACCAATGGTCGGAAGTATATAAAAAACTTGTGTACTGGGAGTTATCTCTAGAAAAGCTTGAAGATAACAATATGCATGAAATTCTGACCATGCAAAAATCTGAGGCTAACATGCAGTTCTCAAAATTCATAGAGAACAACTATATCCATTGGATTAATCGTCCCGAAAATGGCCCCATACTGTCCCATCAATTGTTTAAGAAGAAAGTGTTCCCTACGCTGGAAGATGATGTACCTACATTTTTCTTCTTAATAGACAATTTGCGGTTTGACCAATGGAAGATCATTAATGAGGTTATTACCGACTATTTTAGACTGGAAGAGGAAATAAACTATTTCAGTATTTTGCCAACGGCAACACAATATGCTAGAAATGCCATTTTTAGTGGACTAACTCCCTTAGAAATGGAAAAACGTTTTCCGAAATTATGGCAAAATGATGAAGACGAAGGTGGTAAAAATCTATACGAGGATAAATTTTTGGAGGATCAGATTAAGCGCCTTTATCGGAAGCCCATAAAACACTCCTACACAAAAATTCTGACGCTGGAACAAGGAAAAGACGTTGTAGACAATCTCGGAAATTTAATGCACAATCAGCTCAATGCATTAGTGTATAATTTTGTGGATATGCTATCTCATGCACGTACAGATAGCTCTATGATTCGGGAATTAGCAAACGACGAGGCAGCATACCGTTCCCTCACCTTGTCATGGTTTGAGCATTCCCCCTTATTGGAGGCTATCAAATGGCTTTCCCAAAAAAAGGTTCGCGTAATTATCACCACTGACCATGGCACGATCCGTGTAAAAAAGCCAAGTAAAATTGTGGGAGATCGAAATACAAATACAAATTTAAGATATAAGCAAGGGAAAAATTTGAATTATATCGACAAAGACGTCTTCGCTATCAAAAACCCACATGAGGCACAATTGCCCAAACTTCACGTGAGCTCAACATACGTATTCGCCAAGGAGGACACCTATTTTGTGTACCCCAACAACTACAACCAATTTGTAAATTACTTTAATGGAACGTTTCAACATGGCGGAATCTCTTTGGAAGAAATGATTATCCCCTTTGCGACATACTTGCCGAAATAGTAATTTTGCACCATGGAAATTATTGTAAATTCGACCGCAGATTTATCGCAAGCAGCTCAGACACTTTTAACTAGTTTTCCAGAGGTCCGAATTTTTCTGCTATATGGTCCAATGGGGGCCGGGAAAACAACTTTTGTGAAATACCTCTGCAAACAATTAAATGTCCAAGACAGCACATCTAGCCCGACATTCTCCATCGTAAATGAATACGAATCTGCCAGTGGCCCCGTATATCACTTCGATTTTTACCGTATCAAGGAGGAACAGGAGGCATTTGATTTTGGCTATGAGGAATACTTTTATTCTGGAGCATACTGCTTTGTTGAGTGGCCAGAGAAAATTCCAAATTTACTTCCTGAAGAAGCAAAGGAAATACATATCAGCATCATAGATGCAACAACACGTCAAATCTCTATTCATTAACTTACCTTTTTCGACTTCCCAATATGGCTCAATCATCCTCTTGTCAATATATTCCATCTGATATTCATGTGCCCGGATTATCTGCTATACACGCCGAAAATCTTAGCTTTTCCTTTCATGAGAACAGCATGCAATTTGCTGTTGAAAACAGTTCCTTCGACATTGAAGAAGGAAAAATAACAGCTATTATAGGTGAGTCCGGGAGCGGGAAAAGCACCTTATTGAGACTGATATATGGATTATTGGAACCAACAGAAGGTGTGGTGCGCTATAAAGGCTGGCAGGTACCAACACGAAAGGATAAGTTAATTCCCGGTCACGATGCGATGAAATTAGTCTCGCAGGGTTTTGACGATTTAAATACATATGCCAACGTGTGGGACAATGTTGCTTCACAATTGCCGAATACAAATATCAAACGTAAACAAGATAAAACTGCGGAAATACTGCAACGTCTGCGGATAGACCACCTTGGGCGAAAAAGAGTAGCAGACATCAGTGGCGGCGAAAAGCAACGCGTTGCAATCTGCCGTGCCCTCATCAATGAGCCTGAAGTTCTACTTATGGATGAACCCTTTAATCAGGTTGATGCCTCATTTCGCGATACGCTCCAACAAGACATAAAAGATATAGTCAAAGAAACCGGGTTAACTGTTATACTCGTTTCTCACGATCCGACCGAAGTACTTGCTTTAGCGGATAATCTTATCGTGATGAAAGAAGGTAAAATCCTAGATCAAAACAACCCACATCAACTCTATGACACCCCTTCACACCCTTATACCGCCCAATTGTTGGCGAAAAGCAATATCTTAACTATCCAGCAAGCTCAAAATTTAGGTATAACAACCGAAAAACCTATAGCAATCCATCAAGAATGGATTGCTATAAGTCCTTCACAAGAGTCTACTTTTTTTGTAAAAGATGTGCGATTTAGAGGATTTTATTATGAAATCGTTGTCGGGAATAATGCGATTAACTTACATACCATTACAACGTCTCAAATCATTCCGCCAAGACAACAAGCAGTCGATCTGACGATATCCCATTGGATTTCTTTTGACCATTAATTTGATGTGCTAATCCAGTGTAGCTAGCCAGGACAAAAATGCGTCAAACCACAATTTATCCGAAGTTTTGTTAATTAACCCAAAACCATGCCCCCCCTGCTCGAAGACATAAAGCTTATTGGGCACTTTTGCTTTGTCCAAAGCAGCAATCATTCGATAACTGTTTTCTATCGGCACCGCCATATCGTCTTTGGCATGTACAAAGAAAACCGGACAAACTTCCCGAGAGACCTGTAATTCAGAAGAAAATGATCTGACCAGATCTTCTGATGGATTTTCTCCGATCAGATTAATTCTTGATCCTTTGTGTGTGATATCATTCTCCATGGAGATGACCGGATAAATTAATCCAGCAAAATCAGGTCTTAGGGATACATGCTGAGAATTCGCTATATAGTCCTTCTTGAATTGGGTAATTAAAGTAGAGGCCAAATGCCCGCCTGCAGAGAAGCCAATAACGCCAACCCTGCGAAGTTCAGGGTGCAACGTTCTGATCAATTGGACCGCTCGCTGAGCATCTTGAAGAGGCCCTATTGATTTGTTACGCATAATATTTGGCGAAGGTAAACGGTATTGTAAAACAAAAGCCGAATAACCATTTTTTACAAGCTCTTTTGCAACAGCATGCCCTTCATGATCCATAGCGATATGAGAATACCCACCTCCCGGAATCACCAGTACAGCGATATTCTTAGCACTACTTTTATCTGCCGGATAAGCAAATAACCTAGGAACATTTTTTTCTAACTTCACTTGCTCTTTATCCGTGGAATTTGGAATGGAATCTGCATAAAGATTGATTGTTTCCTGCGCCTTAACGAGTGAAATCAACGAACATAAAATCATAAAAATTCTTTTCATTAGCCTAATAATTTAAAAATAATTCGAACAATTGTTTCCCAGAGGTACACTTCCGAGATCCGCTTTAGACACATCATCTATAAAGACGAAACGACTAAAAGATCCAAATCTTTGGCAGTCATATTGAACCTTGATGCCATATCAGCATTTGTAAGATTACCTTGATACAAATAAATGGAACTTCGGATTCCGGGATTTTTCCAAATTGCGTTTTTCAATCCTCCAAGCTCAGCAAAATCGAGCAAAATTGAAGTAAAAATATTACTCATGGCATAGGTTGCTGTTCGTGCCACACGAGAAGCGATATTGGGGACACAGTAATGAATAACATCAAATTTTCGGAAAACGGGTTGATCATGTGAGGTCACTTCTGAAGTTTCAAAATTCCCGCCCTGATCGATACTTACATCTATAACAACGGAATTGGGCTTCATTTTAGATACCGTTTCTTCCGAAATCAAACAAGAAGACCTTCCATTGCGTGCCCGCAAAGCACCAATCACGACATCTGAACTGATAACAGCCTTATTTAAAATAATTGGCTGTATAACAGATGTAAAAACACGGCTGCCAAGATTGTTCTGTAAACGCCTAAGTTTATATATTGAATTATCAAAAACCTTTACCTGTGCGCCTAAAGCTAAAGCTGTTCGGGCGGCTTGTTCACCAACGGTACCAGCGCCGATAATAACAACTTCCGTCGAGGCTACCCCGGTCACACCGCCTAACATCAGCCCCTTTCCGCCAAACGCATTGCTCAGATATTCGCCAGCAATCAGGGTTGCCGTTGCTCCCACAATTTCGCTCATGGCCCTAACGACCGCTAAACACCCACCCTCGTCTCTTAAATACTCATAAGAAATTGCTGTAATCTTTTTATGCATTAATGCCTTTAAGACATCTAAGCTCATGAGTGAGGGTTGCTGAGAAGACAATAAAAGTTGGCGTTCTTTCATCAACTTTACTTCTGACGCAGTAGGGCTACCGACCTTGATAATCAAATCCGCTTGGTATACTTCTTCGCGGGAAGATACGATCCGAGCCCCCTGTTCACTATAATGATGGTCTAAAAAGTTGGCTCCACTGCCTGCCCCCGTCTCAATGATAACGTCGTGCCCATTCTCTACCAGCAATGCAACCGCTAATGGTGTCAAACATATCCGCTTTTCCTGGAGCGAGATCTCTTTTGGAATACCTATAAATAAACTTTTTGCATTCTTTTTCTTTTCAAAAAGCATCTCTTTTGGAGAAATCATAGCTTGACTAGCAAGCTTCCCTAACTCATTCATCTTGTCAAATTGATCGTTAGCTAAAATTACAATAAATAATCAATCTTATCAAACGAAGATAAATTTGGTTTGGCACACCTTTGGAATGAAACAAATTTATCTACATTTGTCTAAATTAATCAGATATAATACCATGCTCAGTAAAGTAAATATAGTGCCGCGGTGGATCATTTTTTTATTGGACATCTTTAGCGTATCCATCGCCTATCTGCTCGCAAATGTCATTTACTATGATTTTGACTTCGCTTTTTTGCTTGACATTGATTTTAGTATACGTTATATTTTATTTATAGGTGTATGCTCTTTTTCATTCTACCTTTTTAAAATGTATACCGGAATAGTTCGTTACACAAGTGCGATCGATTCCATACGTATATTATCGACGATAACATTTAGTGTTTTCATTCTCCTTGTTATAAAAATAATAATCCAAGCAAATGAGATCGAGCGTAATATCCCAACTGCCCTCATTATTTTCTTTGCACTCTTTTCATTTCTAATCTTAACAGTCTATAGAACGATTATTAAGATTTTTTTCCTATACACAAAAAAAGCTAGTGGCTCCAGAAAAAAAACGCTGATCTATGGAGCAGGCGACTTGGGAATTGCTGTAAAAAGAACATTAGACCATGATGTAAGATCCAAAAATGCCATTGTCGGATTTTTAGATGATAATGAACAAAAAATAAATAAGGTCATTGATGGAACGAAGATATATTCTTCGCAGAAGTTCAGCCACCTGATCAAAACGTTAAATGTCGAGGAGGTCATTATTGCTTCCCATAATATTCCTTCGGACCGCAAAAATGAAATCACTGACGTCGCGCTGGAAAAAAATGTTAATATTTTAACGCTGCCCCCAGTTAAGAAAATTATGAATGGCGACCTTAATCCCAATCAGATCCAAAAAATAAAAATTGAAGATTTATTGGAAAGGGCACCTATAAAGATCAACGATGATCACATCCTTAGTCAAACGAAAGGCAAAAGGATATTAGTCACTGGTGCTGCAGGCTCTATAGGAAGTGAGATCGCAACCCAATTGGGAAGATACGAACCGCAGATGATTATACTGTGTGACCAGGCGGAGTCCCCCTTACATAATCTCCAACTCGATCTTCAAGATGAATTTCCAAATCAAGTATATCATACGTACATAGCCGATGTCCGAAGTACAAAAAGAATGCAATTACTTTTTGAAACGTTCAAACCACACTATGTCTATCACGCAGCAGCCTATAAACATGTGCCGATGATGGAAAACCATCCATTGGAAGCGGTACAAACGAATGTGATGGGAACAAAAAATCTTGCTGATTTAGCTGTTGAATTTCAAGTTGAAAAATTTGTTTTCGTCTCTACAGACAAAGCGGTCAATCCCACCAATATTATGGGGGCAACGAAACGAATTGCTGAAATTTACGTCCAGTCGTTGAACAATCATTTGGAAGCATCATTGCAAGAAAGTATCCATACTAAATTTATTACGACACGCTTTGGAAACGTACTGGGTTCAAATGGTTCTGTAATTCCACGATTCAGAGATCAAATTCAAAAAGGTGGCCCTGTAACGGTTACTCATCCAGAAATTACACGATATTTTATGACCATTCCCGAAGCATGCCGATTGGTTCTTGAGGCTGGAACAATGGGACAAGGTGGCGAAATCTTTGTCTTCGATATGGGAAAATCTGTAAAAATAGTCGAGTTAGCTAAAAAAATGATTCGTCTTTCAGGATTTAAGCCAAATGAAGATATTGAAATAAAGTTTACGGGATTGCGTCCCGGAGAAAAGTTGTATGAGGAATTATTAAATGATCTAGAAAATACCCTACCGACTCATCATGAAAAAATTATGATTGCTAAGGTGAGAGAAAATAATTACGACATCGTGCTCATGAAGATAGAAGAGCTGCAGCAACGATTGGCAACGCAAAACAAAAACGAAGTGGTGTACCAAATGAAAATCATTGTACCCGAATTCAAAAGCAAAAATTCGATCTACGAGCAACTGGATCGAGAAATCGAATTATCAAATAAGTCAGAAAACTAAACTTAATTCACTTTAAAATTGCAAAAAACTTGTATTTTTGCTCGAAAAGTGTATTTTTGCAATCCATATTTTACTGATTAGTAATGTCTAAAAACACAAATAATACAAATCAAGGTTTCAAACCTTCAAAAGGATCGTTTTTCCAAGATAACCAAAAAAGCGTAGTGTTCATTTTAGGTGGTATCGTTGTATTGATCTTACTTTATTTTGGATATCAAAAGCTGTATCTAGATCCGAGAGCAGAGGAAGCTTCGAACCGTATGTATAAAGCTGAACAGCTTGCCACAATTGATTCTTTGCAAAATAAAGCAATCATGGGGGATGGTGCATTTCTTGGATTTAAACAAATTGCGGATGAATATTCGAATACAAAATCGGCAAATATAGCGAATGCTTATTTAGGGGGATTGTATTTGCGCCAAGGTAAATTCGAAGAGGCTGTAAAAGCTCTTGAAAAATATTCTCCTACTGGAAGCCAAATTCTTGACCCTTTGGTAATTGGTTTAACAGGTGATGCATATTCAGAGTTAAAAGACTACAAAAAAGCTGCTGATTACTATAAACAGGCTTCCGAAAAATCGAGCAATTCTTACACAACACCGCTCTTTTTAAAAAAATTAGGCCTTGTTTATGAAGCACAAAATGATTACAAAGGTGCAGAGACTGCCTACAAAAAGATTAAGACAGATTTCCCTGAAAGCCAAGAGGCCGCTACCATTGACGGCTTATTAGGTCGCGTACAGGCACATTTATAAGCGATACAATGTCACAAAAAAAAGAGGCTATTTGATAGCCTCTTTTTTTGTGACCATCTAAAACACTATCTTTGCTCCTATTATGGCAAGTAGCATTAAAAATTTATCAGACTTCTCGCATATCCAAGTCGCGGATGCAAGTCCATTCAAATTCGCAATCGTTGTTGCACAATGGAATGCAGAAATTACAGGTGCATTATTGAATGGTGCAATAAAGGGCCTGGAGGAGCATGGCGCTGAAGAAGAAAATATCCAAATTATAGAGGTACCTGGAAGTTTTGAATTAATTTCAGGAGCGGATCTGGCAATGAGAAATCAGGGTTTTGACGCAGTTATTTGTTTAGGTTGCGTCATCCAGGGCGAAACAAGACATTTTGATTTCATCTGCGATGCAGTTGCAAATGGCATTGCTAATGTAGGGCTCAAATATAATAAGCCAGCAATTTTTGGTGTATTAACAACAGACAACCTCCAACAGGCATTGGATCGTGCAGGTGGAAAGCACGGGAATAAAGGTGAAGAAGCTGCTATTACAGCGATACAAATGGCTCATATTGCCAAAAAATTCTAATTTGGTATCAATTTTGCCTACTTATACTTACACGTCAATGATGAAAGTATTTATTGAACATAGTTTAAAGTAAGGTACTTCCATTTGTGATCAATCGATTAATAAAATATGCTATTATCTTATTAATCGATTTTTATTTTTCATCAGAATAAATTGTCGTTGATGGGCTCACATGGATAAAGTAAGCGGAACAATCGCCAGTCTCACAGAAAATAATGCAATGATGAAGTGGAGTATCTTTAATTTTTGCATAGTCCACTTGATGATTGTTTCTTAAAAAAATAGGGTTATGAAAATATTATCGAACGTATTCAGTATCGTTATCCTGACCTTGTTCTGTCAGTTGAATTTAATAGCGCAAGAGGATAGTCTACATAAACAGATTTGGCAAAGTATTGGCGGTCAAGAAAAGTGGGATTCGTTACAGTATTTAGCATTCTCTGCAAAAGGGAATAACATTTCAGACCAATTAGCTAACGAGGAACGAAAATTCTTGTTCAATCGGACAACGGGAGCGTGTCGATTTGATGGGTATACAGGAACAGACCAAGTGACTTACCTATTTAATTTTAAAAACCCTGGGGGTGATAAGCTCTTTATTGGCGGAAATTTATCCACAGACGAGGCAGAGCTTAAGAAATCAATCAAAAGCCAACTCTTTTTGGATTTTAATTTGCTCCTTTTACCCACCCTCATTGGACAGAAGAATGTGCAGCTCAAAAACCAGAAAGAAAGCTTTAGCGCAGGACAAAAATTAACGATATCCAATATCCTTTCTTCAACCCCCATTTTTGGGACCAGGATTGCCGGATTGCTTTACATCGATCAAAATACAGGGGAAATCGCGCGTTATGAATACACAGATAAGGGAGAAAAAATTACATATGAAGTGAGCAATTATAAGGAGATCGGCGACGGTATACGTTTACCAAGCCTATTCAATTGCACAACGAACGAACAGAGAAGTTGTCTATTCTCCTCTATTTCATCTTTTGTACAAGTAGAACAAAAAAAATTCACAGAATTATGATCAATTGGATAGCATTAAACACAGAAGAACAGCTACAAGAACTATATCAATCGGATAAAGTTGCAGCTATTTTTAAACATAGCACAACATGTGGTATCAGTAATATGGCTAAACGCAGTCTTGAACGAATGTCTGCGCTATCAGACCACGATTATACGATTTATCTCTTAGACCTATTGCGCTACCGTTCTCTTTCGAATGAGATTGCTCAACGCTGGAATGTAGAACATCAATCTCCTCAAATATTGATTATTAAAGGAAAAGACAGTATATACGATGCTTCACATGGCGATATCCAATTTGATGAGATCGAAAAATACTTAGTGGCAATCTAATAGTATAGTCCATGTCGGATTCTTTTTGGATTCCATCAAAATAAACAGCTATTTTTTTGGTTCTGGATTTTTTATTTCATCGTCCTTTTCCCACCATTCTGAAGATTGCAGATCATCGATTTCCCGACGGTCCTTTTTAGTAGGCCGACCGGTACCACGATCTCTTTTGAGGACAGGAGCGTGAAACATAGATTTATATCCAACCGTCTCTTCAACAGGAGTTTGATCCTCGTAGAATTGCACAGCAGTCTTTGCATCCACACGACGGTCCAGCAGGCCGGTCACAAGCACGATTTTACGCTCAATACCTTTTTGAACGTGATATACATCGCCTAACTTTACTTCGTAAGATGGTTTTATATTCTGTCCTTTTAATTTAACTCTTCCAGCCTTGCACGCCTCGGTCGCCAAGGTTCTGGTTTTAAATAAACGAATTGACCACAAATATTTATCAATTCTTAATTTTTCTGATGTTCCAGCCATAGTACAAAAATAGCTATTTTTAGAACCATTACAACCAAAAGAAATTATAGAAAATATCCATACACCTGAGTTCAATTATCAACCTTCTCCTATTCAATCGCTCACCAACCAAACGTCAACTCCTCATTGCAAGCGGACTGTTAAAACGAGCATTGCATGGTGAATGCACCTTCAACAGGTGGATTCAACGTGAACTCGCTGCGCGCACACTGTGGGTACGGTGAAGAGCTGATCATAAATTGGTACGCTGTTGGTATCTGGAAAGTATAACGCAAGGAACAATGGATAAAGTTGCTTTTAAGTCCAACTTTATCTAAGTTTGTACATCAAAATAAACTAATTCAAATAAGCAAAAAAATAATATGGTAGAGC
The DNA here is from genome assembly GCF_002376635.1 of Sphingobacterium sp. UBA3549. Classification (NCBI taxonomy): domain Bacteria; kingdom Pseudomonadati; phylum Bacteroidota; class Sphingobacteriia; order Sphingobacteriales; family Sphingobacteriaceae; genus Sphingobacterium; species Sphingobacterium sp. UBA3549. The sequence continues at coordinate 85,940 of NZ_DFOE01000017.1, read as the reverse complement.
CACTTAAAAAACTGATTGAGGAAGCTTGGGAAGATAGGCAATTATTAGAATATAAAGAATATACGGAAGCGATTCGTACGGTCATCATGAAATTAGATAGCGGTGAAATTCGCGTCGCCGAAATGATTGGCACCAGATGGCACGTGAACGATTGGATCAAGAAAGCTGTTATTTTGTACTTTCCTATTAATGACATGCGTGAAATGACTGCTGGGCCTTTTGTATTTCATGATAAGATGAAACTCAAAACAGACTATAAGCATACGGGCGTGCGTGTTGTACCCGGGGCATCGGCTCGTTTAGGTGCTTATTTGGCTAAAGGGGTTATTATGATGCCTTCTTATGTTAATATTGGTGCTTATGTAGACGAAGGTACGATGGTGGACACATGGGCAACTGTCGGCTCTTGCGCTCAGATCGGCAAACATGTACATTTGAGTGGTGGCGTTGGCATTGGTGGTGTATTGGAACCTGTACAAGCAGCTCCGGTTATTATTGAAGACAATGTTTTCATCGGATCAAGAGCGATTGTAGTCGAAGGTATTCGCGTAGAAAAGGAAGCCGTATTAGGTGCCAATGTTGTACTAACAGCCTCGACAAAAATTATTGATGTGACTGGATCTGAGCCAGTAGAATATAAAGGTTATGTGCCTGCCCGCTCTGTTGTTATTCCAGGATCGTATACGAAAAAATTTGCAGCTGGAGAATATCAGGTTCCTTGTGCCCTGATTATTGGACAACGCAAAGAGTCTACGGACAAAAAGACTTCATTAAACGACGCTTTACGTGAACACAATGTTGCGGTTTAAAATTAAAATTAGCATAGAAAATTAAAGATGAGTGGATTCGTAGATCGAGAAGATTTGAATAAGGCTTTGGAAACGCTAAAAAATGGTGGACTGATCCTTTACCCAACGGATACAATTTGGGGAATAGGCTGCGATGCTACCAATCCTGAAGCGGTAGAAAAAGTCTTTCAACTGAAAGGAAGAGACAAATCTAAAAGTCTGATAGTCTTATTACATAATGACAATCAACTGGCGAGTTATGTCAATGAGATTCCCGAAGTCGCTTATCAACTTATTGAATACACAGAAAAGCCTTTGACAATTGTTTATTCGAATGCCAAAAATCTTGCTCCCAATGCAATAGCGGAAGACGGATCTATTGGCATTCGAATTGTCAAACATCCTTTTTGTGAGCAGCTGTTACAACGCTTTCGCAAACCCATAATCTCCACTTCGGCCAATATCAGCGGTGAACCTACAGCAAAAGATTTTGATGAAATCGCTGACACCATTAAAGCTGGAGTCGACTATATTGTCGCTTACGACAGGAATGTAGCAACAGATGGAAAATCATCTACCGTTATGAAACTAGACCCAAGTGGTAAATTCGAATTTATTAGAAAATAATATGAAAAAGATCTTTTTATTTCTTGTTTTGGCCATTGTCGTCACTCGCTTTTCATTCGGGCAACAAAAGGATATTCCAGCAGCCAAGCCCGGAGTAAAATATGGGAAAGAAATTTCTGCTTCCAATGCGATTTCAGTGGCAAAGCTTGAAAAGGAGCTTACACAAAAGAATGCTTTCCATGGAAAGATAACGGGTAAGGTGGTAGAAGTGTGTAAGAAAAAGGGTTGTTTCATGACCTTACAACGTGACGGACAAGAGCCTATTACCGTGCGTTTTAAAGACTATGGTTTTTTTATGCCATCGAACATTGTCGGTAAGACGGTTGTCGTGGAGGGGAGCGCAAAGAAAAAAGAAGTTTCCGTCGCATCTTTACAAAATGCCGCAAAGGATCTTGGCAAATCACAGGCTGAAATAGATCAAATTACACAACCCAAAAAAGACATAAGCATTATTGCTGATGGTGTTTTGGTTGTAAAATAAAGTTGTATACGCTTACGCTGTCGTTGTTCCGATGAAAAGATTTCAAACATCACCCTGTCAATCCATACTAGTCGATGGCACCTTAATGACCTTCGATACGCCCATTATTATGGGCATACTCAATGTGACTCCGGATTCTTTTTACGATGGTGGCGATAATACGACCGTTGAACGTGCGGTAGGGAAAGCAAAGGAGTTATTGCTTGAGGGAGCTCAAATTCTCGATATTGGCGCCTATTCTTCACGTCCAGGCGCACCATTAATTTCATCACAGGAGGAAATGGATCGAGCTCTACCCCCAATTCGAGCAATTAAAGCGGCGTTTCCTGACGCCATTTTATCGATTGATACCTTCAGGGCCGACGTTGCAGCTGCAGCGGTTGAAGCAGGCGTTCACATCATTAATGATGTATCTGGTGGTACACTCGACGATAATATGTTTGCTACAGTAGCCAAATACCAGGTTCCTTACATTCTTATGCATATGCGCGGTATTCCCGAAAATATGCAGGAAAAAACAGACTACACAGATATTGTAACGGATGTTGCCACGTTTTTGGGTGAGCGCATCGCCGTGCTAAGAAGTATGGGGGTGAAAGACATTATTCTTGATCCAGGCTTTGGCTTTGCCAAGACAGCCGAACAGAACTATGAGTTGCTTTATCGTGTCAATGAACTTCACTACTTCGAATTACCAATTTTGGGCGGAATATCCCGCAAATCCATGATCTATAAAAAAATCGGGATCACAGCCCAGGAAGCGTTAAACGGTACTACCGCTTTGAATACATTACTGCTCGAAAGAGGCGTACAAATTCTACGTGTACATGATGTAAAAGAAGCGAAACAGTTAGTTGATCTCTTCTATTCATAGATTAGCTCTATTTTCCTAAAAAGCATATCATCGGATTTTCACAGTGTGATACGGACTTTCCTTGCTATCGTCCAACTGTTATATAGGAATGGTCCGAAAGACTTAAAATCTATCAAATAAGTTAAGCTTAGATAAAAATTCCTGGGCAAAAAAACTGCCCAGGAATTCCAAAACTCGTTTTATTTTATTTCGCTGCTACGGTCAACACAGCCTTCTTATTCCCGGCAGTCAAATCCAGCGTGAAAATATAAGTCTTACCTGATTCTAATACTTTACCGGTTTTTATACCAAGATTACCCGAGTCACGTCCATTATTGCCATCCCCCACAAATACAATATCACTTGTAGTTGTGATGTCCGCACCTCCAAATTCACCTCCCCATCCTTTTTGATGGAAAAATTTGAAGTTGATGTTATCAGAATTTATGGACTCTCCGGCCTTAACCGTTATCTGATATTTCTTATTACCTAATGGAACCAAACAAAGCGCTTTATCCGTATTCCAGCCTACCTGATTACTGGATACCTTAGGTTTTCCAATTCCTTCGCCAATAATCCAGATGGCACCAGTTCCGTCATCTTGTAGTTTTGCCAAATCATTACCTGTCATCGCCTCAACCACAAAGTATTTTAAGTTAAAGTCTGCGGTAACACGGTATTTCCCGGTTGCTCCTTTAAACGAAAGAGTTCCATCGGCCGCTTGAGCAAAGTAATCTGGATCAATCCACCAATTTTGCAGATCCGCAATCCCTTCGAAGGTTGTCGCTTTTCCTTGCGCGAGCTCGATTTCAACTTTGGAATGCTTATCATCTAGTCGGCTAAACTGCGATCCATTGAGTAGAACAACAATAAACGGAGAAGCCTGAAAGGTCAATGTATTAAATTGAATCGGATATACACCAGAAGTCGAATTCGAGAATGGAATTTCGGCAGTAGAACCTAAATTAATAACATTATTGACCCAACCAAAATTCATTGCATTTCCTTGTGAACCAACTTTTGGCGCTTGGATATAGCCTTTTACTTCTGCAGGAAAGTTTTCTTTTGCTGCATATTGATTACGTCCTACCTTTTCCATTCGATAGGACTTGGATTCGGTGACCAAGGTTAAATACGGAAAGTCAGGTCTGCTGAGGCTTAGGTCAAAAGACTGTTCGCTCGTTTTCTGGCTTATATTCTGCAAAACAAATTTTAATGTTGCTTTTCCGTCGGGAATACCTTTCAGGAATGGAACATAAATCTTTCCAGCGTAGTCTCCGTTTTCTTTGGTACGGATCACGGTCTCTGTTACCTTGTCATCTGTAAAATACAACTGGGCTTTAACCGTAGAGAGTGCAACTTCGTTATCGGAAACGTGTACTTGGAATTCTAGGCTATCACCAAAATTTGCGGATGAGATAGGTGATTTCAATTCGATTTTAGGATCCCCTACCTGATAGGTATATTTTTCATCCTTTTTACAGGAACTTACTGCGGCAAGAGCAGCAGTTGCCAAGAGTAGATTGATGAAGTATCTTTTCATTTATTCATAATTTATGCGCTATCGGCAAGATAGCGCTTAGGGTTTATCGTCCTCCAATTAATAAGTCCAGCGGTAAGAAACAACCGCCTTTGCTGGCACATCATAGCTAAAATGATTTTTACCGTCAGCCAATGTGATTTTGCGGCTATCGCCTGAGTCATTTAATAAAACGACAGCATAGGTTCCATCTGTATTTTGAAACGCCGTATAAACCAAGCCTTCCGCAGTATACCCAGAAGTGCCAATCCGTATCGCTCCTGATTTGACCACCGCAGAAAGATGACCAACAATATAATAGTGCGAATTGCGTGTTATATTTTTATAATTCGCCTTACTGATATCTACAGCTCCATAACATGTCTGACAGCCGCCCTCCCGATTCGGTCCTTTTTCGGTATCTAACATCAGATTCCAGACAATTACACCCTTACTCCAATTGTTAACTGTGCCAATGGCGACTTCACGCATATCTTCCATCAAACGTTTTTCAAGATTCCGGCCATCATTCCATTCCCCAATGGATGTTTCTGTAAAGACCAGTTCTTTATCCGGACGTTGATTATGGATATCTATTAGCTCTGCTTTATCACCACCATAGTTGTGGTACGCCGCTCCTGCAAAGAATGAGGCTGCTTCGGCATCGTTATAAATCTTCACAGGATAATCAGTCTGATCAGCAATATCATCATAGTTATAATTATGATCAAATGCATAGATTTTTGTCGACAGGTTTGCTGCTTTTAATTGTGGCCCTAAAGATTGTTTTACAAAAGCTTGTTGTTCTTGCCATGACATATAAAGCGACGCGGAATTCTTCCTATTCAAAGGCTCATTTTGAACAGTAATCGAATAAATATTAATGCCTTCTTTCTTCATTGCCTGGATCCATTGCACGAAATACCAACCATAATCCTGGTAATATTTTGGATTTAGCTGTCCGCTAGTCCAGGAATCAAAAGGCTTTAAATCAGTCAGGTTGTTAACTTTCATCCATTTCGGTGGAGTCCAAGGTGAGCCCATGATCTTTATAGATGGATTGATAGCAAGTATCTCTTTAAGTACCGGAATGATATATTGGGTTTCTTCCATCTGCATGCCGAAATTTTCTTTCCCTTGCTTGTCCCAGCAGGTGTATTCACTCAACGAAAAGTCGGAGCATCCAATAGCAATACGAATGTAATTCATGCCCATCCCATCTTTATCGGAAAAAGTCTCTGTAAGAAATTTTGTTCGATCTTCCTTACTCATTTTCATTAGATTATAGCATGTAGAACCTGTAATTGCTGCGCCGAAGCCATCCATAGTCTGAAATTTCTTCGCTGGATCTAACGTAATTGTATTGGGCGACATATTAAATTTGGAGCTGAAATCAACAAAGCGCTTTCCAAAATCCAAAGACCGACTGCCTGTCGTGGTATAAATGGTAACATCACCACTTTTTTTAATATCTTCACCTTGTGAAGGTGTATAGCTGTCACGGTTACAAGATGTTGCCGTCACGAGACAGGACAACAAGAATGTATATATCATAGTTTTTTTATTATTGCGTTTCATCTGTTAGTTTTTTTTCCCGTCCATCGGAAGGGACTTCCCATTGTTAAATCAATTAATAGCCTGGATTCTGAACGAGGTTAGGGTTCTGATCAATTTTTGGTTGCGGGATCGGCAGGCGGTAAGAGTTTTTTGTAAAAGGGTATACCTGAGCTTTTCTCCCTGCGTCTTTTGCATAAACAGCATTCATAACTGGCTCTACCTTGTCTAAGCGCACAAGATCAAACCAACGCTGTCCTTCGAAAGCCAATTCTAGTCGGCGCTCTTTCAAATAAGCATCCAATAAAGCATCCTTATTTGAACGTACCGCTGCAGATAATTTAGGCAGTTTAACGCGCGTACGAATTTTGTCTATAATGTCGGCAGCTCCAGATAAATCTGATCCCTGTTGAATTAATGCTTCTGCTTTCAACAACAATAGATCAGCGTAACGAAGTTTAACAATACTATTAAATGCAGACCGCAACTTAAACATGAATGGGTAATTATTTGAAGGATAATAATTACTCCAGGTTGTTGAATAATAAACGATCGATTGGCCCAAACGAATTTGATCTCCCTCATTCGTATAGGTCTGTATCAAATCCCGAGACGGAGTTACCCATTTTGCCCAGGTAAAGTTATTATCATAATTGGACAAATCACGTCCAAACATCCAGGTGGCCCAATTACCGCCTCCAGCTGTAAACTGTGCTTCTAAAATAGATTCTTTCGTATTACGTTGTGCAAGATCCGTATTGCTTGCGTTCATCGCATACAAATCTGAGTAATTAGGATTTAGGTCAAAGCCATCTGCAGTCAGGGCATCAACAAATTGAACGACTTTACCATAATCCCGAATTGGTTTTTCGGCATAGATCTTTGCCAACATAGCACGCGCTACGGATTTAGTAAATAAGGTCTTATTGCCGTTATTGTTAGTAGGTGCATCAGCCAATCCATCTAGCAGATCCCTTTCAATCTGCTTATAAGCTTCTTCTTCGGTAGCTTGTTTTGGAAAATACTGTGGATAAACTTCATTGACATTATCTCCGGTAATATCGGGGGCAATGGTGGTAATCACAGGGATCGATCCGAATATACGGACCATATCAAACATGGCCAATGCTCTGAATAGTTTTGCTTGTGCCTTATACGTTCTAATATCTGTATCGCTCAGCGATTTATCGGCGACACTATCCACATAAATGATCAAGCGATTTGCGCGTCCAACGTCTTCCAGGTATCTTCCCCAATCGCGGTCAACGACAGAATTAGAACCTTCAATAGAATTGTTCTCAAAAGGTAAAACTTCCGCTCCGGTCGTTCCAGCATAGGAATTGTCGGCGTGCGAATCTCCAATCAAGAGCAGGTCGAGGTACCAATGCTCTTGTCGATCTTTCATCTGTTGATATATTCCAGCCAAATAGGTTTCCACTTCGGTCCTATTTTTAAAAACAACCTGTGTTCCTGTCTCTGTTTTACCCTGACTCACATCCGAATAATCCGAAAGCGGATCACGATTCAGCGAACAGGAAAATAAAAACAAAGAGCCCGTTAGCAAAGAAAGCGTATTACTTATATATTTTTTCATGATACAGACAATTAAAACTCAATATTAAGACCTAAAACAAATGAACGATTCTGCGGATAGGTTCCCCAATCAATACCTTGGATTCTAGCATCGGATCCGCCAGAATATTGGTTTACTTCCGGATCCATGCCCGAATATTTGGTCAAGGTAAATAGATTACTTACGGATAGATAAGGCTGAATTTTGTTGATACCAATCCGTTTCAGTTTTTCAGGCGTGATAGAATAACCCAAAGAAACATTTTTCATGCGCAGATAACTGCCATCTTCGACGAAATAGCTTGAGTTTTTCATATCGAAACCTGCTTTTGGAACATGCGTAATTTGTCCAGGTATCCGCCAACGATCCAATACCACTGTTGTTTGATTGCGACCGTCATACATTCCTTCTGTTTCCATACGACTGGCATTGAAGATATCATTGCCATAAGTCCCCTGAATGAATATACTTAGATCGAAATTCTTATAAGAGAAGCTGTTTGTCATACCGTACACAAACTTTGGAAGCGGATTACCGATATAGGTACGGTCGCTTGATGAAATCTTACCATCGTCATTCAGGTCACGATACATGAGTTCACCCGTTTCAGGATTTACACCATCTGATAGATAACCGTAGAATCCTGCAAGCGATCTCCCCGGCTCATTTTTTACCACGAAGTCATTGACATAATCGTTTGTCTTGACATCATAATACACCTGTTGTAAATCCAATTGCTGTAGTTTATTTCTGTTGAAAGAAATATTAAAATCTGTGTTCCAAGTTAAATTCCCGGTCAGATTCTTTGAATTCACCGCAAATTCAAAACCATGGTTGTTCAGACGGCCGCCATTTCTCTGGATCGTGTTTGCTTGCTGTCCTGCAGGTAGACTTGCATTCATTAAAAGATCTTTGGTATCCTTGTTGTAATAATCTGCACTGACGGTTAATCTATTGCTCAACATGGTGATATCAAAACCTATGCTGGTGGTACTTGTTGTTTCCCAAGTCAGGTCTTTCGCTCGTAAGATTGTTGGTTTGTTGATATTGGGCAATGAATTTTCTTTTCCTTCGACAAACCACTGTTGACGCTGGATACCGCTTAATTGCAGATACGCATAATCGCCTAATCCGTATTGGTTACCCGTTTGTCCCCATCCACCGCGAATTTTAAAATCATTAATCCAGGCAATATCTTTCATAAAGTCTTCCGAAGAAATTCTCCATGCAGCCGAAACCGATGGAAAATATCCCCAACGGTGTTCTGGGCTAAGCTTCGACGAACCGTCTGCACGCATATTCGCAGTCACTAAATACTTGCCATCATAATTATACATGGCGCGAGCAAAATAGGACATAATTCCCCAGTTTGATGCCGTAGATCCTGTCCTGTCCCAAGAAATCTTATTGGCAGCATTCAGCGTTTCAATGATGCCATTTGCATAGTTTGAGCCAAAAATCTCACTTCTAGCGTACTTAGAATCTGTCCAGGAAGAACCACCCATTGCTTCCAGATTATGCTTACCAAAGCTTTTGCTATACGTTAAGATATTATCCCAAGTTAATACGGTGTTTGTATTACGCATGTCGGAGGCCTCGCCAAATTGATTTCTTCCCCATGCTGTGGTCCAAGGATCCAGGAAGGTAGTCATAATGCCCGATCTTCGATCGAATGAAAACGAAGTTTTCCAAGTGAAGTTGGGCATAAAAGAAACCAATGCACTTCCTGTGGCGACAATCCGATTTTCTCGGTTATTATTATTTTTTGTCCGCGCTAAGTTTTCCAAAGGACTGGTGATGTTGCTGATCCCATAGAAATTATTATAGAATCGATCCGGATTTGCTAGATCCCATACCGGCGCATAAGTGGGTGTTGTAATCACGGAGGTAACAACACCGCCACGATTAGATCCCAAGCCCGAGGTAATGCCATTATCATTGTTATCCGAATAATTGATATTCGCATTGACCTTTAACCATTTTCGAACCTGATTGTCAATATTAGCACGGAAATTATACCGTCTAAAGAACGAGCCTTGTAATGTCCCTTTTTCATTCAAATAACCGCCACCCAGATAGTAACGGATTTTCTCATTACCATCCGAAATTGATATTTGATGGTTTTGCTGAATCCCTGTTTTGTAGGTCTCTTTAAACCAGTCGGTCTGATCCAACAATCCTTCCGGAAGATTGACTAGGCCGATCTCATCCTGTAAATCTTTGTATTGGCTGGTATTTAAAACCTGGACAGTGTTATTGACAACATTGGCTGTCCATTGTGTTCCAAGCGTTATTTTTGCTTCACCAGCTTTACCGGACTTGGTCGTTACTAAAATAACGCCATTCGAACCGCGAGAACCATAAATGGCGCCGGATGAAGCGTCCTTTAGAATTTGGATATCCACTATATCATTTGGTGACAAGAATTTAATATCCTCAACAGGAACCCCATCAACGACATACAAAGGAGTAGTATTGCTATTAAAAGATGTTATTCCGCGAATTTGTATTTGAGGTGCTGCACCTGGTTGACCACTCGGCTGAATAACAGTTACCCCGGCCGCTTTGCCTTGAATAGCTTGGCCAAAATTAGTAACGGGTCTCTTCTCTAGATCTTTGGTAGAGACAGAAGAAATTGCAGTTGTCACGTCTTTTCTTTTCACACTACCATAACCGATTACAATGACGTCCTCAAGCACATTGGTAGAAGAGTTTAATTGGACCACCATGGTACTATTGGCAGGCACTTCTTTGGTATCGTATCCAACAAATGTAAATTGGAGTGTACTGCCCGTACTAGCTGACATTTGAAAACGCCCATCTCCGTTACTGGAGACTGCATTGCTACTTCCCTTCTGTGTAATGGTTACCCCAGAAAGTGGTTTCTGATCATTGGCATCCAGGACACGTCCACTGATTTGGATCCGGTCTTGGGCAAACACCAAATTCATCAAGGTGAACAGGAAAGCCAACCCCATAGAAAAGGCAACTTTTCGTGTAAAGTAAATCATATGAAATAAAAAATTGGTTATTGTTTCATCTTTTGGTTATTCCAAAAATGGCAATGAGTTTCCCCTGCTTCATTGCTCAAAACAAAACTAAGGTCGCCTTGATACAGAAAAAAGAGCGAGTACTTAAAAAGTACCGGTTAAAAAACACAACAACCTAATAATAAGATTAATACAAAAACCAGAGCGCTTTAAAAAGTACCTAAATAAGCGAAAGAATCGAATTATCAACTGTTTTTCGGTATAGAAAACTGCGTCTACGCACGGTCAATTACCGCAATCTGGCAGACAGCAGCTTCAAAGGCGTCCCGATTTCCGGCAGCTTTATTACGTACCTTTGTTCTATAATTATAAACAGTCCGAAGAGAATAACGCAGGAAGCTTGCAATCTTTACCGAATCATCAATGCCCAATCGAATTAAGGCAAAGATGCGAAGTTCGGTATTTAACAGCTCTGTCTTTTTGGGGTATATCTTCTCGTCCTCCTGGAGCAAAGCATTGAATTCATCAACAAAGGTTGGATATAAGTTTAAGAAAATACGATCAAAATTAACATACAGTTGTTTTACCTCCCGTTCCTCCATTTGTGTTGACTTCAACTGCTCACGAAGAGCATCCCATTGTTGATTTGTAGCTTTCTTTAATAAAACCTTTCTAATATCTTCCATTTTATCGATATAGCTGGAGCACATATCAAAAAATTGAGCAATATACTCTTCTTTGATGTGGTTGGATTCCGATAATTTAAGGTTAGTCTGATTAATTTCTTTATTTAATGATCGAAGCTGCTGATTTGTTGCTGAAAGCTGTGATCGTATTCTTCGCAAATGTTGCACCTGTCTATAAATAATAAGGAGTGCAATGATGACACCAATCAATAAAATACTGACGATAACAACTAAGCCAACCAACTGCTTATTTTGACTACTGATTTTCTGCTGATAGGCTGCATTGATGATAGGATATGAAGAGGTACCTTCGATAATCCGATACCGGACTTTACATAACATTGCATCGTCAATTGCTTTTTCGATAAACTGAAAAGCTCGGTCAAAATCTTGCTGATCATAATATGTTAGGGCGAGGTCGTGAAAAGATGCGTTGTCACGATTAGCCATTTCAATATCAGCACTCGCCGATATGGAAAGATAATAGATTTGACTTTTTATATCCTTCTCATACTTATATATGAGTCCCATAAAATACGCTATCAGGGCGCGCTGCTCAACATCCTTCTTGTTTTCATTCCAAAGCATTAACAGTTGTCTTTTAGCATCCTCACGATTACCGTTGAACAACGTTTTTATGGCAATGGTGGTACGATATTCCAAGGAAGACTTTGGCAGTACCGTCAACAATGAATCACGGTACTTTTCACTTGCCTGATAATACTCTGATCGATTATTGCTCTGACCATAATGGCTATAGAAAGAGCTGTAGGTATCATAATACTTTGCCAGGAGATCCCTGCCAAGATGAGCTGACTCGACTTGCTTCAATAATTGTGCGGCTTCGATGTATCTTCCGATAGTGGAATATACCCATGCCAAATCGAGATGAATCACTGCCTGTAAAGAATCATTATCTAGCGGAGCCAGTTTTTGACACAGTAAAATATAAGAAAGTGCTGCGTCAGAATCAAATTTCTTATAATTTTCAAAGATTTCGTAGTTTTTCTTCAAAAATTCAGCAGGATTACTTTCGAGAGCTTTTGCTTCTTGTTTCAGTTTTTCCAGCTTATCTTCACGATTTTTGACGTAAATCTTTTGGTTGTCCATTAAATATTCCAAACGTTGTAAAACGCCAATACTATCCGAAGTCACTTGGGCAGATAGGTAAATACTAAAATGAAAGAAAAGTAGGAAAAGAAAAATGCGCTGCAACATACTAAATCGGTTCAACATTCTGTTGCCTAAACTACATAAAAATAACTACAAAACATGCATGACTTTGCAGCGACCATTAGCAATGACAACAAACTTAATGTTCTTTCTACCCTCTAACATGAAGGACTATCAGAAAAAAAAGAGGACGTCTCACGACGGCCTCTTTCCCTGACCTTTTTGGGTCCAAGAATTAACAAGTTAATTCTTTATCGCATGAAAAATAGTTTTCCTATTGAAATAAAAATCTTATTGCCAGCCCCCTCCTAGGGCTTTATAGAGTAGAATCTGGTTTAACGTACTCTCTTTCTCCAGCTCCACTTTTCCAACTTGGGCTTCCAAAGATTCTTTTTGAGCCGTCACAACATCCAATGATGACACCCTCCCGGCAATAAACAGCTCTTGGGCAGCTTCAATAGATAATTCCAATGCCTGAACATGCTCATCTACGAAATTACGTCGTTTGACGATTGCCTCTTGCGTCATAATTACATTAGAAACCTCATTGTAAGCATTTAAAACCGTTTTTTCATAGTCCACAAATGCTATTCCATAGTCTGCTTTAGCAATCTCATACTGCGTTTTAAGCTGTCTTTGATTAAATAAAGGAAGTGTGATACCGCCAAAAAGATTATAAGCAATAGATCTATCCAAGTTAAATAGCTTACCAAAGCTAAAGCTCTGTAATCCTACAAATGGACTTATTGCAACAGAAGGTAGAAATGCCAGACGTGAAGCTTCTTGGCTGTTTGACGATGCAATCACCTTGAGATAGGCAGCTTTAATATCCGGACGTTGATTCACGAGGTCATCTGGTGTACCAAATTGCATGGCATGATATAAATCTGCATTTTCGGTATAGGTACTTCTTACAATCGGTTGATAAAAGCGTCCCAGTAATCCATTGATATGATGTTCCCACAAAGCTATCTCTTGAAGTAACTGCTCCTTGGCCGCTTTGGAGTTGGCTAATAAAGCCTTAAATTGCTGTACAGATAATTCTGTTGCATAACCAGCATCCTTTTTTACCTCAACAACTTCTAATGCATTTTTATGCAAGGCAATATTCCGATCGTATACCTTTATTTTTTGGTCCAACGCTATCAGTTCATAATAAGCCGTGGCAATATTGGAGACCAGCTCTGTTTCTAAAAGGCGCTTACCTTCCTGTTCAGCTAAAAAGCCAAAATAAGCTGCTTGTTTTTGGCTCTTCAACTTTCCCCAAAGGTCAATCTCCCAGGAGGAGCGAAGTCCTATAAAATAATCTGGAATAAAGGGCTCAGGCAATTTTTCATCACTTTTCAGGTTTTCCGAAAAATTTGAATCGTAGTTACCTATTCCCGATTCTGTATAATGTCCATATTTCCGTATTCCACCTTCCACTGCAGCTTCAACGGTTGGCCCTAATGCCGCCTTACGCTGTTTAAAATAAGCTTGTGCAGATTCCAGTCGCAAGATCGATTGACGAATATCCATATTATTCAGCAAAGCAGAATCAATCAGAGAAACTAATTTTGGATCCCTAAAGATTTCCTTCCAGGACCTGCGGCCTACATTTAAACTATCCGGCGAAATGTTTTTGGAAAATGAGGTCGGTACATTTACTTTCTCGGGCTGATGGGCCTTTTTAGGCACCGAACAACTACCCAATAAAATAAGTGCGGCTATGACTAAAGACGCTTGTTTGACCACTTGTTTCTTATTATCCTTTTTTGAAAATAAAATCACTAATCCAGGGATGACAAGAATCCCAAGTATGGTTCCGATAAGCATCCCGCCTACCGCAGCGGTACCAATACTCCGATTGCCCAATGCTCCGGCTCCACTGGCCATCATTAAAGGAATCAAACCTGCTATAAATGCAAAGGAAGTCATTAATATGGGACGCAAACGGGCTACCGCTCCTTCAATTGAAGCTGTCACGATATCCATTCCCTGCTTATATTTCAAATTGGCATATTCCACAATCAGGATAGCGTTCTTACCCAACAAACCAATCAGCATCACCAATGCTACCTGCGCATAAATATTGTTTTCCAATCCGAAGACTTTCAAGAAAATAAATGCACCAAAGATCCCTGCCGGAAGACAGAGGAGAACCGGTAAAGGCAACAGAAAGCTTTCATACTGCGCACATAACAACAGGTAGACAAATAGAAGACATAGGGCAAAAATATACAAAGCCTGGTTTCCAGAAATCTTTTGCTCACGGGTCATACCCGACCATTCAATACTATAGCCTTGCGGCAAAGAAGAAGCAATTTTCTCCACTTCTTCAATGGCTTGACCTGAGCTGAAACCTGCTGAAGACTGCCCTGTGATCATGGCTGAACTAAACATATTATAACGCGTTATTTGTTCAGGCCCATAAATTCTTTCCATGGAAATAAAGGCATTGTAAGGTACCATCTCACCTGTCTCATTCTTTACATATAGGCGCAATACATCTTCTGGCCGTTGGCGATATTCGGGGCCAGCCTGAACCATCACTTTATACATTTGTCCATAGCGAATAAAGTTTGTTGCATAAAGACTTCCCATCAAGGTCTGCAGGGTATTCATAGCATTTTCTACTGATATCCCCTTTTTTGCAGCCATATCGTAGTCAACCTTCAGCATATATTGCGGGAAGTTCACATCAAAGCTGGAGCTGATATCCTGAAGGACCTCGCTTTTCTCCATATCGTCCATAAACTTCTGCAGCACCTCCGCCGTTTTATTGAGATCCTCATTACCACTTCGATCCAAAAGTCGCAACTCAAAACCCGACGAATTACCAAATCCCGGCACCGTTGGCGGCGGAAAGAAATCAATCTGTGCATCAGCAAAATCCTTGGTTTTATCGCGTAGCTCCTTAATGACATCATCGACAGTCTGGTCCCGCTCTTTCCAAGGCTTAAGGTTAATCATACCCATTCCGTAGGAAGCTCCTGATACTTCGGTGCCAATACTATATCCTGACAAGGTAGAAACAGTTTCAACAATATCAAGCTTTCTTGATACGGAGTCAATTTTATCCAAAACGCGTTCTGTGCGGTCTACAGTTGCACCCGGCGGTGTCGTTACCGCGACATAGATCATCCCTTGATCTTCTGTTGGAATAAATCCAGAGGGTAAGATGGCACTACTGCCCCAAGTTGCTACAAAAAATCCTCCCAACAAAAGAAGTGTCAGTCCGCGCCTTGCACTCGTTTTTACCAAAATACCTTTATAGCCAAAGGCTGTTTTATCATAGATTTGGTTGAATTTTTTAAAGAAACGGTCCAACCAGTTATTCGTTGGTTTACGGTCGTGTGGCGATTTTAGGAAAAGTGCACACAACGCAGGAGTCAATGTTAAAGCGTTGATTCCAGAAATAACAATAGCTGCTGCGAGTGTCAGCGAAAATTGACGATAAAATATTCCGACCGGTCCTGAAAGAAAGGCTACTGGAACAAAAACAGCCGACATAACTAAGGTGATGGCCACAACGGCACCACCAACTTCTTTCATGGCTTCCAATGTTGCCTCCATGGGTTGGAGATGTTCCTCTTCCATTTTGGCATACACAGCTTCCACGACAACAATACCATTATCTACCACAATTCCTATCGCCAATACCAATGCAAATAAGGTCAACAGATTGATGGAGAAACCGAGCATCTGCATACAAAATAGTGCGCCAATCAAACACACGGGCACGGCCAAAATAGGGATAATTGTGGCTCTAAAATCTTGCAAAAAGATAAATACCACAATAAAAACCAAAAGGAATGCCTCTAATAAGGTTTTGATAACAGAGGATATTGAAGCATCCAAAAACCGCGACACATCATATCCCATCGTATAGGTCATGCCGGTCGGGAACTGGGTCTGTTTCAGCTCTGCCATCCGATCCTTCACACGCTGAATAACCTCCTGTGCGTTTGATCCAGGCAATTGCTTTAACATGATGGAAGCCGAGGGCCGACCATCGGTCTTTGACACCATTTCGTAATCTAATGAGCCAAATTCAACATCGGCAACGTCTTTTATACGAATAATGGAGCCATTTGCCGTGGCGCGAATAGGAACGTTAGCATATTCCTCAATTTCAGTGAATTTACCCGGATAACGCAAAACATATTGTTGCATATTACGCATTTTATCCGAGCTGATACCTGTTTGACCTGGCGCGGCCTCTATATTCTGTTTGCGTAATGCAGCAACCACCTCCTCAGCAGAAATATTATAAGCTGCCATACGGTCAGGCTTAACCCAAACACGCATCGCATAGTCGCGCATCCCCATAATCTGAGCAAGTCCAACCCCCTCAATACGTTTAAGTTCCTTTAGAATGTTAATGTCCGCGAAGTTGTAAATGAATCTTTCATCTGCCGTTTCAT
Organism: Sphingobacterium sp. UBA3549; assembly: GCF_002376635.1. Classification (NCBI taxonomy): domain Bacteria; kingdom Pseudomonadati; phylum Bacteroidota; class Sphingobacteriia; order Sphingobacteriales; family Sphingobacteriaceae; genus Sphingobacterium; species Sphingobacterium sp. UBA3549. The sequence goes on along the minus strand of NZ_DFOE01000017.1, from coordinate 69,290 downwards.
CGTCCGTAAAAACATTCAGATACATCAACATCGAATTGACCTCTTTCTCTGTAGTAACCCCTGCTTTAATTACTTCCTCGGGTAGTTCATCCAATACTGTTGTAACGCGATTTTGTACGTTTACAGCAGCGATATCTGGATCCGTGCCGACTTCGAAAAAGATCTGAATCACTGTGCTCCCGTTATTGGTAGACACCGAGTTCATGTAAGTCATCCCTGCAACACCGTTAATTGCCTTTTCTAAAGGAATAGCAACTGCATTTGTACTCACTTCGGCGTTAGCTCCTGTGTAATTGGCATTGACGACTACAGAAGGTGGAACAATATCCGGAAATTGTGTAATGGGCAATGTAAATAAGGCCAACAGACCCAAAAGTGTAATAAACACCGAAATAACCAACGACAGTATAGGCCGTTTTATAAATGTTTCAAACATAATCTATCCTCCGCTACAATTTCCTCATTTTTGGATTAATCTTCATTCCACTCCGCAGTCCTTGCACTCCTTCATAAACAACTTTGGCATTGGAATCCAAACCTCCGTCCACAATGTAATAATGGCCCACACGGGGGCCTGCACTAAAAGGTGTCATTTTAACGGTACTATCTGCCTGTAGTGTATACACATAGGTCTTATCCTGAATCTCAAATACTGATTTTTGATGTACAAAAGTGTGCTCTCCTGTCTCCATAGGTACCGCGATCTTACCAGTTGCACCGTGTTTTAGGATATGTTCGGCATTTGGGAATTGGACCCGAAGGGCAATCGATCCTGTATTGGCTTCAAACTCACTTTCAACAAGATGCGCAATTCCTTCATGTGGATAAAGCTCACCATTGGCTAAAATTAATTTCACCGACTTTTGCGTTTCTTTGCCATTCAGCTTATCGCGCATAAGTGCTAGATACTCCCGTTCAGAAATATCAAAATAAACATTCACTTTGCTGAGGTCAGAGATTGTTGTTATCAAACTTCCTTCGGTCAAAAGAGATCCCTCACGTAGTAAAATACGGTCTATACGGCCGTCAAAAGGAGCCCGTATAACCGTATAATCCAATCTTGTCTGTGCCTGATTAACCAACGCACGAGCTTCCTCTATTTTAGAATTGGACGCTTTTAGCTGAATCTTTAATAGATTATACTCCGAAGGGCTCACAATATTCTTGTCAACCAATTTTTGAGTTCGTTCCATCTCCAGTTTTATCTTTTGAGATTCGGCAATAGCATTATCATACTGTGCTTTGGCTTTGGCTAATTCTGAACGGTATTCCTCATTATTATATTTAAATAATAGCTGTCCTTTCTTTACCCAGACGCCTTCATCAACATAGATTTTATCCAAAAATCCATTCAGTTTAGAGCGAATCTCGACGTTTTTTAAGGCTTGAACATCAGCAATATACTCCTGGTAAACAGTGGTGTCCATCACCATCAAAGATGCAACAGGGATATTTTTGAGTTCTTCTTTCTGATCAGCGTTAGCATTAGAGGAGCGGCATGATGCCAGCATCCCAACCGCACCAAGTAAAAGGCACAGTATCCGTAATTTGTTCATAGGGAAATAATCTTCTTTTTAGTGGTCACTATGGAATACCCAATTAATTTTCATCCATGTAGGCGTTTACCAGACATGGGTATTTCAAACGATAATAAAATGTAAAATGTTAAATTCTCTTGCTAGCCATTAAATTTCAATGACTGAAGGGATCATGTAAGCAAAGGGACTACGATAACTTCATCAAGTCTGAGTTGTACGCTATAACCTCGGTCGTATGACGCACAAAAACTGTCATACTTTTCAACTTTAATGAAATGTAGCTTTAAATGAAAAGATAAATAGAAAATAGTTAGAACGGTCGAAACCGGTATAGGAACCGATAGTAACCCGGCCGACAGATGGTTTTAGAACGGTAAAAAGGATGTTCGTCATCCTTTGCAAAGCATAAAGCGGTAAAAACAATACCGAAAACAAAAATGAATATTGGTAACACTTGACTATTGACGGCAAATATGCGATAATCGTCCTGCAACAGCACTTTTTCCTCATGGGAAGATTGAATAGGATCCAAATCCAATACATCATCTAAAAAATACTCCACAATAGTCTCACCCGCATGCACAACCTGTCCCGTTGCCGACGAGAAAGAATCATACGTCAACAAATTAAGGTATGCAAAGAGTATTAATAAATGAAATATTTTACCTAACATATTCTAATTAAGAACCACAAAGGTATGATTTTAAATACCCAAGATTATTGTATTCATGTAAAAAAACCATGACAGCCTCAAAATTAACTATCATGGTTTTCAAATACAACTCAATTTTCATCGATTGTTAAGAACTTTTAACGTTCAATGAAGTGCTAAATTTTCGTATAGATTAAGGATTAGCGAACTTATTGCTGTAGCAATTTTATCACTTATTTATCTTTTCACGACTAAAGGAATACGGAGCGTCCTCTTTTTTTGTACCTCTATTTTTATTTGGGGCATCGCTCATTTTGAACTGAAGGTTGGCGCCCTGCAGTAAGTCTTTATAACGGATATAATTCCTGTCATAAGGTTTTCCATTCCAGGAAAGTTGGTCCACATAAACCTGATTTCCCTCCTTTTGCTTCGCTTCAATCAGCACTTTTTTACCGTTTTCAAGACTTAGGGTCACCTTATCAAATTGTGGAGAACCGATCACATATTCTCCTGATCCGGGTGAGACGGGATAAAATCCCAATGAAGAAAAAACATACCACGCCGAGGTCTGCCCATTGTCTTCGTCTCCACAATAGCCATCCGGTGTGGGCAAATAGAGTTTATCCATTATTTTGCGTACCCAATATTGTGCTTTCCATGGCTCTGCAGCATAATTATAGAGGTAGGGCATATGTTGAATCGGCTGATTACCATGCGCATACTGCCCCATATTCATCACCTGCATCTCACGCATTTCGTGTATCATACCGCGACTCTTCATCCCCTCATAACTCGGAATAACAAATACGGTATCCAACATGGATACAAATGACTTATTACCACCCATTAAATCAATTAAACCTTGAGGATCGTGGAATACACAAAAACTCCAATGCCAAGCATTTCCTTCCGTATATTCTCTTGACCAAGCACTCGGGTCAAAATTGGGAACGAATGAACCGTCGGCATTTTTTCCGCGCATCAGTTTAGTACTTGGATCAAACAGATTTCTATAGTTCATTGCCCGTTTGGCATAAATAGCTGTTTCCGCCTGGGGTTTACCCAACATTTTACCAAACTCATAGATACACCAGTCGTTATACGCATACTCCAGCGAACGCGCTACATTTTGGTCGACCTTTACATCGGCGGGTATATAGCCTAATTTGTTATAGTATTCATAACCAAAACGGCCAGTAGATGTGTGTTTGGGATAGGCATTATTGGCGCCATGTTTCAATGCTTCCCACAATAACTCTTTATCATATCCCTTCCGACCAGTAATTAACGCATCCGCGACAATAGACGCAGAATTGTTTCCAATCATCGATGCGCGGTGTCCTGGCGAAGCCCACTCAGGAAGATAACCGCTCTCTTTATAAGCATTTACCAAGCCTTCTTGCATACGATCGTTCATAGAAGGGTATAATAAATTCAATAGCGGAAATAAACTGCGGAATGTGTCCCAAAAACCTGTATCTGTAAACATTTCTCCAGGTAACACCTGGCCATTGTAGGGGCTATAGTGAATACGGTTACCCCTTGCGTCGATCTCCGAAAAATCTCTAGGGAAAAGTGTTGATCGGTACAGACAGGAATAAAATGTACGCAGCCTGTCAATATTATGGTCTTCAACTTGTACACGTCCCAGAACGTCATTCCACTGTGCTTTACCTTCGTCAATAACCTGTTGAAATGTCTTCGACTCAACTTCTTTCAAATTAATTTCTGCCTGTTCAAAACTTATAAAAGAGGAAGCGATCCGAGCAATGACTTTCTCGCCTCTCTTTAGGGAAGGGAAGCCAACGACTGCTCCGGCGTGATTATCCTGAATTTCCAATTCATCTGTTCTTATCGCGCCGCTTTTAACAGCAGCTTTGTAGGAAAAAGGTTTATCAAAAGTAACGACGAAATAATTTTTAAAATTGTCCGGAACGCCGCCGCTATTCTTTGTTGAATAACCGATGATCTTATTTTCCTGAGGAATTACTTTAATATAAGAGCCCTTATCAAAGGCATCGACGATAACATAAGCACTATCTGTTTTAGGAAAGGTAAACTGGAAGATTGCCGCTCGTTGCGACGGAGACAATTCAGTTGTTACATCGTGATCTGCGAGATAAACACTATAATAGTAAGGTTTTGCAATTTCGGCTTTATGTGAAAACCAGCTTGCTCGTTTCTCCTGATCAAATTGCGGAGTTCCCGTGACAGGCATGATTGAAAACTGCCCATAATCATTATTCCAAGGGCTTGGTTGATGGGTTTGCTTGAACCCTTTGATTTTATCTGCAGTGTAAGTATATACCCAGCCGTCTCCCATCTTGCCCGTCTGTGGTGTCCAGAAATTCATACCCCATGGCCTTGCGATCGCAGGATAGGTATTCCCGTTAGACAATTCATACTTCGATTCGGTACCGATCAGAGGATTCACAAAATCAACCGGTGAGGGCTGCTGCGCCATAGCTGCATGAATAGCGCATAGAAAAAGAATGCTACCTGTAAGTTTTTTAATATTAAACATATTTATGCTTTTGGGTTGAACGTCATTAAGAAAAAAGCTAAAACGTATTAGTAAATATAGGGAAGAAATTTAAATATAACGGATTGACCAGCTGTTTTTCACAAGATGGTTACAAAAAATCCCACAATCAAATGATGTGGGATTTTCATTTTAACTACTACCATCCAGGATTCTGACCCAAGGAGGGAGACTTTTGGATCTCTGAATTTAATATAGGAAACAGATAGTGAGTTGGCGCCGTAAAGACCCTACTTTCTACAAAGAAACGCTCCATTCGATAACGCTTATCTCCAATTTGAATTTTACCATTTGCGTCTTCGACAGCCCGCATACCATTAATCATATTCTGAAGTTTCGGATAGCTTGTATTACCATTTTTCCAATAATTAACACTGCGTTCGTTATTCGTACTACCTGATGCAGTAAAGGTTTGATATTTAGATTTCTCCGCCGAACTACTTGGTTCTAGATACAAACGACTATCAAAGGCTCTCTTGTTCTCGTAAAAGAATTCAACCCTTCGTTCACGATAAATGTACTCACGCATCAAATTTTTATCAGCAAGTGTTGTCAAAGGCATGGGCGCCATAAAAGACCTAGCTCGTACCTGATTAATTAAATCATAGATCTCCTGTGTTGGTCCATCAACTTCATTAACTGCTTCGGCGTAAATGTAAATGAAGTCTGGTAAACGCCATACTGGAGGCGCACTGATGATAACACTCCCATTCTTATTCCAAGCTTCCTGCAAAAATTTTCGTAAATAATATCCTGTTCGGGTCGCATTATTAGCGCCAATCTGATCAGCACCACTGGCAATATTAGTCTGAGAAGGATTATTGTTAGCTCCTCGAAATGCAGCTCCATGGAATATAATATCACGATAAAAACGTGGATCTCTTTTTACCGAAGTATATGGGTTGCCATCATCATAACCATCTTGTTTCGCCTTGCCACTATAAATAGGATAACCAAAACCATCAGGAGAGAGATACTCATATTCATCGACCTGCTCCTGCACCGGCATTTGGCGAGCCCCCCCGCCGCGGCTTGGCGGGTATACATCTCCAAACCAACCTTCGCCCTTGTAGCGGGTAAAGAATAGTACATACTCATTTTTGAAGGCCTCCATATCATAAAACATTTGCCATAGACGAGTGTAAACCGTTGAATTGCTAGTATTTTGCCCCCCACTATCGCCAAAATCGGTATTTGAATACTTTTGATAAAGACTATAACGTTTTGCTCCAGCAACCTTGCTGTCCAGAACCGCCTTAGCGGCCTCTTTAGCTTTCACCCAACGCTGCGGATCATATGTGGCATATTCGGATTCAAACTTACGTGTCCCATTATAGCCTTTTGCCGCAGCTCCATTCCAAAGTGGTGTAGCGGCCATCCAACGGGCCTCCGCAATCAGCCCAAGACATGCACCTTTATCAATACGCCCGAAATTCTGTCCCTCCCATCTTTCGGGGACAGCATTATATGCTACTGTCGCATCAGCAATAATTTTATCGATAACTTTATGTACCGACTCTCTTTCGAAATTCATATTTTCAGTGGCCGTGATGACATGGTCTATATAAGGTATTTCACCATATATACGAACAGCCATCAAATGAAAGTAGGCTCTTAAAAAGTAAACCTCTCCTACGCGCATAGGCAATGACCCCGGCTCCAAAATGTCGTCGGGCGTGCTATACTTTTTGATCCCTTCCAAAATAATGTTTGTTCTACGGATGCCGTCAAACATACTATTCCAAAACTGTCCATTGTCTCCTGGCAATTCGTTGATATTCCAATCACCATTGTTATATCTGTTTGTTATATTTCCCTCTACTGTCGATCCCTCTGCCTCATCAGTTATTGCAGCACTCGAAAAATGATAGAACCAAGAAATAGGCTGATTTACGCCCTTAGCTTTAGCATAAACATCTGTAACTAGCTGATTAACTTTCTCATAACGAGTAAAAACCTCATCTTCCCTGATTTGATCATCAGGTAATTTATCTAAATATTTGTTGCAGCCTACGATTAAAGAAAGTACAACAACTGCCATAAAAAAAAGAATTCTTTTCATATTTACACATTCATAAGGTTAGAAATTAAGATTTAGCCCAAAGTTGTAAACTTTCAAAATCGGGTACCAGTAACCACTTGTATTCCCCATCTCTGGGTCTATACTTAAATCCTTAAGACCTGACCAAGTAAATAAATTCATTCCTTGGGCGTAAACACGCAATTGGTTCAAACCAATTTTTTTAATAAGATCCTTCGGTAGATTATAGCCAATCTCTATATTTTTAAGTCTCAAATATTTGGCGTCATATAAAAACAAACTGCTATTGCTATTTTTGTTATTCTCTGAGTTACCGATATGTAATGCGGGATAGGTAGCTGTTGCAGCAGTTTCTGGGGTCCAGCGTCCCAAATGAATTGGTCGAACAGAACCGAGTTTGTCCTGATCAAAAGTTGGAAAATCCCACACTGCAGCATCTTTTAATAAGATGGAGGAATTTAATGCACCTTGAAACAGAAGGCTAAAATCAAATCCCTTATATTGTAAAGAGATGGGTAAACCAAATTGAATCTCCGGGCTCCTTGGATTCCCCATAACAGTGCGATCTCCTAAGTCGGTAATCTTACCATCACCATTCAAATCTTTATAGATAACATCACCTGGCCCCACTTTTCCCCAAGGCTGAAAATTACTCTGATTAATTTGATCCGCCTCTGTTTGATCTTTAACAAAATGATCAAAAACATAGACAAAATTTTCATAAAGTCGCTTACCTGTTGCCTGCCTATACTCATACTGGCGTGGAACTTCTTGTCGGTAGATCAACTTGTTCCTCGAAAAGGTAAAATTAGGTTTCACCGAAAGTCGAAGATTATCCCCGATCATATCCGAATAACTCATTTCAATATCAATACCTCGATTTCGGACTTTTCCAATATTGATCAATGGTGATGTTTTTCCAACCACACCTGGAAAACCAATATCATCCGATCCTAATTCGGTAATAATGTCATAACGATAATCTTCAAAGACATCCATGCTAAAATTAATTTTGTTCTTTAAAAATCCCATATCAAGACCGATATTCGTTTTTCTAGATTTCTCCCATGTTATATTTTCGTTTGCCAAACGCCCTTCACGCACACCACTTAGCCCATTATTAAAATTCTGTTCGCCAAAGCTATAACCATCCCCCCCCTGGAAAAATGCCAAGTATCCAAATCGGGCATCACCGGGCATTTTATCATTCCCAACGAGTCCCATAGATGCCCTAAGCTTCAAAAAGCTCAACCAGTCTTTCGTAGTGGACATAAACTTCTCTTTACTAATTACCCAACCCAATGCTCCCGCAGGAAAAAAGCCATAACGCTTTCCTTCGATAAAATTTTCAGACCCATTGTAACCAAAGTTAAATTCTGCTAAATATTTTTCGAGATAATTATAGGTAAACTGTCCTGTCATACCTTGATAACGAATATCAACACTTGCTCTTGAATTTGTCGCATCATAGACAGACTGGCTTGAGCGATTGAAAAGCAACATCCCCGTCACATTATGCTTATCATTAAATAGCCGGTTGTAATTGATTTTTCCTTGAATGAACGTTCTATTAAATGGACTACTTTGCGTAAATGAGTTCCCAACAGTTTGATCCACTGTATACTTGTTCCCATTTCTATAAGTCCCTTCATAGTATTGTGGGTTCATAAATAGATCTATACCATCTGTAGGTTGAAAGGTGGCGTAGTTAGGATACACCCTATAGCCTTCACTATACGTCCCAAGTTCACGTCGAACCCACTGTTGTTCACGAGCATCATAAGAAAATATGCCATCGACAGAAAGGCCTTTAGTAATGAAATCCATATTCCAGCCAACAGCAAAACTCCCTTCCAGATACGTATTTTTCTCCGTATGATATCCAGACCTAGTCAATTCACCAAGAACATTAAACCGATAAATTTGATTGCCAAACAGCAATCCAGAGGGATTATTCAACAGATAGCCCTGCGTAGAAGGCTGACTATTGGCGTCAAGAACAATAGGCAAATACGGTGGCTGCGTCATCGCCAGTGTCATTAATCTACTAGCAGAAGTTCCGGGTGATGTTCGATTGGTAATTCGCGCACCCAAATTGAGTTTAACCCACAAGTTTTTTGTGATGTTGACGTCAATATTGGATCTGAAATTATAGCGCTGAAATTTAGGAGATACATTATATTTCGATAAATCAACATGATCATAATTATTTTCCTGCCCCATATATCCACCCATAACGAAATATTTCGCCACATCATTCCCGCCTCGTATGGATAGATTGTATTCATGTTGAGGCGCTGTTCTGAAGATATAATCAAAATAATCCCAATTATAACCTCGACCATCAGAATTATCCCCCTTTGCGCTTCTAAATTTATCTATCGCCTCCTGACTAAATAATTTTAAATTATCAATATTTCCACCCGATAACCTTGCATCATTCGTTAAAGCCTCATTATAAAGCGTTGCATAATCAGCAGATCCCAAAAGCATCGGCAACTGTGCTGGTGTATTTAAACCATAGGAAGCTTTAAAATCAACAGTTGCCTTATCAGCAGATTGCCCCCGTTTTGTCGTAACCACGATAACACCATTTGCTCCCCTTATTCCGTACGGAGCAGTAGCCGCTGCATCCTTCAAAATCGAAACTGTCTCAATTTCATCTGGCGCCAAATAACTCATGTCGCGTTCAATTCCATCGACTATCACAATAGGGGATTGATTCCCATATGTAGACTTACCCCGGATAAACAGTTCAGAACGATCTACACCAGGTTCGCCACCTGCATATTGGTTAACAACTAGGCCCGGCAATCTTCCGGCCAGCATGTTGTTAATATTTGCTGCAGGACTTTGAACGAGATCCTTGGTCGTGATCGTTGCAACAGCACCGACCACATTTCTTTTCTTCTGTGTCGTATACCCGACAACAACCACATCTTCTAATGCTTTTACATCCTCTACAAGACTAACTTGTAAAGTTGTCCTACCTCCCGCAATAATTTGTTGAGGTTGAAATCCAACGTATGAAAAGGTCAATAGAGCATCCTTATAAGGAATTTCAATTCGGTATCGACCCTCGGCGTCGGTTTTTGTGGATTTCCCGCTTGCCTTAACAATAATTGTAACACCTTGCAAGACTTTACCTGTCGAACTGTTTACAACTGTTCCTTCTACAATAATACCTTCTTGTTGGAAATTGGTGTAGCTAGCTGCAGCTTTTGAATCCATATGCGAACTAAAAGTACCACATACAGAAATCGTAAGAAATAATGGAATCACCTTTCTTTTCATAAATAATATTAGTTATTGGTTTACTAAATCAACAATTGGTCGTCAATGAGTTAGTAGCTCGCTTCAAAAATAAGCGTCACGGAACAACAACGAGCTTAAGAACTAATTCGTTTTAGTAAAATTATAAAGAAAGAGAAAAGAAAGTTGTTAATCGATTGTTAATGACAATTATCGATATTGACTTCTAAAATAAAGCCAACTTTATAGACAGTTTTAATTTCAACAAAGCGTGATCTTTTAAGCATTTTTCTGATTTTGCATATAAAAACATCGAGGCTCCGGCCTAAGAAATAGTCACTGTCTCCCCATAGCGCTAATAAAATTTCTTCTCTCTTCAACACAACGTTTGGTTTGTTAGCTAAGAAAGCCCATAGTTCAAACTCCCGTGGCGAAACAACCTGCTTTGATCTATCACTAAATTCTATTGATAGTAAATGAGGATTGAGTTTAATATCTCCAATATTAAGCTGGCTTGGTAAAACTGTGCTCTGCTTTATGCTATAATTTTGAAGTTTCAGCGAGAGTTCTTCCACATCAAAAGGCTTTGTGATATAATCGTTCCCCCCCAGATGAAGCCCTTTCAAACGGTCTGTTTTTGATAACCTAGCCGTAAGGAAAAGAAAAAATTGGTTTTTATTTAATTTCGATATATACTCGACAAATTGAAACCCATCCGATTTGGGAAGTTGTATATCGACGATAAGAATATTATACTTATTTATTTTGTAATATAAAATTCCTTCTTCGGCAGATAATGCATGACTAACATCAAAACCAAAATTTGTAAGATAGTCAATGAGCATCGAGGCTAGATCAACGTCATCCTCAATCAGCAATATATGTCCATATTCTCCTATCATCTATTTTATCATTGGTATCAAAATAAAAAATGTCGTCCCCTTGTTAATATCTGATTTAACATCAATTTTCCAATTGTGAATCCGCATAACTTCTTTAACAAAAAAAAGTCCAAGTCCTAGACCGTTAGGAGAAGCGTCTCTTTTAACACGGTATCCCTTCGTAAATATATGTGGCAATTCGTTATTTGAAATGCCTATTCCATTATCACGTATAGTCATCAGGATTGTATTGTTTTCATACAGTCCTACATGAATACGAATCTGCTTTATGGACTCATTATTATATTTAAGACCATTATCTACTATATTATTCAATGCTGTAACAAACATAAATGGATTGACAAGTACTTTAATCCCTTTTACTTCTTCATCCACAAAAGTTTGAATTCCGATGCTTTCTGAAGCTAAAATTGTCAGATCTCGTTCCAAATGATCCAACAGTTCCGCCAAAAAATGTTCTTCAAGTACTACTTCTTCCTGATTAAACACACTTAAATCAATCGCTTTATTAACTAACCTATCTAAACGCTTTATTTGACGCATCATGGTTTCCAAAGTGGTTGATATTTTCATTTTATCATCGCTAGAAACCTTCACGGCTATATTCGACAAACCAATTCGGATGGTTGTTAACGGAGTGTTAAACTCGTGAGTAACATTATTTATAAAGTCGGAAGCCATTTCAGCCATCCTTTTCTGCTTTATCCAATTATTGTAAGTCCAACAGTATACGCTAATAATTCCGATGATACAGCAACCAGACAATAATAATAGTGGAAAAATGGATCTTAAAGCAGAAACATTTTTATCAATATTACCTACGTATAATGTGAAAGCTACACGATTTGACCTTTTACTATTTGCACTTATAGCAATTGATGACACAAGATTGTCTTTATCAATAAATTGATCTTCACCACCAATAAGGGTATACTGATCAACATCATAATCAACTATCGGAATAAACTTCTTCGCGTCGAAAGTCACCGACACATCTCTCAGTACAATCGCATAACCAAAATTTTGTCCCAAATTCACTTCAGACTTGATGATCTTAAAAAGGCTGTCCATTGCAGGGTGATTTAGGAGTTTGGAAATCAACTCCGTTGCAATACTATCCTTCAGATTAAAAAAAGCATAGTTATCATGCTGATAATATGCTTCTAAACGATCTAAATGAGGGATTAAAGTTGAATCGATAAGTTTTTGACCGCCTGGAAAGATCTTATCGTTCGCAATATGTCTATCGTAAACAACCTTAATCTCCTTTTTTTCTTTCCAAAATAGTTCGCTTCTTTTGATCTCATATGATTGCACAATCAGGAGATATTGTAATATTAAAAACAACAATAGACAACTGATCGCTATGCCTTTGTATAACCCTGATCGCTTCATCCTTCCGGAATGCTCCTATTTTTTCGGTTTATTACTCATCTCGAAGACTAGTTCACCGCCATCTACAATGCTACTATAAGGTAGTCGCAGATCAGCTAATCTTCGCCCATTTAAAGAAACGGATTTAACGTAAATATTCCTTTCAGACTGATTATGGGCAACTATAGACAGGCTGCGTCCATTTTCAAAATTTACCTTTGCCGATTTTACCAAAGGACTGCCAATCCAATAACTATCTTCCCCAGGTGCAACAGGATAAAAACCCAGTGCAGTAAATAGATACCAGGCCGACATCTGTCCACAGTCGTCATTACCGCCTAATCCCGCATGACCATTATGGTACTGATTTCGGATGATTTGTCTGACACGTGCTTGAGCTTTCCAAGGATTCTTGGTGATGTTGTATAAATAAGCCACATGGTGGGAAGGCTCATTTCCGTGCACGTAATTTCCGATAATACCATCTCGCGTAATATCCTCTGTATGCTCAAAATACTTATCCGGTAATTCCATTGTAAAAAGAGAATCCAAATAAGTCTCTAAGCGCTGTTTACCTCCCATGACTGCCATCATTTCGGTAGGCTGATGCGGTACATACAGGCTGTAATTCCATGAATTACCTTCAATAAATCCCTGTCCATGTGTATCCAGCACATCAAATTTCTCCTGAAATTTACCCGCTGAATCCTTGGGCCGCATAAATCCAATAGCGGGATCATAGAGTGATTTCCAGCTTTCAGCTCTTTTGGAAAAAGTCGTGTAAATATCTTCCTTTCCTAATTTTTTTGCCAGTTGCGCAATACACCAATCGTCGTACGCATATTCCAATGTATTAGAAACCGATGTTCCCGATACATCAGCAGGAACATATCCCTTATCAATATAAGCACCGATCCCCTCATATTGACGCGTATTTGCTGTTTGAACGCATGCCGCTAACGCCGCCTCCGCATCACCTTTATAGACGCCCTTAAGTATGGCATCAACAATAACAGACACAGAGTGATAGCCACTCATGCACCAGTTGTCATTCGCATAATGCGACCAGATGGGCAACATCTTCAATACACTCTGGTCATAATGAGCCAGCATGGATGCGACAATATCTGCATTACGAGAAGGGTTGATTAAATTCAACAAGGGATGAAAAGCCCGAAATGTATCCCATAGCGAAAAAGAAGTATAATTCGTAAAACCTTTGGCGCTGTGCACCTCCTGATCCAAGCCCTTATACTCACCATTAACGTCCATATAAACCGTCGGCATTAGGCTGGCATGATACATCGCTGTATAAAAATTGACAAGATCTTCCTTGTTCAACATTTCAGCTTCTATCTTATGCAGTTCCTTTTCCCAAGCCTCCTGGCCTTTCTTCACGTACCCATCAAAATTCCAGTCGGGAGCCTCAGCCTCCATATTGGCCAATGCATTCTTCATACTTACAGGACTTAAAGCTACTTTCAGCAGTATTGCTTCATGTGCCTTTGTATCGAAATCCAAATGAAGCTTCATGTTATGAGCTGCTAAATCGGGGAAATTATTGCGTTGATCGAACTTACGCCAAAAACCATTGTAGACAGATTTCCCATCTTCATATTTAGCGCCATAATTTTTAAAAGCTTTGGATGTCTTTATAGCAAAGTACACGGTACGGGTTCTCGACCAACCGTTTGTCTGACGGTATCCGACTAACGTAGAATCGTTCAGTACTTTCACAACAGTCCAAACATTTTTTCCTTCGTAATTATAGATCCCAGCAGTTAAATCAACAATTAGATGTGACGCATCAGACTGGTTGAAAGTATACCGATGTATGCCCACTCGCGTGGTCGTCGTCAACTCTGCTTTAATCTGATGTTTATCCAGTAAAACACGGTAATAATTGGCTTCGGCCAATTCGTTTGTATGGCTATATGGAGATCGATAACCGTCTTGAGGACGATCAGCTGTACCTGGATTTAACTGAACTTTACCTTGGGTAGGCATAATCTGTATATCACCAAGATCGGAGTGACCGGTACCGCTAAAATGCGTATGACTGAATCCCACAATCGTAGGATCATCATACTGATAACCGGCACAATATTTATAAACATCACCATTATAGCGGCCATTGACAGCATAAGATAGCGTATCCGTATCCGGGCTTAACTGTATAGCACCAAAAGGAACTGTAGCGCCCGGAAACGTATGACCCATCCGCGCCGTACCAATAAGCGGTTTAACGTACTGGACTAACTTAGTTTCCTGGGCCTTTAATACAAATGGAATACTAAGTAGTCCCCAAAAAGCCAAACGTTTTATATTCATCACCTATGAATTATATTTTAGGATTTTTACTGTAATCCGTCCATAGCTCATCGATCGTCTTTCCAGTTTGTGCTTTCCAGAATGAATCGTTATAGCTTTTGCTACGCATTGCCGCATCCAATTTTTTAACAAAGTCTTTTTTTACATGCGTATTGATCCAATAGAGAAATCTGGCAGTAACGCGATAAGAATCGGTGTATTTCTGATTGTCGCTATAATCTGGCAGCTTCCAATTTGCACCTGCATTGTCAATTCCATCATCAAATCGGACAAAATCTGCTATCCCTTCCGTAATCCACCACGGACCGGCCCCATCAGGATACGCTTGAACAATATGCATTACCTCATGGGTAACCACGTCAATATCACCTGGATTTTTGGCAAACCATCCCGGGCTGTAACGGACTATTCCGCCAGCCGTAGCAGCAACACCTTTGTAGTCTGGATCAATAACAAAAGACACTTTTTTTAGGGTCTTATTATTATATTTCTTGGCTAGTTTGGGATAGTTTTCAAAATAAGCCGAAATGAGCCGATCTTTTAAAGATGGACTAAAATCTTTGTCCTTATTAATCCAAATCAATGTATAACCACCTTTGCTGATACTATCAACATCCACAGCAACCTTGCGGTCATTTTCTGTATGTCTCCAATTATCTTGCGCGAAAATCGAACAAGAACAGGCCAAGCCAAAGAGGGTAAGGCCTACTTTTAGATTTCTAAAGTTTATCATAACTCAAATGCTTATTTCTTTTTGTTCGATTTCACCTTGATATTTGATTGTAAATCTGTTGTCATAGAATATGGCGCAGCATTTTTGGATGCTCCCCTAGTATAGTTAGGTTTTGCCCCCATATCAAAATGCAGTGCCCCACCTTCATGCAAAGCTTTGTGACTTAACCAGTTTTTTCCATACTCCTTACCGTTCATCTGTAGTGCATTTACATATACATTTTCGGCCGAATTCTTAGGAGCATCGATGATCAGTGTCTTGCCATTTTCAAACGTTAACGTCGCCTTTTTAAATAATGGCGCTCCAAGCACATATTCATCGGTCGCAGGACAAACCGGATAGAATCCTAAGGCTGAAAAAACATACCATGCCGAGGTTTGACCATTATCTTCATCACCACAATAGCCATCAGGCGTTGGTTTGTACATTCTGTCCATCACCTGACGCACCCAATATTGCGTTTTCCAAGGTTGACCAGCGTAATTGTAAAGATACGGCATATGTTGAATGGGCTGATTACCATGCGCGTACTGTCCCATATTGGCAACTTGCATTTCGCGAATTTCATGGATAATACCCCCATAATAGCTATCATCGAAATCTGGAGACTGAACAAACACCGAATCCAACATACGCACAAATGTTTTTTCTCCGCCCATCAGATCGATCAGCCCTTGAACGTCATGGAATACGCTCCATGAATAATGCCAGCTGTTTCCTTCTGTGAACGCATCCCCCCATTTCAATGGATTAAAAGGAGTCTGGAACTTTCCATCTTTATTTTTTCCACGCATAAGATTGGTCGATGGATCGAACAGGTTCTTGTAGTTCTGTGCACGCTTCGCATAGAGATCAATTTCAGCTTTCGGACGGTTCAACGCTTTTGCTAATTGATAAATTGTAAAATCGTCGTAGGCATATTCCAAGGTACGTGCCGCATTTTCATTGATTTTAACGTCATAGGGAACATAGCCCAAGCTATTATAATAATCAACACCCTTTCTACCAACTGCACTCATTGGTCCTTCGTTATTGGCACCATGCTGCAACGCTTCGTACAACTTATTGATATCGTAACCGCGTATTCCCTTGATGTAGGCATCCGAAACTACCGAAGCAGAGTTGTTACCAACCATAATATCCGCGTATCCAGGACTACTCCACTCAGGTAAGAAACCGCCCTCCAAGTAAGCATTTAAGAGACCTTCCTGCATTTCCTTATTGATAGAAGGATACATCAAGTTTAAGAACGGATACAATGCTCTAAAGGTATCCCAAAATCCAGTTCCTCCAAACAAATAGCCCGGAAGTGTTTTTCCATTATACGGACTGTAATGGACAACTTTACCCTGCGCATCAATTTCGTAGAGTTTGTTAGGAAAGAATAAGGTCCGATACATGGTCGAATAAAATGTGCGCAATTGATCAATATCATCGCCTTCAACTTTAATTTTCCCTAGCGTGGAATTCCAGATCTGACGTCCATCTTCTTTAACTTGATCAAACGACTTGTCCCCCAACTCATTTAAGTTTAATAAGGCTTGTTCGGCACTGATAAAAGACGAGGCAACTTTCACCTGAACGGGTTTCGTTTTATCCTTTACCTTGAATCCAACAATAGCGCCAGTGTGGTCACCTTTGATCTGGAGCTGGCCATCCTTTTTCTCTTTCCCTTCCCAAGTAGCAACATTTGCAAACGGTTGATCGAAAACCAAAACAAAATAATTCTTGAAATTCGCAGGCAGTGGACCACGGGCGTATTTTGATGAATAGCCAACGATCATATTTTTTTCAGGGATAATCTGAACTTCAGATCCCTTTTCATACGCGTCCAACACGATATAAGCGTCGTCTGTCTTATTAAACGAAATCCTAAACATAGCTGCTCGTTCCGTTGGTGTCATTTCCGCAGTGACATCGTGATCTGCCAGATAGACCGAATAATAATAAGGTTTTACGATCTCAGCTTTATGTGAAAACCAGCTCGCACGCTCATCTTGATCAAAGACAGGCTTTCCAGTCACTGGCATAATAGAAAAGACGCCATAATCATTCATCCAAGGCGATGGTTGGTGGGTTTGTTTCAAACCACGGATCTTATCAGCAGTATATTGATACTGCCATCCATCACCATTTTTTCCCGTTTGCGGAGTCCACATATTCATTCCCCAAGGCCGTGCGATTGAGGGATAGGTATTTCCATTGGACAACTCAAATTTGGATTCGGTACCCATTAATGGATTAACAAGATCGACAGCATCCATTTGCTGTCCTCTAAATTTCTGAGCCAAAACCGGTTTTGCGCAAAACAAACCAAAAGACAATAATGAACCCAGAAAAAGGCTTAAAGATTTATTCATTATTTAGGATATATAAATTATTTCTACTAAAACGTATTAGTAAAGATATAAAAAAGAATACTAAATCAAAACAAACCTCAGGAATTGAGCCGGAAGGTCTTATGATTTTTACAATACAAGGGTTAAAAATCGAGCTATCGCCGTATGCTACCTCCGGATCAATTTGGTTGAAATAATATATTCTTTAGGCGTGGATATCCCCTGATCTATTTCCTTCAACAAAACTTTCACACAAGTTTTAGCCAAAGGTTCTAATGGCTGTTGTATACAGGAAATTTTAGGGTTTAAAATATCAAACAACTCATGATCATCAAAAGAAAGCATCGGAAAGGCATAGTGATTTTCATCCGCTGGCCGCAGTGCTTTCAACCCAAGGATACACAGATAATTTGTCGTAAAAAAGAGACCATCTAACCCAGTCTGCTTCGCTGCCCAATTTTTCAACATACGCGCCCCCTTTTGCTTCAGTTCTTGATAGTGTAATTGCAGGATGCGAGGCTCCATACCGTAGGCTTCACAAAAATCCAAATAGGCACCTTTACGCCCCAACATTTGCGGCTGATCGGAATCGATGGTTACTAATCCAAAATCTTGGCAACCGATAGATTTCAAATGATCACAGGCTTTTTTTGCACTAACGTCATTATCAATGTGCACATAATGGGTCTCCACATCTGGAGAATTTCTATCAAAGACTACTAGTGGAACCCTATGTTCCAATATTTTTCGCTGATATGCTTCCAGATCTACTGTTGGAGCTAAAATAATCCCCTCCACCTTCTTTTCCAACATTGAATCGATGATATCCCGCGCATTTTGTGAATCTCCAAGGGTACTACTGTAGAGGACGTGATACCCTTTTTTTCGGAATAATTCCTCCACATACAAAGCAAATGGCCCAAAAAAAGAGTCCCCGATATTTTCCACAATCAGACCAATGGTATTTGATCGCCCTGTTGCTAAACTCTTTGCAAGCGCATTAGGCTTATAACCAACTTTCTCAACGTAAGCAAGTACGCGATTTTCCAATTCCTTACTAATGCGAGCTCGCTCGGCTTTGTGATTAATGACTAATGAAACAGTGGATTTAGAAACATTGAGCTCCTGTGCAATTTCTTTAATTGATTTGGCCATAAAAGCATTTTCATAAAATTAAAGTGAAATTAAAATAAATATGAACATATCGGAAATTACAACTGATAGCAGACAATAAATTAACATTCCGCTCTTTACTATACAAAAGAATTAGACTGATGACGAATAAAAAACAAAGTCTTCTTTATCCCAAAAGATATTTCTAACTACCTGTAGATTGGCAAAAGATTATCCCAATTGTGGATCAGTTTTCGAATGATTGCCCGTTTCCACACGACCCGCAAACTGACGCACAAATTTGGTATTCTCAGCATGTACCGTAATATCATACCACCCATGAATTTTATGAGATTCTACAATCCACTTCGTAGATTTACCGGCAACAAGTACTATCGATTTCTTCCATGTACTATAAGCAATATCTTCTACATGTACACGGAATGATTTTTTCCCGTGATTACGAACCTCCAATACAAGATTGCCTGTCAACTGGCCTTTCCTCCCGATTTCATAAGTTGCTTGAACAGACAATGGCTCCTCCTGTCCTTTAAATCCCCGCATAAACCCATTTGGGCCATATACGGTCAGATCGTAATGCCCATCTTTAAAATCGGCCAGATTCCAGTCAAAGCTTAGTTCCTGACCAGCGACAACTGCAAATGGCCAAAATTTCACACCTTCCTTATAGCTCGGTCCACTATAGACATTAAATGGACTGTTTAGCGATTTACTACCAAATACCTTATTGCCAACTTCTAGTGTTAAATGAATTCGGTTGGCTTCTTTAGCAAATGACTCTTTAACATAGAGCTCATAGGCTAACGCGCTAGAATTTTTCTGACCTTTCTCCTGTCTCGCCAGTAAAGTGGAATGCCCCTTAGACCGTAATGCTGCGGCATCCTCTTTCGACCAAACGTGAAAAGTATTGGGTAGTGGTTTCGATTTCGCCTGATCAATCGCATAGATCTGCTGATTCCGATCAAGGAAAGGCAAATCAATAGTATTCGACGCCTCAGCTTTCCGAAATATCGATGTCAAGTCTCCTGTAATGGCTCGGCGCCAAGAGCTTATATTTTCCTCTTTTACCTGCTTACCCAACTTTTTCTCGAAAAAATGCTCCATAAATTGAATCGTCGAAGTGATATCACAGATCTCCGAATTGACCCAACCGCCTTTTGACCAGGGTGACGCCACAATCAAAGGTACGCGGTAACCGAGCCCTACTGGACCTTCCGTCGCATTATCTTTTTCTTCACCATCGGCAAGCTCCTGTGCTAAACTCACATATTCACCACTATAATCTAATTCCGCCGAAGTTTTTCCGGAACGCTCATCTGCAGGATTAGGTGCCACAAAAGGTGGAACGTGGTCGAAATACCCATCGTTCTCATCATAATTGAGAATAAAGATAGTCTTCTTCCAGATTTCGGGATTCTCCGTCAGAATATTCAATAGTTCAGACACATACCAAGCACCATACATAGGTGCACTCGGATGGTCTGAAAAGCTTTGCGGTGCTACAAGCCATGATACTGCTGGCAATTTGCCCGATTTCACATCGTGCCTAAACTGATGAAGAACATCCCCCTTGGGAACAGTAATCTGTTGCCCCTCATGCGTGACCACACTTGTCTCCCGATAGAAAGGATCGCCCTCATTGGTTTGGAACGCGCGCTCATGCAAAGCACGCTGCTCCTTAGAAAGCTGCTCAAAAGCATGATCAGTGAGACGGGTCAACTGTTTTTTATAACTGTCCAATTGCTCCTGCTTCTGTTTGAGTCTATTCTGGGTCTTCTGTACACTGTCGGTACTATTATTGACTAATGTCTTTTCGAGCTCCTCTATCTCCGCAGGTAACTCCGCAACACGCTTACGCATAAAGTCGAGATGCGTTTTCTTGAATTCAATATGATACTGAGCAAACCATTCTAAATTATTGTCCGTAAAATTACCCAATAGACCCTCGCCTTTTAAGCCACTTTCCATACTGACTTCATTTTGGTAAACCCGCCAGGAAATTCCAGCTTCTTCCAAACGTTCAGGAAAAGTTTTCCAGTGTGCCCAACGATTAAAATAAATGTCCGAATTTCGGACTAATGGTTTAGCCCCCTTACGCGGCACACAGGTCCCTGTCCAAAAGAAATGCCTATTGGTCGTGGTCCCCGTGATGGATGAACAGAAGTGCTGGTCACAAATTGTAAAAGCATCAGCCAGTGCATAATAAAAAGGAATGTCCTCACGTGTATAATAACCCATTGTCAAAGGGATCTCTTTTAAGCTCTTCCCCCCTGGGCGTTTAGCGTCGATCCAGTTATCATGCTTTCCATTGTTACGGGCTGCCATCTGATTTTCCCAAGAATGCGGTAAATCTCCCGTCCAAGCAGCGTTTGAGTTTTTGATATCCAGCCGGAACGGCGAGTACGTTTTTCCACTTCGAGAAGATTGCAACCACACTGGATTCCCATTAGGCAATTTAATCGCTCGGGGATCATTAAAGCCCCTAACTCCGCGGAGCGTTCCAAAACTATGATCAAAAGAACGATTCTCTTGCATTAACAATACGATATGCTCGGCATCCAAAAAAGTACTCCCTTTGATAGGTTCAATTGCCAATGCACGCTGTATCGCATCTGGCATAGCGCTCTGTAAACCAAAAACACCGGCTAACAAGGAAGCCTTCTTGATAAAATCTCTTCTGCTATCCATATATAAATTTGTAATCTCTCTTATTAATTCAATGGTTACAGCGAATATATTCATTCGCCACCTTTTTTTATGTAACGTTTTTAACAAACAATCCCCGCAAACGGTTGATCTCATCTACGGGGATTGTTTTTACAAATGGTCTATTTCAAAAGCCACATCAATTGGTTTATTTCATCCTTACCCCCAAATTGGCGGGCTAGTGCTTCATCCAGATTTTGTCCGTTATAGTTATACTCACTGGCTGGATAACGCCAACGAACAGGTATTTTGGTTGGATCATCGGCATTTAAACTGGATGCGGGGTTGATTTTCCATTTTGGATAACCTGTACGACGATAATCATAGTAAGGATTTATTCGTCCTTGCAAGAAGCTAGCTAAATACTTTTGCGTCATAATTGCCTCAATCTGTCCTTCTTTAGTTGTAGGGAATTGATCTCCATAGGAAGCAATAGCACTGGCGATATAGGTCCCATCCAATGGCATATTATGTGTGTACTGGCTCGTATTTGGGGTATTGTCCGCAATGAATTTCATCGCTGCTTCAATACCCTTTTTATACCAATTGACTGAAGACTCTGTAACCCATCCTCTTGCAGCTGCTTCAGCAACTACAAAACATAGATGCGCATAGCTATATTGTTGTGTTGGCTCGCCACTTACGAGCTCGGTATAGCGGTCATTTAATTTAGAATAATCGTTTTTCTTTTTCAAGTCCGCAATATCGCCAAACGCCAAGGATGGATCAATACCAACATACGCACTAAAATCACTTACTTGTTTGCCATTGGCAATTTGCAAAGCTGATGGGTTTGCATAGAAAAATAGCCTTCTATCTTGATATTGCTTCAAACGGTCTATAATCTCCGTAGACACAACGGGATAAATAACGAAACTATTACTGATTTTATAAAAAGGATAGGTCTGGCCACTTTTATCCGAGCGTACTAACTGAAAATTATCGGCATTCGCAGTGAATATAGGCTTGTTCGTTAAAATCGATTGAAACCGTCCTTTTAAATTCAAGTCTGCATCAGCTTCCTTTTTGCTCAGTTGAATCAGTACATTTAACGCAAAACTGTTGACGAGCTTTCTCCATTTTGTTATGTCTCCGCCGTACAAGGGATCGCCCGCAAATTTTGCTCCGCTTGCAAAGAGCTGGTCTGCTTTCTCTAGCTCGTTAAGTATGCCCAAAAAGACCTCTTTTTGAGTATCATATTTTGGAAAATATGTTTTGTCTGATTCCCCTTTTAAAGCTTCTTTGTAAGGCACATCACCTACACTCATTGTCGCCTCATAAAATTTCACAGCTCTGGCAAAATACATTAACCCATTGTAGGAATTTGCCAACACATCTGTTGCAGCATACTGTCCCATGAAATGAGCATCATTGATTGCGTTCATTGATATACCCCCTTCACCGAATCCATTATATTGATACCCCTCAACCAATTCCGTCCATGCAATCTCCTTCGTTAACAAATAGGGCTGCATAAATGATTTTTGTGTCGGCTGATTTGCCAAATTCAGAATAATACGCGTCGCTAGCATGGAAGAATTCACTTGCACAGGAGTTTCAGGATTCGTGTTTATCTCATCAAATTTTGAACAACTCGCTAATGAGATTAAACTCCCCATGGCGATATATATACACAATTTTTTCATTTTCATCTTAATTTTACTGGTTTTTAGAAAGTTACATTTAAATTAAAACCTATGTAACGCATCGATGGTGAGTTCAAATCTTCTGAACCTACATCGGGATCGGAAAAACGATATTCCTTTGTCCAAAGAAGCAAATTCTGTCCAGTAACACCGACACTGGCACGTTTCGCTTTGAATTTAGAGGCTAATTTCTCAGGGACGCGGTAATTGAGCGATAGCTCCCGCAGTTTGATAAATGTCTCATCCCAATAATTTCGTCTACCTGAATACGCCGATTTCCAATAGGTTTCATAAGAGACCACTTTGTCATTTGGCGCAAACACACGCGTGTCTTCAGCAATCTGACCATATTTGTCATAGGTAACTCCCCCAGAAACGATCTTAACACCAGGAGCAACAAACGTTTTGTTTCCATTAACAACCTCTTCATAGCGATAAGGATTATCCGAATCCGGGTGAGCCCCTGTCTGCCATAAACGGGCGTTCATGCCTGAATAAGACATTCCTTTTATTCGCCCGTCAACACTCAAAGAAAGCGAGAAGTCTTTATAACGAAATTGATTTGTCAAACCACCGAACCATTTCGGTGCAGTATAACCATACAACTGAGCAGCATATTTAGCAGATATTGGCATACCGGAAGCATTGTTAACGATTTGCCCATCAGGAGAGAGCTCCCAATCCTTTACGGTAATATAGTCTGTTCTAGCTCCTTTTTTAACATATAATGCGTCGGCAGAATATACAGGATCAAGCTTGTGATAGAATTCCAGATTTTGAGACATATTTAAAATAATATCCCATTGAAAGTTTTCTTTTTTGATTGCAGCAGTACCCAAAGTGATTTCATGACCTTTCGTCATTTTCTCTTCTTGTGTATTGATTAACCGCGACGTAAAGCCTGATGAGCCCGAAATGGTCGCATAAGTCGTTACATTATGTAACAGACGATAATAACGGGTATAATTACCATAGAATCGATTTTTCCATAAACCAAAATCAAAACCAAACTCCGTCAAATCACGCTGCGTAGGTGATATGGAATAGTCCTTGATTGAATTCGGATAGGAAGCCGTTGGCAATCCATCCCAAACATTGTTGCTAATTGAAAAGGCCTGATTTATTTCATATGGAACTGGAACCGTCTTAGTTACTGCCCAAGACCCACGAACCTTGAACATATCCAACCAAGTAGGTTTATTCGCTATTAAATCACTTACGACGACACTACTTGAAACAGAAGGATAAAAATAAGAACGTTGTTCTTTGGATAAAGCCGAAGACCAATCGTTACGACCGGTCGCTTCTACAAAAACAGCATTACGCCAGGAGATAGAAAGTCGTCCATAGGTACTGTTGACCATTTCCTTTGTTTTACTTTCAATAGTCGACACTGGGTCAATTGAGTTTCGAAGCGAGTAAAATCCTGGTATCGACAAGCCATTGACTGTCGCTGCTGTAACAGCATTGTCACGTCGATAAAAAATTGCGCCACCCAATAATCCGTCGAAGCCAAAATCACCGACTTTCTTTTTCGCTGTAAAGATTACGTCATTTGTAGTACTAAAACCATCCTGATTTTGCATCCAATACTTTCCTTTACTGTCAAAGCCTGAATATCCCCCCCTCGTACCATAAATGCCCATTGGATTGCGTTGCTCTCGTCTTTGTCCATAATAATCGTATCCTGTACGCACCATAAGTTTCCCCCAATCAGAAACCTTATAATTTAAGGTCAAAGCAGCGTTCATTTTATTGACCAGCTCAGGGGTAACTTTCTCATAGGCCGTTAAATAGGGATTATCATACCAAGCTTTATACATCCAATTTTGAGATTGATCTTTAATCAACCAATAATCTTTGTAATCCTGTAAATTATACTCAGGCCCAGTCCACACGAGAATATTATAAATGTATCCCTGATCATTATATCCTGCGCCAAAATTACTTGTTGCTGAACGACGGTTATAGGCAAGGCGCGTTTCTATATCAACTTTTTCGCTAATCTTAGTCTGCCCAGCAACAGACATATTTGTCATATTCAGCTTTTGGTTTGGATATTGCCCTTTGTTATAAATATGATTTATCGATGTTCTAATACTTCCGTGTTCACCCTGATTGGTAAAACTGACGGAATTGTTGGATATAAATCCCGGTTCAAGGAAATTCTTAAAGTTGTCCTTGCCGCGGGAAAGCAACTCCATCTCTTCCAGTTGTTTTGTCTGTGGATTCCATTGCTTGGCTGAACGCCCAATATCCAGTTTATCTCCCCACACATAATCATCATTATTAAACTTTCCCCCTTCACCTGAAGAGTACCCATGTTGTACTTCCGGCAAAGCTAGATAACCCGAAAAAAACATGTTATTGCTATTGACGGATATCTCCGTTCCTTTTTCCGCAAGTCCCTTTTTTGTCGTGATCATAATGGCGCCACCAGCCCCCATACTACCATACAAGGCCGTTGCGGTTGCTCCTTTCAGCACGTTCATATCTTCGATATTATCTACTGGAACATCACGTAGGGTAAGATTTTCATAGGCAACCCCATCGATCACCAAAATAGGTGTTAATCCCCTCACTTGGATTTGAGGTGTACTGTTAAACTCCGTACTATTTAAAACACGGACACCTGAAATACGTCCCGTCAATGTGGTTCCTACATCAACCCCTTTTACCCGCGTCAGATCATCACCTTTGATGCTTTGTGTTGCATAACCTAGAGCCTTTTGTTCTCTCTTTATCCCCAGTGCCGTTACAACAACTTCACCAAGCTCTTCGGACAATTTACCTAATTTAATAACTTCAGCATTTGAAACGGAGACTTCGCTTGTCTGATAACCAATATAGGAAACCAACAAAATGGCATCGTCTGCCACATTAACAAATCGAAAAGTGCCTTGCTGATCGGTCGTTGTTACTTGTATACCGCCTTTGACCCGTAAGGTCACACCAGCGATAGGCTGTCCCGTTTCTTGATCGACAACCTTTCCTCGGATCTCTTTGGCGGCGTTAGAAACTGGCTTATCGTTTTTCACCTTAGTATCGCTGCCAGTTTTCCTAGAGATCACATAAAGCTTCTCATCAATCTTTTTGACCTCAAGATTTCCGTCCGAAATGGTCTGTATAAATTGAACGATTTGCTCCTTTTTCAATTTATCAAGGTCAGCGACTTCATTGATCTTTTGGTTCGAGATCGAAGCATCATAACCAAATTTGACGTTGAATTTCTGTTCCATTCGCGTGAGGATTTTCCCGATTCCTTCACTGGTAGAAAATTGTGAGGCCATGGTATGAAGTGCGAGCGACTGAAAAAGCAGTGCACTTCCCATAAGTTTTAGATAGTAATTGGTCCTTTTCATAAATTACTTTTTATGGATAATTGTTTGATTAAATGCGGTATTGAGCATCTTGAGCGATTTTTCCAAATCACTGGCAGGTAGATAACCCGTATAACTTTCAGTCCGGAAAGAATCGATTAATTCAAGATGACTATCTGGATAAAGATTATTTAGATCGGCTACGATCTGCATGAGTGGAACTTGATCAAATGACAAGAGATCACTCTTCCAATTCGATGCGGTGCTGGTGTCCGCTTTGGCAACATCAAATTGCCTTTGTCGCATATCATAGGCAACTTTTTGGCCAGGGGTAACAAATGAATACTGCCCATCGCGCGAAACGCGGACTTTACCATGATTCAACACGAGACTGCTACTTCCTTCAGAACAATTTAAATTAAATGCGGTGCCTAATACGCGTACATCAAAGTCGCCGGAACTGGCGATTACAAAAGGTTGTTTAGCATTCTTTGCTACCTCAAAAAAAGCTTCCCCCGAAAGCTTGATCCGACGTAAACTGTCTGTATCAAAATCTGACAACAATTCAATATGTGCACCTTGCCGAAGAGAAACATGTGTACCATCGGGCAATACAAGCTGCTTAACAAATTTTGTCGGATTGGAAAAATGAACAATTGCAGAAACTTGATTAATCTCTTTTTGGCCCTTAAATTTAAATTGGAAGAGGCCAGCAAGACCGATTAACAGTAAACACGCAGCGGCAGAAATGACAGACCAACGTCTTTTCGAAATAGGTATTAAGCGCGGAGTCAATGCCGTACCTGTAATCGTAAAGAAGATATCCTCTGAAGTCGTTTTATTTAGTTCACAATCGCGATTGTCCAGCGCAACGACTTCCTCGACATCCGGAAGTTCATCCTTGTCACAAGAAGTCAGTAAATCAAGAAATATGGCATTTTCCTTGGGACTAAGTTCTCCCTTAAGGAATTTTTTATATAAAGCAGCTATTTTGGAATTCATCATCTATGCCCATCTTTAAATACATATACGTACCTAGATGACCGAAAGACGATGCGGTTCTAAAAGATTCTTAAAAAAATCAATAGGGCTATTGAAATCTCAAAATGATCAAGAATATATTGCCGAACAAACTTGTTGCCCTTAACCAATTGATCACGGACGGTATTGACGGAAATCCCAAGCCTATCTGCAATTTCCTGATTATCCAAAAACTCTTCTTTACTTAACAAAAAGATTTCGAGTCGCGATTTTGGGAGTTTTGAAATGGCTTCACGATAAATTCGCTCCAAATCTTTAAACCGAATTGCTTCCTCATTCGAATTGTCTACCAATTTGGTCTGATCGATATCTGTAGCCTGAAATTGGAATCTGATCTTTTGTTTCCGCAGTTCGTCAAACACAAGGTTCCGGGCAATCGTATAGAGATAAGACTGCGGATTTTTATTTCCATCTAATTCCGCCCATTTTTTCCAAATTCGGGAGAATGTTTCCTGGACTAAATCTGCGGCAGCTGCTTCTTCTTTCAGGTGTAAATAAGCATATTTATACACTTTATCCTTGTACAGTAAAAAGAATGTTTTAAAATCCAGGACATTATTATTTTCAATAGGCATTCTTCATCACTTATAATTGATCCTACAAGTTTAGTGAGAATTTTTTAAAATATACCATGAGACGCACATCATATACGACCTATAAATCACAGTTTCACAAGTAGTAACACATTAATTATAATGAATTCACATTAAATTAACACAATGGTTAATTGGAGCTCCATTAACAATACTGTGATCACCGAATCTTGCCACGTTCTACATCCTGGAATAAGCTGGAAATAAAAAAGTCTCCTTGCAATAAGCAAAGAGACTTTTGTTATGGTCCTGTAATTTTATAGTAGACTACGCAAGCTATTTTAGCAACGGAAATGGTCCTAAGAAGTAAGTCCCGCGTTTATAGAAACGGAGGAAGAAATCAAGTACTTCATTGTCCACAGGGAAAAAGAACTGCTTATCCACCTCAGCTTTGAATAAATTAATATAATACTTAGGCAACTCGCTTGGAAAGAAATCTTCAACCAAAAGATTCAAGAAATACCGAGCGTAAGGCACTTCATTTTGGTTGTCTTTCTCCACAAAATTGTTATTATCCAATGGGAAAAATTCTTCTATGCCGCCGAATACTTCCAAACCAGTTTTAGGGTTAAAGAAAACGGTGACTTTAGCATCCTCCGTAAGATCCAGATTTGATTCAGGAAGCGGGGACTCTTCTTTGCTTGGATATTTCTGCTGATATTTCTTAAAAAAATCAGTCGCAAATTCCTTTACTTCCTTTCCTTCCATAAACACAACTGCTGCCTTATGCTCTGCTTGGAATAATTTACCCATATCTTTCAGCTGCTTTTCAGTTTTCTTCAAGCTCTTATCCTTTCCATTCAATGCCTCAATACGATACGTCATCTCATACTGTTCAGGTAAATCAAAATTTACTTCTTCTGGGCTAACCACGGTCATGATTCCAGACAAGTTCCAGGCATCTTTCCATGGTACAATTTCCATATAGAAAGATAACGTTTCTGTAGGCTCAACAAATTGCTGTATGGAGTCCTTAAAGATTTTAAACGGAGTTTTTGTACCGATATGCTTTACATGCACATACAGCTCGTCCGTCTTTACATATTCAAAAAAGCTATTGATGCGGTTACCCAGCGTTTGGACAATACGGTATAGTGCATGTTCCTTTCCCACCACCTCAGCGACAAATTCAGATGCTTTCAACGCAAACAAATGTAGTCTATAATTATTGAAGTGGTTGTCTCGAACACGATAGATCATCTGTTGTAATTGATTCTGGTCGTGTTGATATCGTCCAATCTCAGCAACTTGCATCAAATGATTTAGATTGGTATTATATTCGCCCGCTGTCAGATAATTTGTAGCAACGAGTTTCTCTATAAAATTACGGACGTCAAAATAACTCGCACCTTCGTCCAAAACATATTCTAGCTTTAACTTCTCATTTTCAGGCGCAACCTCATAATGCTCTTCCAAAATTGAATAGGCCAAATCGGTAATCAACTGAATCAAACGTCCACGTGGATCAATAAACAGATGTGGATTACGTTCGCTGAAAAACAACCAAGTCAATACAGCAATATCTTCGCTATTAATATCCTCGGCATAATAATCTGTCAAGGCATCATCAGTATAGAAAGGTAAAAGTTGATTATACAGTTCCGTATGGATTGTTCTAAATGCAGAAAAAATTCCTGTTTTTGCGATAACATCTTCTAAGTAACAGGTCAAATAGATACTCAATGTTTTTAAAGCATCTGTATGGATAAGATCATTCGTTTCTTGCTCCTCAAACCATAGTGTCGATAAACTATCATTGATTTCATTTGCAACGCGTAAGTAATAACTATCTATTTCGTTGGTTTTTTGATAAGTATGGTGTGCTATCCAGTCTTGAATAAAAATTCTGTTTCCTCTCATATGAAAAATGCTAAAACCAAAAGTAGCCAAATTTTCGAAATATCCATACGTGCAGATATAAACATCAATTAAAATTGTTGACTGCTTCAAAATCTAGTGCAAGCAACAAAATAAACTTTATCATCCGAGGGGTAATTGACGACCACAGTATGCTCAGATACTTACAAATAACGTAATTGAAGAACCTATACAAGTTAGAAGAACAAAATTGCCACAAATAAAAAAAGAGATACCCAAATAGATATCTCTCTTTTTTATTAAAAGGAATCTGTAAGTTACCCTGTGGCAATCACATTCTTACTACTACCAAAATGATCTTGCAACGTGGGATTCAAAATAGTGCATGTTTTCAATAAATCGCGTACAGGATATTTGGCCACCACATCCTCCAAGGCAGCCAAATGACGTTCGTGATGTACATCTGTTCCTACAAAATCGTACATCCCCGATTTAATCATCGTCAAGGCTGTCGATTTCACTTCAACACCATAATAACGACTAATCGAGAGCAAATTAAGCTGTAACATGCACCCTGCATCCTTGATATGCTTATACATGTTGAAGTTGTAATGATAGTAGTTATAACGTTCTGGATGTGCCAATATAGGTTGATAACCTAGATTTTGTATATCCAATATCGTTTGAAATAGCGCTTTGGATTCTTGTAAATAAGACATCTCAATCAATACATAACCACCTGGCATCACACATAACTCATTGGATTGGATGAGGTTTACAATACCATCATCAATCATATGCTCTGCAGCGGAATGGATTTCCGGCATATTGGGAAGCCCCTTCATACCAGTTAAAAGCTTGTCTTTAGACGCTTCAATCGTACGAATTGAATTTGGATGTACACCATCCATTATATGCGGTGTACACACATATTTCTCAAAGCCCATTCTTCCAAGTCCTTTCAACAGTGTCAAGGATTGCTCAATAGATTGACTTCCATCGTCTATTCCAGGCAGAATATGGTTGTGCATATCCACTTCCAAAAAGGCCAATTTTCCCACAACTTTTACCTTTGAATCCTGAGTTTTGTTCCCAAACAGTTTTGAAAATATCCCCATACTGTGCTGTATAAATCGTTTAGTTTGTCTATTAAAGTAGTTTGTTAAATATCAAATGTACCATAAACAAGCCAAAAAGACTTAATAATATTTTAACATTATGAAAATATAACCATAATATTACAAAAGCAATCAAAACAATAGTGCAATAAATTTGTTTTGCCCGCCTTTTAGTTACTTTTTATTTAATTCTATGATAATTTGATCCATTAAATAACTGATGGCGCCATCGCTTGTCTGCGGTAACCGTGTAGACATTTCAACTTCAGCGCGGTTGCCTACAATTCCTTTAGAAGTAATTGCAGTACTGCCATATTGATTGAGTTGCGTCAACATTTCTTCCCATTGTTTCCCTGGTGAAACACCCATTTCCTTTAACATATCAGGCAGCTTTTTTAAATCCACCGCAGCCGACATCTTATTTTGCTTCATCAGCTTGACGAAATCTTTGTTTGTAGGACCGCTCATCTTATTTCGACGGATATCATTTAAAGACAGTGAATCATTGCTGACCATAACCAAATCCTCCTTTAGAAGAACATACATTGGAACATCCACATTTTTCTTGGTCGAAAATGCATAAATACCATCATGGACTTGGCCAACATGCTTTGAAACAGCCATTTCTAAGCCTTTTTTGATCAAGCGTTGATCCTTTGATGTAAACATCCAAATAAATACAGGAAGTGTTTCTTCTTTGGTCTTTTTCACTTCGGTTGCATTGTAATCATCGTCATAAGTATAATCGATGTAGTCTTTCTTGAATTTACGAAGACCGTTAACAACTACAAGATGGTCGCCCGGCATTACTTGAGCAATTGCTTTTTCATCTAGTGCTATTTCGAGCGCCATCAGCCCCCATTCTAAAACATCCTGTTGCGGCCCCAGCAAACCACCATAATATTTTGCCATATAGGCCGGCATTTCTGTCAGATAAGCTTCCGAATTAATATTCACATTGAAGAAACCTAAAGTCTTATCGGTCAAATATTTATTAAACTTCGAATTAGGTTTTCGCGCATACATTCTTTTGGTCATCTCAGCAAGCCCTTTATCCAATCCAACAGAACCTTTTAATTTCAGCACACTTCCTTCTTGCGCTAAATCCAATATACCATCTTGATATCCGGTTTTGAACTTATCCAGTTTAATCCCCATGTAATAATAAGGAAGTGAGGTATACGGAGTAAGGCCACGATAAAGATCCTCTACACGGGGAACGTACAAGCGAATAAGTCCCATGTTTTTCTGAACTTTCTCCTGATCAGCACTTGATAGGGACTTATAATTACCAGCAAGCAACCGGGTAGCTTCGTTCAACAACCACTTTTCAAGTAAGCCATTGCGGATAGAATCATTTTTTCGATTTTGATCTTCATATGCTGTATAAAGTGAATCATAGTAACTCGGGTCATGCATTTCAACTTCTTCACTCCCAACAACATCCACTACCGGCGGCTGAATTTCTGCAGCAGCTAATTCAACGGTATCCGGTTCTACATCGATAGCAACAGGAGGCGATACCTGCTCAGGAAGCTTTACAGCCTCATCCCACACGACCGCTGCGGAATCCATTGCCACCACTGTAGTATCTGCCCAGGCGTCCTCGTCATCGGCCGGCCGTGCGATATAGTCTACCTTCTTAATACCATACCGACCAGCGATTGAATCATTGTCGAAAAAAGTTGGATTTGCCGTCGCCGAAATAAATCGAGCAATATGATCGTTATAGACCAACATGCTGCCCGCTTTGAGACTGACGCTGCTGTAGCCATTTGAAAATGCTTTTGGTTCACCGGCTGCATGGAGTAATTGTTCAAATTGCCCCTTATTGTTCAAAGAAAATAAGAATTCCGTAAAACTAATACTATCAGTTTTCCTGGTATAA
Source organism: Sphingobacterium sp. UBA3549 (assembly GCF_002376635.1). Classification (NCBI taxonomy): domain Bacteria; kingdom Pseudomonadati; phylum Bacteroidota; class Sphingobacteriia; order Sphingobacteriales; family Sphingobacteriaceae; genus Sphingobacterium; species Sphingobacterium sp. UBA3549. Next base: position 36,322 of record NZ_DFOE01000017.1, on the reverse strand, counting down.
AAATAAGCAGGCTTAGAAAGGTCGACGCCTAAATTTTTGATATCATTGTTCGCAGAAATACCAGCTTTTTCAAAAAAACCCGCTTTTTGAAGTAACTCGTTCAGTTTGTTCGCATTTGCTTTCTGTACAATATCTTTCAGGTTGAAAGCAGCAACCACTTCCACATCTTCGGGGACCTGTTTGATTAGGTCCTGCGCCTGAACACTTGCCCCGAAGGACAAACAGGCGAATGCAACTAATATAAATTTTGATTTCATCTTATAAATAATTTTTCAGCTGAACCGGACTTGTTGTTCATTTGCAGTTTATGCGCTAAGCACGTCTCGGTTTTCACCACGTTATTAGGTTATTTTGTTAGTGTGATTTTATTCGCCAAGCTCGATTTACCATACACCAGATCAATAAAAGGCAACTTCAGCAGTACCCCTTTTTTATTTCCTGCAACCTTTGCCAAACTGTTTCCCTGAGAGATTACAGGCTTTTCAAAACGTACGATCTGTGTATAGAATGCGTCTGCAAACTGGGTTGTATTGTCGCTTCCCAACTGATTGAATTTTGCTTTCCACTCATTGGAAGCTACAAATTTGCGTTCAAAAACATGAGATTGCGCATGATAATAATATCGGTTCGAATTCGATATCTTAGTTTTAAAACGGTTTGCCAAGATATCCGAAAAAGCATTCAACGATTCAATCTGGCTAAAATCACAGGAAATATTAACAATGTAATTGGTAAAATCCGTCTTGTACGCTACATTAGAAATACCTTTAGTCTGCTTCAATAACTGAACAGCAGATCGAATTTCCTTCTCCATTTCGGCTTGAGAAGGTATTCGGATTCCCTTTATACTTTTCATCTTCATTAAAGAAGACACCTTCGTCTTACTTTTACTCAAATTTAATGTCGCCGCAATATGCCCAGAACCGTCCGATTTTAAATCAATCTGTTCAACAAAGTCAAAACAACTTGACAATGTCAAAGTGATTAAAAAGGCACAAATCACGCCATAGAATCTTTTCAATTTTCTTTTTGCTTTAAATCCATTCATTAGAACTCGGTACGATTAATAATTTGTCAAATCAATATATGTTTTACATCAGCAGCAAACATTGTGCTATTTTTTCTTATGGACAAAATTATTAAAGTCGCGAAAGCATTTCACTACCTGAATTCAGGGAAAAATGAGAATATATATGTTAAACCTACTCCTTCACGAAAGAATTAAAGCCGCTATCTTTAGACCATTGCAGTGTATTATAATAGGGATGTATCCACTTATTTAAATCATTAGGGACATAACAGGACAGTCCGGAGTACCGCAAAATGGGTTTACCCAGAAACCTGGCCGTATTCGCCTTAAAGATAACCAATTTCGAAACTGTAGCCTCGATAGCTGTTGTCTCTGAGGGCAACATGTTCTGATGCACAAAATCAAGAAAATCAAAACCAGCGGATAAAGACTTCTCGTCAAAATCCAGTCGCTGTAAGTTGTCGCGATATACCGTTGTCAGGGGGGATTTATTCAGTGCAATATGGACGTTGTTTGCAAGATCCGACCAATAGGCATTATACACTACAGCTATCGTAGCAGACTGATAGAGGCCTGTTAACTGATTATAAAAATTAAAATATGTTGCCGCTGCAGACCTCAGCCCCCGCTCTAGATTAGGATCAAATAAATCTTTCAAGACCAAATGATAAGGCATACTAGTGGATAACACTTCCGCTGGTGAAGCAATCGTATATTTAGCTTTTTCCCGAAGCTGATACAAGACTTCCACACTCGCCATGGAACAGGCATCGAACATTAAAAAATCAAGCCCAGAAGGAATAACCGTTTGCAGATCCCTGAGTTCAGTTTTGCTTCCCCTGTCTTCGTTAAACGACATCAATTTGACACCAACATTCGGCAGCCAGTTTGTTGCATGTGACCATAACACAAGCCCTACTGGACGACTGCCGGCATATGCATTCATGGTCAATAGGATTTGTTTCATTACTTCGGGGCTTGCCGAATCTTGATCCCCATATGATTTGATGACTGTACTTTTAATTTCTGGACTTTGATCGGCTACAATTTTGTAGATTTTGGGCGTTGTGCCCGCCAAAGATGCATATACATAAACATCGGCGTCCAATCCAACCAACCCCTCTTCCATTGCATTGATGCTGTTATAAGCATCTGAAACCAGGTTATTATTAGCACCAATATAAACCAACAACACACGGCTATCGCTCTCCATTAACTTGTCTTTTTTGTCATTGCAACTATTTAACAGCGTTATAGATAAAATAGACAATACCATCAATACGCGGAACATAATCAAATTCATAGTAAAAACACTTAAAAACAGTAACAAATATATCTAAAAATCAAACTGATACATCAATAAAATAATTATTTACACAAAAGAATACAAAGACTTCATATTAATTTAACTTAACTTAAGTATTTTTGCAATTACTTTATTAACAAACACTAACTATCAATATGATTAAGAAGATCATAACTATTCCACAACAGCATATGTTGCGAATAGCTTGCTTTATGATTGCATCGCTTACATTTAATTCCTGTCAGAAGCCTGAATCTCGAATCGAGCGGCCGGCAGTACAATTTACCCCCACCATCGTCGGCCAAATCAACACAAAAGCTACCGGAACTACCTGGGAACAGAATGACCAAATCGGTGTATACATGTACAGATCAGGTCAACCGTTGGAATCAGCGACTGTTATCGACCAGGTCAACAATCACTTGTTCACTTTTAATGGTTCGCTCTTTCAAAGCAACAATTCAATTTTCTTAAACGCTGAAAAAGTGGATTTCATCGCATACTATCCGTATAAATCGCTAACAGATTTTCAATATCCAATTGATTTAAGTGATCAGTCCAATCCCGCAGCTTTAGACCTGATGTACGCAAATAACGCTAAAAACATCGATAAAAGTAACAACACCATCCCGCTTAATTTTGTAAGGCAATTGAGTAAAATCAGTATTCATCTCTCCATTACCAATACCGCTGAACTGGACGCAAATCAAGTTACGGTTAAATTACCAGCAATAAGCACGCAAGGGGGACTCGACTTAACATCCGGAAAATTGACGGTGAATTCAACGGAGAAAAAAGATGTTCAGGGAAAATTAACGGTAAATGCGAATAAAACAGCTTTAATTGAATTTCTACTCCTTCCGGGTGAAGATATCACCGGAAAGGCAATTAAGTTTGTTGCTTCTAATGGCGATAGCTATACCTGGACGGTACCACAAAATCAAAACCTAAAGCAACTGACCGCAGGTAACAGATACAGCTTTGACATCAAAATCGACAACGGTAAACCGAGCGGTGGAGTCGGTGATTCACAAGCCTATCTAGAAATTCCCAAGATGAACAGTCTCAGCAATGATGAGGTTTTTATACAGCATTTTATGCCGGACGCCAGCGACAGTAGAAACTATGCGATGTTATATGACAAAAAATTAAAAATGGCGTATTGGGTAGCTTATCCGTTATACAGCAGCATTTTGGGATCGGGCAATCGCACGGATGCATGGGGATATGATCCGCAAGTCTCTACGGCTTTTCAACCTAATTTATTTAATGGTTTCAAGCCAAGCGGCTACGACAGAGGACACCAATTACCAAGTGCGGACCGCAACTTAAATACAACCCAAAATAAAACAACGTTTTACTTCACCAACATGACCGCACAAGCTTCACGTCTGAACCAAGGTATTTGGGCAAACCTGGAAACGAAAGTCAGAACCTGGACGGCACAGTGTGATACGATGTATGTCGTAACAGGAGCAATGCCTACAACAAGTACCAATACAGTATTGGATTTCGCGCAGGACAATGATGGCAAAGATATCGCCAAACCCAAATATTACTTCAAAGCACTAGCAATGAAAAAAGGATCCGAATATTATACCATTGCCTATAAGATAAATAATGAAACCCCACCTTCTGGAGTAACCTTTGAAAACTATAGATTATCGGTAAGCGACCTTGAAAAGGCTACAGGATTCATGTTCTTCCCCGATCTCAATGACGCTCAAAAAGCAAATATTAACACCTCTATTTGGAAATAATTAATAAACGACTTAGTCATATCAATTCATTTTAATTATGAAAGTAAACCAACTTTTATTCCTAGCGACTGCAGCAGCAGCCATTACAAGTTCCTGCCAAAAGGCACCTGTTTCAGAACAAGAAATTACTAAAGCGGTAACTTTTTCGTCAACAATCTCCAATCAAGTTACGACCAAAGCAACTGGAGCAAACTGGGAAAGCAACGATGCTATCGGTGTTTTCATGAAAACCGGCAGCGGCCTAAGCAATGCATTGGCAAGCAACAAACAGTATGTTACATCGAGTGGAGACGGAAACTTCAAAGCGAATGGCACTACCGAAGAAATCTCTTATCCTGCTGATGGTTCCAACGTAGATTTCATTGCCTACTACCCTTATCAAACAACCATCAGCAACAATGTCTACCCAGTCAATGTAAGCGATCAAAGTCAACAAAATAAAATCGACTTATTATATGCTAATAATGTAACTGGTGCCAATAAAAATACAGCAAACGCCCAATTACAATTTAGCCACAAACTCAGTAAAATTGAATTGACGATTGCGGCCGGAACTGGCGTTAGTTCCCTATCAGGTCTTACCGTAACTTACAATGGATTCAATACAACTGCAAATTTCGACCTTGCAACAGGTACATTAGCTGCTGGCACTAACCCGGCGGCTATCAAAGCAAAAACGACAGCTGGAACAAACACTACATCAGCAGAAGCCATCTTATTGCCTGTCGCCAACATTTCTGGAGCAAAAGTTGAATTCAAAATTGGCAATGAAATCTATACGTGGACTTTACCATCATCAACAACTTACGAAGCTGGTAAAAAATATAGCTATAACATTACTCTACAGGAGGAAGCAGGCAACAATACAGCTATTGTAGCTTCAGGAAGTATTGTTGACTGGACCGATGTTCCTTCAGGCTCTTACACCATTGGCAAAGATGAGGACAATGGTGGCGGTACAACAGATCCGGTTGAACAGACATTATATGAGGAAGGGTTTGGAGCAGAGAAGATCGCCGCTAACACAGATTTTGATAAATTCACAGGCTGGGCAAACACGGCTGTGAAATACACATTAGATGCAGGTAAATTATCAATCCGCTACACCGGCTTTAGCGATAATAACATTTGGGTCCCCGCTAACGCTGATGCAAAATTTACGATATCCGACATTAATACTTCAGGTGCGACTAAATTGAAGTTTAAATTTTCATTCGGAGTAAATAGCAATGCTGCGACATCTGCATTTGACTCAAAGGATATTGTTGTTACATTCAACGGAAAGAACTACTCCCCTGCATCCGTTGTTTTTTCTGATGCAAATGGCTATAAAACAAATACAAAATATCCATTAGAAATCGATTTATCAGCAGAGACCAATATACCTGCAAATTCTACACTTTCAATGGCTATCGCAGGAACAGCAAATACGATCGGTGTAAGATTAGATGATTTAACACTTGTCGGCCAAAAATAAAATACAATAAAAACATCTTCAAATGCAACACATCCATCATGTGTTGCATTTGTTAGCTAAATACATTTCACTATTTAACCTCAAGCTATGTATAAAAAATACATACTTTTTGCGCTCTTATCGGCGGCCAGTACCCCTATCTTTGCCCAAAAGGCCAACGTACAGGGTATCGTACGCAATCAGTTGAGCAAAGAACCTTTTTCCAATGTACGTCTCGTCTTTGAAAAAAATCAAAAAACAGTCGTTACGGATTCCAAAGGAAACTTCAATCTACCGAAGTTAAATTCAGGCGAGGAAACTATCCTGATCACGGGCGGGAATATTCAAGAAACTAAAATTACTGTTCAAATCCCGACCTCCGGTCTGCTCAAAATGGAAGACATTTATGTTCTTCCAAGTACCGACAATGATAATATGGTGCAACTGAGCATGGCTGCAGATGATTTATTGGATGATGATAACGAATCTTTCGATCAAAACATTTCGGCCAAAATTATCCTTTCCAATGACGTATACGTTAACAAAATTGGTTATCAGCTCTCACAGTTCCGTTTCCGCCTTCGCGGATACAACAACCGATACGAACAAAAATATATCAACGGTGTACATTTCAACGACCAGTTGCGTGGTGTATTTAACTATGCTTCCATCGGTGCAATCAACGATTTGACACGCAATGGAGACGAAGACAACGCCATGGATGCCTCGACTTTTACATTCGGCTCCATTGGCGGCTCTGAAAACATCAACATGCGTGCAAGCACCTTTGCGAAAGGCGCAAAGGCAACAGCTACCTATACCAACCGAAATTATTATAGCCGCGGCATGCTGAGCTATTCCACCGGTCTCATGGACAATGGCTGGGCATTTACAGGGTTGATCGGTGGTCGTTATGCCGATAAAGGTTATGTAGAAGGAACATTCTACAAGAATGTCTCTTATGCCCTATCGATTGAAAAACAATTCCAACAAGGAAAACACAGCTTATCCCTAGTTACCTTTGGTTCACCCGTAGAGCGCGGTCAACAATCAGGCTCGTTTCAGGAAGCCTACGATCTCCTCGACAATAACCTATACAACCCCAATTGGGGTTACCAAGATGGAAAAATCAGGAATTCGCGTGTAGTAACGGCTTACGACCCGACCGCAATCCTTTCACATATCTGGAAAATCGATCCGAACACAAAACTGACTACAGGTATATCACTGCATTATGGCAAATATGCTAGCACAGCGCTCAATTGGTACAACGGTCCCGACCCAAGGCCCGATTATTACCGTAATTTACCAAGCTACTTTACGGATTCCATTACCAATCAGTTCTATACGAACCTATGGCAATCGGCCAAAGTATCGCAGGTCGACTGGGACAACTTATACCTCGTTAATAAGCTTGAGAATAAAATCAATGATGGCGCCGCAATTTACATGCTTGAAAAACGCCATAGCGACCTTCTGGAAAGCAGCTTTAATACAACGCTCAACAAAACCATTAACGAGCATGCTAAACTGACCCTCGGTATCGGGGCCAAAGGATCACAATCCCAGCAATATAAAACTGTAGCGGATCTACTGGGCGCTGAATATGTGCTGGATATTGACAAATTCTCTGAACGTGACTTTGGACAAAATACAGGTCAAAGCCAAAACGACTTGTTAAATCCCAACTTTAAGGCACGCAAAGATGATATTTTTGGATATCGTTACAACATTAATATCAAGTCTGCGAATGCATGGCTACAAAACGAATACACGTATTCGAACATCGACTTTTTCTACGCTACACAGCTTTCTTACACGAGCTTTCAACGCGTAGGCTACATGAAAAATGGACGCTTCCCGACCAATTCTTATGGTAAAGGGCAAGAACACCATTTTTTTGACTATGCTTTCAAGGGTGGAATGACCTACAAATTCAATGGCCGTCATTTATTAAACGCCAAGATCAGCTATCAGACCAAAGCGCCATTGGCTAATGATGCTTATATCTCACCGAGGGTAAGTGACTTTACTTTTGAAGACCTCAAGAGTGCCAAGATATTCTCTACTGATATCAGTTATGTCTTCTCCTTGCCGAAACTAAATGGTCGTTTATCGGTCTTTCAGACCAACTTTACAGATCTCATCAGCCGACAAAGTTACTATAATGATGTCGCCCGTACCTTTATCAACCATGGTCTAAAAGATATGAACCAGGTCAATAGAGGGATAGAGCTCGGATTGACCTATAAAGTTGACAACAATTGGAGTATTGATCTCGCAGCAACAAAGGCTGAATACTATTACAGCAACAACCCAATGGGAGCACAAAACTCCGAAAATGGATTGATCAATAATGAACGCGAGATGGTCTACCTTAATAACTACTATGTTGGTGGAATGCCACAGATCGCAGGAACTTTAGGAGTCCGTTATTTCGTAAACTACTGGTTTTTTGGCGCTAATTTAAATTACGCTGGCGATATGTACCTCTCTAAAGCTCCTCTTCGTCAGTTGGCATCTAACTACAACACCATCAATCCGTACGATCCGGAACTCGATGGCGCCTACCATATCCTGACCGACCAGGAAAAGTTCAAAAATAGCGCAACCGTCGACCTATCGATCGGTAAAATTCTTTATCTGAAGAATCGCAAATCAATGAACTTCAATTTGGCGGTCAACAACGTATTAAACAACAAAAACATCCGAACAGGTGGCTTCGAAAATGCACGTCTGGATATTACTGCAGCAAATAAGTTTGCATCCAAATATTATTACATGCAGGGAATCAACTGCTTTATGAATGTATCCTATAGATTTTAATTTCAACAACGATGAATAAAAAAAATATACAAACGGTCTATGCATCGATGCTATCGCTCATCTGTATTGGACTCATCTTATTTACAGGAGCCTGTAAGCGCGATCCTGAAGCCCCCCTATTGACTCAGCCGATCTACGACGGTCCAAATGCCAACACCACAATAGCCGCATTAAAAGAAAAATACGCAAGCATTAACGATCCAAAAGTAATCGACGAAGATCTGGTTATTAAAGCACTAGTGACCGGAAACGATATTTCGGGAAATATCTACAAACAACTGTACATTCAGGATGAAACTGCAGCCATCAATTTGGGTGTCGATCAAAACAGCATGTACACAACTTTTCGCGCAGGCCAGGAAGTGTATATCAGCTTAAAAGGCCTGTCCATGGTGAAATATGGTGGCGAACTGCAGATTGGATTCAGTGGAACCAATGCCAACCGTATTGCATGGGAAATCTTCAAACAACATACAAAAGGTAGCGGATGGCCTAATGCGGCCAATTTAACGCCATTGGAAGTTGATCTTTCTAAATTAGACGCTTCGATGGTCAACAAGTTGGTTATCATTAAAAATGTGCGTTTTAACAATGGTGGTGTCAATGCTTTCGCAGGTGGAACGGCGACTGTTAGCGAAGTCGTCAAAGATGCGAATGGCAAAACATTGGATGTTCGCAACAGCAACTTCTCTACCTTTGCTAAAGAGATCCTTCCTAAAGGAAACGGAACACTAGTCGGAATATTAGGTCGTTACAATGGTGGTTGGCAGCTCTTCTTACGTGACAAAACAGATGTTATTGATTTTGACGGTACAGATGCTGGAACAACACCGACTGATCCCGAAACCGGAGGGACACTATTCAGTGAAACATTTGGCAATGGCACTTATCCAAGTGGCAACCGTCCAAAAATTGCAGATTTCACCGATTTCGACATGAAAGCTCCGGTGACTTATACCGACGCAAGCGGATCTATTGATATCAGAACTGTTACAGGTGTCAACGCTTCATTATGGTTTCCGGCAAATAAAGATATTTCATTAGACATTGCAGGTATTCAATCCGCAAATAAAACTGACCTATCATTAAGCTTTCAATTGATGAGTAATGTAAACAAAGATCCGGATAACGCCAATCTGAATATGGTAAAGGTTATTGTGAATGGCCATACCTATTCACTTCCTAGTACTCCGGTAAGTGCTCCGAACGATCTCAATAAATATTACACCTTTACGATTCCGAATCTTCCAGCCGCAGCGACCAGCATAGTAGAGTTTAAAGTTTCTGCTAGCGACAATGCTTTTGGATTCCGTTTAGATAATATTAAAATCGTAAGTGCGACTGGCGGAAACGGTTCAGACAATACGATTATAGTTACTAAATAGATAAAAGATGAACTATAAACACATCAGCTGCATTTTACTTCTCCTTTTATTTGCTGCACACCCGAGTTTCGCACAAACCAACCGTCGGTTTTATCCCATCGCATTCTACAATCTGGAGAATCTATACGATGCCGTAAAAGATTCTTCCATCAATGACGATGAGTTTACGCCAAAGGGTGCCAACACATGGACGGAAGCAAAATACCAACAAAAAGTAAAAAATATGGCACGAGCAATTCGTGCCATTGGTTCGCCTAGTTCAAGCCTCGGGCCCATTGCTTTAGGGGTAGCCGAAATTGAAAACCGCCGTGTCCTCGAAGATCTGACCAAAGACCCACAACTCAGTGACTTGGGTTTAAAGATTGTACATCACGATTCGCCGGACCGCCGTGGTGTGGATGTTGGATTTCTGTATAACCCAGAATTCTTTACCCCATATCGCGATCAGGCGTATCCCTTTCATTTGCCAGAGAATCCCGGGTTCAAGACACGTGATCAACTATTGATATCCGGAACTATCGCCGGCGATACAGTGCATATCATTGTCAACCACTGGCCTTCACGCTATGGCAACAAATCTTCCGAACTACGTGAATTTGCCGCCAGCATTACCAAAGGAATATGTGATTCCCTATATCGCGAAAATCCCGAAGCGAAGATTATTATCATGGGCGATTTAAATGATGATCCCAAAGATAAAAGCGTAAAGGAAGTATTGCAGGCAAAGAAAAATCCACAAGCTGTACCAGCTCAGGGCTTGTATAATACCATGTGGAAGTTTTACGATAAGGGAATTGGATCTCTTGGTTATCAAGGACAGTGGAACCTTTTTGATCAAATCATTATCTCAAGACCACTATTGGACAATAAAAACAAAGGCTTACGTTTTGTCAAAGCAGAAATCTTCAATCGGGACTTTTTGGTGCAACAGGAAGGCCGCAACAAAGGTTATCCGCACCGAACATTTTCCGGCGGAGTATTTATCAATGGCTACTCAGATCACTTTCCAACGTTGATCTATTTGGTAAAATAAACTAAAAAACAACTTGTTTTGCTGATTGCCTCGTATTGATAGAATGTTCCTATAGCAAACTCCCTTCAATATAAGAGGGGAAATCTTAATAGATTTCCCCTCTTATAAATAAACGACAATTCAATTTAATAACCAAAAGCCTTAAATTCACCCAGATGTGTAAAATCATCGCCAGCATCCTTTGGTTTTGTCATGGTCACCCGAACATAACGCCCTCTGGTAACTTTAGGTAACGTATAATATTGCCAATCGCTATTTGTTGGGTCAAATGACAGATTTGAAGCTACCTTTGTGAAGGTGATGCCATCCAATGATGTTTCTAAATCATATTGGATAAACCCATTATTTGCACCAGATCTTCTGATCATTCCAATTTTAGAAATGAATCGTGCCTTACCAAAATCAATTTTGAACCAATGCGGAAAAGGAATGGATGGATCATCGTACTGAGAATGCCAAAAGGACATTATATCGTTATCTATTAACGCTTCCGCTCCCCCCCCATCATCAATCTGAGAATCTGAAACTGTCGCAATCCAATTGGATCGATCGGTAAACTCGGCTTCATCGCCAACCATAGCTTGTGCTCCAGGAGCTTGCTCAATCACTTTACTTGCTTCAACTTTCAGTTCAGTGTCAACAATAGTAAGTTTAAATGAAATTGGTTTTGTTTCGTCAAACAGTTTATCAATCGCTATGGATTCTACAGCTGGCCCGTCTACAGTCTTTATTCTTTGTTCCCCTTCTATTGTATAGTTGATCGTATACTTCAACGAACGGTCAAGGGTCTTAGGAATAGTAAATTTCACCCCGCCTTCAATTGGTTCGGTTTGTATATTGTCAAGTTTATACTTTACTTCATACGGCAATGGCGTTAATACCGTGGTCGTGACTTTTGATGATGTCCCTTCATTGGTAAAATACTGTATAGCAAAATCATAGGACTTATATTCACTCAAATGAATAATGACCGGCTCTTCAAACTTGGTAAGTTCTAACTTCTTCTCCGTTCCATCCATATACGTGATGGTTGCTTTTGTCACACGATCACTCAGCTTTGGAAAGTAAATTTCAATATTTTGATTAAATGCCGACACATAAGTCAAACTAGAGGGACGAGCAGTAGGACGTTTCTCACTGACCACGACTTCATTTTCCAACTGTGGCGGAAATACAAGTTCCTCTTCTTTACATGCCTGAACAGCCAATAAAATGCTACCAATCAAAAGGCATTTGCCAATTACTTCGCTAAATCTTTTCTTCATTGTACAATATCCTTTAAGGCTTTAAGAATTCAATTTCATACTTATTAAGGAAAACCTGGCCGTCTAAGTTCCAGTCTTTTTGTGCCTGTAATTCCAACCAATAGAAAATTTGGGTAAACATGTCTGCAGGTTGAATTAACACGGTATTATTCTGATCGACAAAAGGTAAAGTATTACCGGAAAGGATAAGCCGTGAGGATCCCTGTGCTGCAATACTTGGATTTCCCGCTACCTTATTCATAAAAGAGTTGTTTACCAGCCCATCCATTGGCCAATAGCCCACAAGATTAGGATTCGTCAATTCAGCATCCGGAATTCCAACACGGCTGGCATTTTTCTTCAATGTTGCTTCGTCCATAGCTTTGTTATAAATGTGCACATCGCACAACTGCATATCCACGGCTAGACCCGAAAAAATATAAGGGAAGTAACCGAAAGTCAAGCCAGTGGCACTCGTAACATTATTAAGATTCATCGTTGTACTAGTTGCTTCACCCGTTTTTAGACCATTGACATAAACTTTGACTGTAGGTACATTATTTACCTTAGTGACTGTTGCCGCAATATGCGTCCATTCGCCGACAGACGAAACAGGTCCCATTCCCGGCTGTACATTGGTGCTACCATCCGCAACAAAAAATGTTAATGCACTACCTGACTTAAAAAATGCCCATCCGGCTGTCGATCCTGTCCGAGCAGCATTCTTGCCTAGAAATGGAGCATTACTGGCATAATCAAATTTACCGTCCACCGGATTCATTTTAATCTTTGCTTCAACTGTCAATTCACCTGTTTTAGCAACTTCATAGATAGATTCATTGGCCAAAACTGGATTGTTCCGACCGCGAAAAGCATTAGGTCCATACCCGGCGAAAGAAGTTTGTCCTGCATCATAAAAACCATAAAAACGCATAGATTTCATGATATCTGCTTTCAGTTCTAACTGTTTGAAATTATTATTTTGGAAAATTGCAAATATGTTTCGCTCAGCATAGGAGTCACCGCCATACACTTTGTCTGTCCCTCCATGATTACTTGTCACAATAACCAGCCAGTCTTCATAAGGATAGTTCTTTCGTGCTTTTAAGGCTTTCATAATCTCGCCGATATATCCATCCACCTTCTTTACCGCATCAACATACCCAGCATTACCCGCAGAAAATCCTCCAGCTATACCTGCCTGTAAAACATCTTTAAATTGTACAACTGCCAGTCCCGGATTCTTCTTTCCTAGAAGATCTATTACATTATTTTTAACCTCCTCATCCGTATTGACATCAGTTGCCTCGTCAGCGCTTACCAAAAGTTTAGTCGTAATTGCCTGATCACGCGCGACAACATAGGTTTTTGTCATCGGAGAAATTGTTGAAATTCGATATAAGATGGAAGGATAACCCGAAGCATTATGATGCGGGTCATTTTCGTCCGGTTTTGGAATATACGAATCGTCATCAATCTGATGCTTATCCTGAGTTACCCCAGACATCATTGACGTCCACGTGGCAGCATCCTTTGTATTCTCATTTGCAATTGCTTCAAATGAATACTTACTTGTTTTCAGTAGCTCTGCAATATTCGTCGGCATGATCTTTTTCATCTCCAACCCCACAGCCCCATCAATGGAAATAAACAAGACCCTTCTCTTCACGGTCTGATCGACCCCTTGATCGTAATCTTCATATACTGCCGCCGGATTTGCATACTTTGTACAGCTTGCTAAGGTGAACACCGCACCTAAAGCGATCAAAACAAGCTTTGTCAGACTATATTTTCTTTTCATATTACTCAGCTTAAATATCATAAAACACACCAATTTCGGCCAAAGCTACGTGAACAGCTCCACCCAGGTTCTGATCCGGGAACACAAACTTGACATACTGCGCTTCCACAATGCTGGTGAATGCAAATTCACGCATAGCATTGCGCTGCGCCGTATTTTCAGCACTTTGAGCCAAAGTATAAGTTCCCATTTCCTGCCAGTTTTTATTGTCACTGCTAACCAACACCCTCACTTTCGTTTGATAGGTAGCACCCTGACGATTTTGAATATAGAATCCTTTAAAGGCATTCATCTCATTCATGTTTAGCGTTAATTCAACAGGAAGGGTTGTTGGAATACTACAACCCGACCAGCAGGTATGCCAGTAGGTATTGGCTTTACCATCGGTTAATGCTGCAAAAGTTCCCAAACTTTCATTCGTCGCCGTCGCAACATTCGCTGTGAACGTAAAAAGATTGCTTGGCAATTTATATTTGGTCGGAAGCGGTGTATCGCCACCAGTAAATGTCAATGGATTATACTCCCATAGGGTTGTTGTCAACGGCGGATACAGATTACGTATTTCTCGCTTTGCCGAAGCACTGACAGGAATACCCCAGGCAATAAAGAAACGATTGAAGTCCGTACCAGCAAAATGACAGAGTTGACGATAAAAATAATCCCGCTTCGCTTGTTCCAGCGATGTTGAGAAGTTCTCATTACGCGCTTTTGCATAAATATAAGGGAAGAAATCCCAGCCAGATTCACCATTTTTTCCCTTTACTTTATCAAAAATCTGCAGAAAAGGTGTCAAGCGTGCAAACACCACGTTATTGGCAGAACTGAGACCATAACTAAGCGGTATATTTGAAAAATTCTTCGGCACATTATCTTTTGCAAAAGCTAGTCCTGCCGGTATTTCTGTTTTTAAAGCCGGGTGAAATGAAATCCGATTCGTATTGCCACGTTTCCGCGCGGCGTTAAAAATAAACAAGTTATTTGTCGTCTCGCCCAGATCACTCCAGCTCCATGAAAACACGGCCTGATAATTGTGCCCAACCTCATGATATGTTCCCCAAGAAGTTCCCTTTTTAATTGTATTCGGGTTAATCAGCTCATCAAGCCAGTATTCATCTTCCTGCATGACCCATGGACTACCACTATGCGCATAACCTGCAGATGGATGAATATCCATGACACCCCGCTCCCAAAACTCGGGATAACGGTTAATAATATCTGGAGCATTGCGACTCAATCCCATCCAATCATAGTAATCTTCCTCATAAGTTTTATCCCAAAGCTCCAACGCCTCATCAATATGATCTGCCTGACCCGATTGAATAAATCGGGAGATAAGCGAACGCGGCACCGAGAATGCGACATGTTTGCCGATTAGATCCATCCAAGGGACATCACTGGCCATAACATCCTTTTGCCACTGCGCAATCGTACTTTTCCCAAGAACAAAATCCGTCGCTTTAACCGCTCCCGCAATTTTTAGTGCCACAGGTAAGGCCATTGGCTTCTCTTTGATAATCCAGATCGTCCCACCATACAAATTACGGACATAGTTGACACCTGGGAAAAGCTCTTTACGGGTATAGATAAGGGCATCACGGCGAGGGGCATCCTTCCCCGCAATATTGTCCTCATGTACCCCCAGCTGAGCTGTAAGTCCCATTACTCCTTGCGGAACAGTAATCCGCACCACTTCTCCTGCCGGTGCATAAAGACCTGTACTATAATAAGGTGCTGGTGTCGCCTGAACCTTAAATTCATTTCTGTTCACATATTCCTTATTCAGCAATAATGTCACGGTTGTATCCATCACGCGTTTGACACCATCGCCAACAAGCCCTGGGTAAATCCGAGCACGTGTGTACATGCTCTTATCGGGTCTGCCCATTGTGGTATCTGTTAAAATCTCGGAAGCAGTGGAATCCCCAAGCTGATAACCATCTTTAAAGTCATAGCCATATTTGCTGCAGGATGAGGCCAAAGCAATCATCCCTGCAAATATTCCCATTATATATATCTTATTCATATTGGTTTGTTCTAATGATTACTTTCTGATTTGCACATACGCTGGACTCCAGCTTTTCCCGTCCAAGTTCCAAGCACTTTCTACAGTTATCCCCAGCCATTGATAGACCATAAAAGGAACGTCAACCGCATTTGGAACTTGTCTAAAAAATGATCCTTCGATTGGAGGCTGAAAGAATGGAACTAGTTCATTGAAGCTTGTCCATGAAACCGGCCCCTTAAGCGCTAAATCTCCCGCACCCTTTCCTCTTTTTTCCGTTAGTTTGCTGGTATTAACATCTCCATACCCCGGCCAATAGCCTTGCAGACTAGTCCAAAATGGGAAGGATTCATCAATATGTGTTACACCGCCATAGCGTTTTACCTCATCATGGGTAAAGGCACGGTTATAAATCTGTAAATTACAAAGTGAAAGATCACAGCCCGTATTTCCATCACCTGGGCTGTATCCGATCCGTAATGGGCTTGTGTTGTCAAAATTACTGTTAGCAACCACATTTTGCGAAACCTTACCTGCTATCGAATTTTTTGTGCCGTCGGTATACGTATACACCGAATCTTGCGTACCGCTACGTTTAATCACAACAGTAAGCGCATGCCATTCTCCATCATTGATGTAATCACCAAAGGTCTGATTCGCAAAAGAGCTATTGAAACCCCACCCACCGCTTTCTGAAAAGATATTCCAACCATTTCCGCTGAATCCCTGCGAGCGTTTGGCAAGAAAAACTGCATAGTTATAAGTCGTATTCGGGCTGTTGTGTTTTGTAAAAAAAGTAATCGTCCAATCTTCACTTGCACTTAGATTAAACTTGTTCGGATCAGTCAGCTGACCATACACCTGATTATTGGCCGCATAGGTGTAGCGTGTTGCGTTGCCCACAAAAGGAATATCTTTTGCACTCGGTCGAGGGATGATTTTCCGCGCAAATTTAGGCGAGTATAACAGCGTATACGTACTCCGCTCACTATCTCCATATGCCGTAAAATCGCTCTCTGAATTTTTAGTTTTGCCCCCTTTTCCTGAAGTAACGATCACTAACCAGTTTTCATTGGAAATTGATTTTCGGCCTTTAATTGCATCTACCAATTGTTTAATTTGCTTATCTGCGTTTTGAACAGCAGTGACATAATCAGTCGACTCACTTGTGTAACCGCTCGCCACTCCAGCTTGCTCTACTTTTGTAAGATGAACCACATTTAAGTCGGCAGAATCGGTCTGTAAGCCCTTTAATGCATCGGTCACTACAGCCTGATCATCAGTTCCTACCTGTACCGTTGCATCTTTACCAAGGTAAGTACCATATGCTGAAGATGAAGTATAAAAATTGGAGCGATGTACTTCATTTTTCAAGCGCTCAAAAATGGTTGGATACTGCGGATTTAACGTACTGATATCTCCAGATGTAACACCGGTTTTATCACTATTAACGCCAGTCAATAATGACGCCGCAACAGAAGTATTCGTTACTTTAAAGTCCGTAGTCGGATCAGCTAAACTGCCATATGTTACCAATCCATTGCGTGTCATGAGCGTCATGTTTTCAGGTTCAATATCCTGTACAACAGATCCCGACAACCCATCCACGATAACCAACAAAACCTTATCTTTACTTTCGGGGCTATCTTTCGCCTCATTAAAATTCTGGAGTAGATTTGGAAAATCCTTATTACAGGCAACCAAAAAAAGCATTCCTCCAATTCCCCAAAGGGTATTTTTTATTATTGTTATATACTTATTCATATCTGGTTCCATAAAAGGTTAATCCTTGATTTCCATCTTAAAGACATTTCCAACGCGATCAGCTCCATATTGCAAAATACTTCCACCAATCAATAATGCCGGAAAACCCAACGATGAGGTCGATTCTATGATTTTAATTGCACTGCCCTCAAAAGGTGACTGGTTATTATATTTCTGTAATAAGGTACCGTCTTTTTCCAATACCAGGAAGCTTGATCTCTTAATTGAATTATAGCTATCGAAAGTCCCCTGAGCTACAATCCGCCCATTGTTCAGCATTTGTGCAAAGGTCACCATTCCTGTGCCTATATCGCCCAATACAAATTGGTCATCAATACTACCATCCGGATTCATGACAGCGATCCCTTTTACTTTCCCATTCGTTCCTAAACCACTGAACACACCCGCTATCAGAATTTTCTTTAGTTTTGCATTATAACTTACGTCAAACACACGATCAACTGTTCCACCTAAATTAAAGGAAGGATCTATGCTGCCATCAGCTTTAATACAGACGATCCCTCGTGCAGGTTGCCCATTGAAACTTGTAAATGGCCCTGCAACGATTACACGCTCGTTGTCAATTAGTTCCGCATCGAAAATAGCCGCATTTGCTCCTATATTATTTATCATATAGCTTGAATCCAAAGATCCATCCGCTTTCATGCGCATAATGTGCTTTACTTTTGTAGCTATTTGGCGTTTATTCCCACGGGAGGAATAGGTGTAATCGATCTTATAGTGCGCGTCAAAATTCCCAACAGCAATAACGCGATTCTCTGATATGCCAAAGACCTTAGAGACACTACCCGTAGTTCCTGCATTAAAGGTACATACCGTATCTCGCCCATCAAGTGGATTCCCTGTTGTATTAATGACATCCACAATTTTAGAATCAACACTCCCATTGGGATTAAGCTGAACAAGACCAAAGACATTTGTTTTATCGAATTTATTAAAGAATCCGCTTAACAAAAACTTCCCATCGCTCATTTTAGTAACCGAGTTTACATATCCATTTGCACCCTCACCAAAAGCCATTGCTGCTGAAGATTTTCCATTACCATCAATAAAATGAATACGGTTGCGAAAAATCGATTTATCAACGGCTTCATTTTCAAAATTGGAAAATGCTCCCGTCACAATATAACCGCCCGCATTGGGTAGAATATCCGTCACAATCGAGGAAAAACCATTCACCATACCGTAGTTGACGTCTCTGGAGACATTACCATCGATCTCTAGCCGCGGTCCATAAAACACCTGCCCATCGGCTTCGATCTTCGCATCGCCCGAAGAAATTTGATCCGGTACCTTAATAGTCACCAAAGAATCTTTTGCACTGACCACTTCCATTTTCGTATTATTGACATAGAAGTTAAGTTTGCCAAGATATGGTGCAATGCCTTTCACATAAAAGTCAACCAATTCCCCGGGTTTTGCGGTCCCTGGCTCCGAATAGCTTTTATAAAATCCAATGCCAAGCGATCCTTTTCCACCCGCATAAGGATCTGTACCGAGGGCAATATCCTTACTGCAGG
Organism: Sphingobacterium sp. UBA3549; assembly: GCF_002376635.1. NCBI lineage: Bacteria > Pseudomonadati > Bacteroidota > Sphingobacteriia > Sphingobacteriales > Sphingobacteriaceae > Sphingobacterium > Sphingobacterium sp. UBA3549. Next base: position 17,174 of record NZ_DFOE01000017.1, on the reverse strand, counting down.
AACTTATTGCAAGGCAGGACAGCAAACCAAGCTGGTATCCTATTTTTGTTTTTAATCGTTTCATCATTATTCAGTCAAATCAGTTAATTTGGTAAAACGCCAGTCGTATATGCCTCATTGGCAAAAAGAGCTCCCACAAAACCCAAGGTGTGCTTTGAAAATTGTAATACATGCAATACCCCATTGGCCGGTTGAATATCCGATGTTGCCACAGGTGCTGTAATAAACGGAGTCAAATATTCCTCAAATTCACCAGTTCTTGAATAAGGGAAATTGAAATAGAGCTGGCGATAACCTGCATATTTAATCACCTGATCATTTGAGCGCACATCGTTGTACAAGACACCAATATTCATGTCCGAACCATCGTAATTTTTGTAAACCCCGCCTGGGTATGCCGCCAGATTGATGGTATCAATCTGTGTAAAATCCTTCGATAAGTACTTTCCTTTGAGAATGTATTGTCCCAGATATTTCCGCCAAACCTCTGGTTTAATCTGTTCCAGTTTGGTTATTGTATCCTGGCCTGAGACATATAATGTTTGGTTGAGCCGCCACACAGCTTTTAGGATTGTTGGATCCGGAGGGGCAAAAAAGGTCACTTCTTCCTTTTTTAACACCTCATCCAGTTTAGAAATCTTCAACGCGACCATCAACGTATCAAATAGATCGGGACGTGACTCCAGGTACTGCCAAACTGTACCATCGAATTTTGGATTATGAACTCCAGTATCGATAAAATCATCTTTTTTACAAGCGACTACTCCTAGTATCATCACTGTCAAAAACAGAGTTAGTTTCAATAAACTTTTCATCTTTCTTCCTTTCTTAATTCCAATAATTGTTTAAAAGCATATATGGGTTGTTGGCCATTGCAGACTTATCAATAGGCCATGTCCATCCACCAGCATTAAATGCGCCTACCGACATCGGTGCCATAGTATACTCCGTATTCATGACCTTCTTGGTCCGAACCAAATCATAATAAAAGTTACCCTCACCTAACAGTTCACGAACTCGCTCCCACCAGATTGCATCTTTGAGCTCATCGCCGGACACTGAAATTTCTGAAGCATCAGCACGTTTACGAATAACATTGACCACGGTACGCGCTTCCTCGTCGCGATTTAATTCTGCTAAGGCTTCGGCACGCAAAAGGATCGGATCGGAATAACGAAATATCATCTGATTGTCATCTGGATTATTATCCTCACCTTCTTCCATAAATACATTGGAGAATTTCAAACATTGGAAATCACCATTCGTCGAATAAATATCTTTATCAAACCAATAGGTCTTACGCAGATCCGCTTCCGCCAGTGGATACATTTTTTCCATAAATTTCGGATCATAATAAATATAGGATTTCGATGTTACCTTATTTGGAGCATGTAATACGTAATCCGAGTAAGAAGCTGATAAATGGAAGCTCTCGCCATAGTTAAAGTTTTGCACGATCTCAAATAAACCTTCTTTGGTACGCCCTTTAAAAATTTCCTTGGTTCGTTTTAGATCCAATAATTCATAAGCCCCTCCGTTTTCCTCCATCAATTCTTTCCCAAGAGTAGCCACCTTCTCATAGTTAATGGATTTATCTTCTGTTGTAAAACCAGCAATCCACATATTGATATGCATATTCAATGCAATGGCACTGCCTCGCATAGCTTTAACTGCAACCACAGAAGGATCATCGTAAGTCCAGGGAAGATCTTTATAGGTTGCATCAAGATCAGCCGAAATATTTTTCAACACAGTCACCATATTCGTTCGTGGCAATGGGTTCGTATTCACATCGGTATAATAAGGAACATCCCCATAAAGACGCACCATAAAAAAGTAGGCCAAAGAGCGAAGAAAGATCGCCTCGGCCTTATAGGCGCTCTTTTGCCGCTCAGACAAAAATGGCATATCTTTATTATCCAGCTGATAGCAAACAATATTTGCATTTTGGACCATTTTATAAAAAGTGTCCCATTTGGTTATTCTTGGAAAACCGAAATAGGAAAAATCATTTTCACGGGCAAAAATCATAGACAGATTGTTATTCCGCAAATAGGAAATATAATCCCGGCCTGACCCACTTGTCGCACTAGTACGATTAGTCGGTGCGCAACGCAAGTCTCCAGACGCTGGAAAGAAAATATTCGTCATAGTTGCTTCCCGGAATGTAGAATAGATTCCACCCATATATTGCTCGACATCCCCCTTATTGGTCCAGTAATTGTTACCTGTCAATTTATCAATCTGTGTAATGTTCAAGAAATCCTTACCACAGGAGCCTAGTACTAAACTAACTCCAAGTAACGCTGTATATATAAACTTTCTTTTCATGAGATTTTCATATTAAAATTGTACACTGACCCCCAACGAATAGGTTCTTTTGCTTGGATATCCATTGGATCCATCCCGTCCTACCCCGGTCACCAACTCCGGATCCGGTCCCGAATAATTGCTAAAGGTGAAGATATTACTCGCAGTAAAGTTGAGTCGTGCAGAAGTCAAACCATAACGCTTCAACCACATCCGGTTAAAATTGTAGCCTACTGTCGCTGAGCTTAATTTCAACCATGAACCATCTTCCAGAAACATGGTCGAATTGTAACGGTATGGGTTATAGAGTGACAAACGTGTAAAATCAGATACATTCGGGTAATCAGCATTATCACCCAACTGACGCCATACATTGTAAGCATCCAATGGGACATAAGCGCCTGGAACATATTTCAAATCGCCCTCTTTAATCCCTGTTGGTCTATCATAATTACGAAAACGGTCTGCTAGGGCGGTATTCAAAATATCCCGATCCAACGTATAATTGATCTGCGTACGTAAAGACCAGTTCTTATAACGCGTGTATAAACTAAACCCGCCAGTCACTTTTGGCTGCGCATCACCAACGAATATTAAATCATTCTCATCTAAAATGTAATCGCCATTCAGATCCGTAAAAATAGGATCGCCTGCGCGAAAATATTTTCCATCTGAAAGTGGCCCGCCTGCACGGTAACGCTGTCCAGTCAACGGGTTCACCGGAACTTCATCATCCGATTTGTATACACCCTTATAATCGTATAAAACGAAGGTAAGCGGGTTTCTTCCCAATCTAAAAAGTTGTGGCAAATCGAATCCTGAGTCGTCTGCTTGTATTAATTGTCTAGCCCCATCCGGCAATGCCGTTGTAAAACCTCTATTCAAAGCAAATGTTGCTGTACCTGTAAAGTCCCAGTCCTGGTTTTGAAAACGTGGCCGTACATTAATTGTCAATTCATGGCCCATATTAACCATTGCGGCTTCATTTGTGAGCACATTTTCAAAAGCATTGTGGTTCGCGATCGCTTTCGAACGTAAGATTTTATCGGACTGCTTGTAATAGGTCTCATACGTAACGTATAAGGCACTGTTGAAAAAACCGAGTTCAGCAGCCACAGACCATTGTGTTGTCGTCTGCGGAACGAGTCCTGTATTCGGTGCATTCTTTAGATCAAGGGACGTCGTCGGTCTATTGTTATAACGACCTTCATCGACCTTATACCATCCATATAGATCAGCCACAGTTCCCGTCGGAGAAATCGTACGGCCTACTGATCCGCGCAAGAAACCTGTGTCCCACCAATCCAGATTTTTCATAAAATTCTCTTTCTTGAAATTCCAGCGAAAACCAACAGAAGGATTGGATGACCACGGAGATGTTCCTCCTGTAACAGAAGTACCATCCACGCGGTAAGTAAGGTCAAGAATATATTTTGAATCGTAGTTGTAAGAGAAATTACCAGCATACGCGATGGAACGGAAATTAGAAAGATTATTAAGTAAACCACCTAAAGTTTTACGCGTGTCGTAACTGATGCCTGTTTGGAATTGATCGTTGGCAGTCCCCCTGAACTTATTTAGATTTTCAGAAGATGACGAGATTTCCATTTCTGAGAATCCGTAGACATTGATCATATGTTTTTCACCAAACATTTTAACCCAGGACAATAGGTTCCGGTTATACACCTTACTCTTGTTCTGATAATAACCATATACCTCGGAGCTATTTCCTAGCAATAATTCGGGTGTAAACCGATCTTTTGTTGCAGTTGTATAATTGTAGTTAAAGGTAGTGGTTCCTCTTAAACCTTTAATAGGTTCATATTGCAATTCGATTTGAGCAACGTAATTTCCAGTTTTATTGTCATCGTTTACATTTAGTGCAGATAGTGCATCCATGCTACCCGAATAGAGTGACGGAGCAGGGTACAAGGAAGTTGTATTGGCGGACTTTCCAACCCCTGTTTGCATCGTTGCGTTACCACTTCCCATTCGATTTTGCCCCAAATTGGCATTCACATTGGCCATCATGCGAAAGCGGTCATTAGGTTCATATTGCATATTGGATTGTACCGTATATCGCTTAAATCCTGTATTTGCGATGATCCCATTTTCATCGTAATAATTCATATTCACTTTATAATTAAACACGCGCTCACCTCCTGAGATGTTCACATTATGTGTCTGATTATAGGTATTGCGATAGAAATAGGATTGCCAATCTGTTGAATTGTTGTAATACGGATTTAAACTATCTGCCAGCATCGGAGAATCATTAATCCGCTGAATCGCTGCTGCTAGCGTCGAATCATTCATTAAAATTTGTTCTATCCGCACCATACGTTCACCACGGCCGCCGATCACTTTCCGCAATGGGGGCACGGCACTCATAAATCCTTGAAATTGATACTGAACAAGCGGAATCTTTGAATTTCCTCGTTTAGTCCGCACTTGGATAACGCCATACGCGCCACGTGAACCATAAAGTGCAGTAGCTTGTGCATCCTTCATTACCGTAATATCTTCGATATCTTCAGGTGGAATCATCGAGATGGGCGATACACCAGGCCCTGCTGTTTCAAAGCCGTACTCGTATCCAGAGTTATCATCAATAGGAACTCCATCGATGACAAATAAAGGTGATGTTGGTGTCAAAAAGGTATTATCACCGCTTCCAGACACATTAAAATTGGAAATACCGCGTACCGCGATCGATCCGCGCATTCCAGGGCTACCCGTATTATTCTGGATATTCATCCCCGCGACTTTACCCTGTAAAAGATCCACAAAATTTCCTGAGGGAATATCTTGAATTTCCTTTCCTGAAATGGTCACAACGGACCCCGTTAATGTTTCCCGTTTCCGTTGCTGATAACCTACAACCACTGTTTCTTCAAGTTCATGTGTAGTCATCTGCATCACGATATTGTATTCTTTTTTTGAATCGCTTACGGCTTGTCTAACCGTAGCATATCCCTGATAAGAAAATAACATAACACCTTGTGCGGGCACCGAAATAACGAAGCGGCCATCGTCTCCCGTTTTGCCCAGATCCCTTTTTGGAGATTCCAGTTTAATGGATACTCCTGCCAAAGGCTTATTATCATTCCCTTTTACCGTCCCCTTGATCATCGTGGACTGTGCCATCGCCGAATTGGTCAGCACATGGGTAAAAAAGAGTATTAGTATACATAATTGTTTCATAATTCTTAAGCTAAGTTAACCGGTCACTATCAATCAAATTTTGGCGCTTCATGTGGAAATCGGAACTGAATCTCCCAATCTCCCTCTTCATATATTGCAAACGGAATGGCAAACGCACCTAATTCCAAATAGCCAAGATTCCCTTTTCTTCTATACCCAAATACTAAGTAGGCTGCGGTTCCGTTGGCAAGTGTATACGCTGTCTCTACGCGGGCCAAAGGAATCGGGTAAGCAACATCATAAACTACTTTCTTATCGACCACCCTTGGATTAAATCCATGAACCAGCTTCGGCCAATCGGTCTCACTAAACTTGGCGGGATCTATTGGATTGTTTAATGAATCCAAAAAACTGATCGTCAACGTTTTTGTTCCCTTTCCTGTATTTTCGGTTTTATTCAAATAAACTCGAATATCGGCGGAGCCTAATGGCCTTCCTGTGCGCTCGCCAATCATATTTGACACAATAGCATTGGTATAGGGATAAGAAGACGAACCTGTAATTGGATCCTCAATACTCGGTTCATACGGTTGCTCCCGGAAAGGCTTTAATTTAAAATTACGTAAGTAACGTCGTCCGCCTGTATTGCTAACTTCAATATCAAATACATAGCCCGAGTCTGGCTGTGCCTTAACAAAAGCCGAGCGGGCAGACTGCCCCCAAAAGTTGATATTGCCTGAATGTTCGAGAATCTCTAATAAGGGACGGTACTCAATTTTTCTTTTTGCTTCGATCTCCGCGATACTTTTTTCCAAACCTGTATAGGCCTCTTTCCAAACTTTAACTGGAAATTTATCATTAAACACTGTCGCAGGTTCCCCATCTAAATCGCGTACATTGACAATCTTAAAGCTTAAGGGCTGTGAGGTATTCTGTCCAATGCTGACAATATTGCTATAAAAAGTATTTCTACCTAGCACCGGGGTGAACTCTTTTGTATTATATACAATATCCTCGCCTAAAGAATCTTGATCGGTAGGTATATTTTTTTTACACGCTCCCAGGATCAATAATCCCAGACAAAACATCCCTATATTTCTTATGGAAGTATAAAATTTCATCTTCATGATGCTAGTTGTTTAAGAGTTTGGCCAATTTGCTGAATCCAAAATTGTGGCTCGGTGCCAAAATATGCAGCATACCATTGGTTGTTCGGATATTGACAACGGATGTATTACTTTCTTGCCAATACCTTTTAAATATGGAGTTGTTCATATCACTGAGTACAAGCTGCTGCTGTCCGCCGCCAACGATTCCAGAGGCGGAAGTAACTTTATATTGTATGGTCATCCGATATTTATCAATAGAAAGTACTTCTTTTCCTTCAACAAAGTCCCGTAAAGCATCTGTATCATAGATTCCATCAAAAGCATAGTGATAGGTCAAGGTATCCAAAATGGTTTTTGGAATATCTTCCAGATACATCTTTGAGCGATTTGAGGCTTGACGCACGGCATTTAACGCATCAATTGCATTAGTAAAACTGTTATTTGTCGAAGCAAAGAATGTCGTTTTTTCCGACGCATTACCAAGCTTTGCCCGCAAATCCGGCACACGTTCCAAGACCAATAACAGGGAGTCATAGGTTGATCCCTGCTCCTCCAGAAATTGCAGGGTCGTACCATTGTACTCGGTGTATTTCAGGCTATAGTTTTCATAGTAGGTGTTCCCTTTTTTACAAGCGGTAAATCCAAGTAGGATGCATAACAAAAAACATCCTATATAGTATATTCTTCTCATCATGGTTAGTGCTTTGGTTATTTCCAATAGGAATTTTGTTTCAACTTCGAATTTCGAGATAATACATCTGCTGATATCGGCCAAAAAATTCCACCATTTTCAATCAAAGTGTTCAAAGTAGAATTGTTTTTCTTGATTTTGGCAAAACGAATCTGATCATACCATCGCCATCCTTCTCCCATCAATTCGCGCCGGCGTTCCAAGAATATCTCTCCTAACAAGTCTTTTGGCGACGATGAAATATAAGGCTTCAATCCCCGCTGTGCTTTGACTTGATTTAAATATTTTATCGCTTCATCCCGTTGGTTAAGCACCGTCTTGGCTTCTGCATATAATAGGAAAATCTCCTCTAAACGTGTAAACACTAAGTTTGAACCAAAAATTGAGAAATCAGAGTCTCCTTCACCATTCCGAATCACTTTGATCTTACTAAAAATCGGTATATCGCCGTTATAATTGGTGAAATAGTTTGTTCGAATCAGTCCTGAAACAGAGTCAATACCAAAACGCGTGTCATTAGGGTCATCAAAGATGGCATTGATTGTATCCCGGTTAACAAAAATATCCGGTTTGGCTTTCGTTACAATCGGATAACCCAAGGTCAAGGATTCAAGGTGACCTGTATTCGTTGCCTCTCCAAGTTCATAAGAGGAACGGATCGCTAAAATCTGTGCACGTGTGCTCGGACCAAATAAACCGTCTGTCGGACTCACAAGCGATGGCACATTTAACAAAGCCAGATTAGCCTGTGTATAATTATCAATCACAAATTTTGAATAGACATCCGCATTGATATATTTTCCCTGCCAAGCGGCAATATGCGCTAGAATAGAATAAGCTGTGATTTTATTCACCAAAACTCCGCTCCAGACAGATTCTGACTCGCCATAATAAGTTTGCTGACCAACGGCATATCGATAAGGCAGGTCCTCAGCCGCTTTAAGCAACTCCTCTTCTGCAAATGCAAGAACCGTAGATTCAGAAGATTGTGCTACTTCAGCAAAGCTCCCATTATCATAGGAATCCTTTAATAAAGGAACCTCGCCCCAGATACGTACCATGTAAAAGTACATCAACGCTCGAATACTGCGGGCTTGGCCAATATCATATTTCAGATCCCGCTCCGTGTAACGGCTATCTTTTTTCAAAACTTCCGGTGCACGCTCAATAAATAATGAGGCTGCATTAATCACAGCGTAAAAACGCCTCCAGTCCGTCAAGTCCTTTATAAGCGGATAAGAAGCTTTAAGCTTATTTTCCTGAACAACACGTAAATCAGCCCGCGAATAGGAATTAAAGTCACCATAACGCATTTCTCCATAAACCCAGTACCCATAATTATCGACCATAGCCGCTCGCATCAGGCCATAGATACCCATTAAATGTGCCCTGGTGTCAGATATAGATGCCCATTCCCGCCCTTCAGCACCAACATTACTGGCTACTATATCTAATTTTTTATTGCAAGAAGAAAATAACACCGACATACTCAGCATGAGCACGAGGTACTTCCCCCATTGATTATATCTTTTCATATTAAACATTCAATTATTAAGGTTTACAGTTCCAATTTTATCCCTACACTGACCATCGGAGAAAGTGGTAATCCATATCCTGTATAGTAGCCATTGAAATCAATTAGTTCAGGATCCTTTCCCGAAAATTTAGATATCGTCAATAGATTCATTCCCGAAATGTATACATAGGCTCGGCGCATCGTTTGGAATTTATTCTTTATACCGTTTAATTGAATCAGATCATAACCTAAGGTCAATGCTCTAAGTTTAAGAAATGAAGCATTTTCGAGAAATAGATCCTGGTCTACACGGTATGCAACAAGTGGACTCCATGGATTATAGATCGGATATTTTGTAATATCCACATCTTGTTGCCAATGGAATACTTCGCGAATACCGTCCAGCGAATTGGTATTTTCGGTATTGATAAAATCATATTTCGATGCTGCGCGCTGATTTAGTGCTTTTTGACCTAAAGCAAAATACCATTGCATATTCAATTCAAACCCTTTAAATTTAAACTGATTAGTAAAACCGCCTACCAGTTTAGGCATAGCATTTCCTTTTAATACGCGATCCTTCTCATCAATAACAAAGTCTCCATTCTGATCTTTCCAACGTGGGTCCCCAGCGGCAAAATCGACCCCATCAAATTGCAATTTACGGCCATTTTGAACAGGAATTTCTGCGTCCGTATTATAAATTCCTTCATTTTCGTATAGCCAAAATTGATCAACGGCTTGTCCAACACGTAATAAACGATCTCCAACTTTCAGTTCGGTTTTTCCATTTGGTAATGCCGTTAGCTTATTTTGATTAAAATTTAGATTTAATGATGAAGTCCATTGGAATCCAGCAGGATCATTCAATATTTTCCCATCCACATTCAAATCCACACCTCTATTTTGAACCGTAAGACCATTGATAATCTGTCCGGAATATCCATACTCTGCTGGGATAGGCATATTGACCAATTGGTTCACATCTTTCTTTTGGTATAATGATGCTCTTACATCCAATCGCTTTTCCAATAAAGTCCCGTCAATTGTCAGCTCAGCATGATCAGTATACGGCCATTGAATACCATAACCTACCCATCCTTCTGAATATGGGCGGGAAGCGACCGCAAATCCATTATAAGAAACCAAGGACTTCTCCGACCCCCAATTTAAATCAGCCGTATAATTGGGGCCAACAGCATATTTACTCGTAAAGACGGGTTTGCCGATTCGCGCCCAAGAAGCCTTTACACTTAATTGGTCAACAACTTCTGCTTCACCTTCTTTTACAAATTGATAATTGGCGGAGAATGCCGGGGTCATCAGCCAACGCGAGTCTGGTTGTACAGTTGACGAACCATCATATCGTAATAATGCGTTAATATCCAAACGATCATTCCATGTGTAATGACCTGACAAATACAACGAATGTAATCTAAAATCCTCCCGATTAGACCAGCGATTGACATAAAGTCCACCGATCGGCGTAAGATAGCTTCCCTTTTGAGAGTCTCCCTCAACCACATTGACCTTAATAAAATCATTGGGACCATCATATGCACGCCCATAATGGTAGCGATACAGATCTTGGGTATAAGCAGAGCCTAGCTTAAAATCAAATTTATGTTTGTCTTCGAACTTGAAATTGTAGTCCAAACTATTATTGAACACCAAACGCTGATTAAAACCAAAATAACTCGACATATAGTTATTTGTTTCCATCAGTGATCCTGGAAAGAACGCTTCACGTTTACCCTCGGAATAATCTACACCAAAGTTTGTATTGAATTTAAGGTTAGGTAATAGATAGAGATCCAAATTAACAGCCAAGTTGAGCATATTAACCGTATTGTTATCCAATGCTCCTTTATAAACATCAAGATATTCGCTATACTTATTCTTATTTGGAGAAATTGGAACGGACAAATCCGGCACATAAGCCGCTTCGCCAAAGCGATCTCGTAAACTGCGGTTCCGGTCACGCAAACTGCGGCTAGCATTGATGGTTGTCCCAAAATTAAACCACTTATAGGGCGCCATATTGACATTAAAAAGGGCATTATAACGTTCAATATTTGTCTTATCAGCTGCATTGGCATTTTTCATATAGCCGCCCATAAAAGCAAAATTCGCACGGTCTCCACCGCCTCTTATACCCAGATTACCACCATAAATCGGTGTGTTTTTATAGTATGCATCATCCCAATTAGCCGGCCCATAGTAATTTACATTAGTCTCATCACTCAGATAACCCGGATAACTTAATTTATCGGATGCCGACGCATATTTATCATAAAAGGCCGAGCGAAATAAATTCTCATATTGCGCATTTACCGGAGTTACGACTGGTTTAGTCGCTAATCCAACATAACCATCAAAACTGATTTCCCGTTTACCTTCCTTTCCGGGTTTGGTCAAAATCCAGATTGCACCATTAGCTGCTAAAGGACCTAATTTTGCCAATAAGACAGGATCTTTGATGACTTCAACTGATTCAATCGTAGACAGTTCTATTCCAGCAAAATTATCTGTACCTGGTCCTAAACGGTTAAATTGATATTGTTGAATCGAATAAGTAAAATTATTATCCCGTGCTATCGGTATGCCATTGACATACACCGCTGGTTGAACGCCGACAGCATCCTTCGCTTCGAGCAGTGGACTTCCTATCCCTCTGATAACCATATTTTTGGGCGTTCCGGGCTCTCCAGTAGATTCCTGAACATAAAGTCCAGAGACTTGTCCTTTCAATAACTGAGGAATTCCCACAAGAGGCAGTGTCTCAACGTTTCCTTTGTTAAGGCTATCCTTTACCTCTTGCTTGCGCAATAAGGCTTTGAGCCTTCCTCGCAAAAGTTGTTGATCCGCTTCACTGATTTGTGAAGTGTCTTGTTGCAACTTCCACTTATCCCAAGCTTTCGCATGGTTACTGTGAAACATAGGCACAAGAAATAAAAAACAAAATAGTCTTCTCATTCGATTTTGACTTTAGGCTATAAATTTAAATTGGTAAAAGCGTATCTACATGGCATATCATAGGATATGTTACGGCAATAAAATCTAATTCTGGTACGGCAATAACTGCTTGTTAGTTTACCAAATGTATATAAGTAGACTTGAATATCACGACTCCAAAAACAACTCAAACGTTTGCGCATATTGAGCAATCGTTTGCATAACTTCAATAAAAAAAAATAATTCCTAGTTTTTCGCTAGATTTAACCGATGAAGCTTATTATATTTGATCTAGACGGAACACTACTAGATACATTACAAGACCTTGGAGACAGTTGTAACGCAGCTCTGCAACAGTATGGATATCCCATTCATCCACTCGTAGCCTATAAGAAATTTGTGGGCAATGGGGTACAGAAACTTATCGAAAGGGCATTACCCGAAGAAGCACGAACGCCAAAGACGGTAACGCTCTTACTTGCCGTTTTTAAGAGCTATTACGAGCAAAAACCCATAACACACACAAAACCATATACCGGAATTATACCGATGCTCCAAGAATTGAAATCCTTAGGTTATCTCATCTCCGTAGCGTCCAATAAGTACCACGAGGCAGTCCTCCCGCTGATGCAGCAATATTTCTCCGATATTCAATTTGATCTTATTCTGGGGCATCGCGCTGGTCATCCAGCTAAACCGGATCCAGCGATTGTCTTAGACAGTCTCCAAACACTGGGCGTCAGCAAACAAGATTGCTTTTATGTAGGCGATTCATCTGTGGATATGGATACGGCCAATAATGCCGGGGTAACGGCCATAGGCGTGACATGGGGCTTTCGAGATGAAGATGAATTGAGACAACATGGAGCACAATACATTATCCATAACCCACACGAACTACTTCATATCACATCAGCAGCAATGATATAAAAGAAAACGGCACTTAAACCGACAATGATTGAAGTGCCGTTTTTTCTGGATACGTTCCTTATTTTGCCGATTCAGCATATACCTATTGGAAATCCGATGAAGTCAGATAAGCTTTCAATAGTGTTGTAAACCAACATATTTTCCATCCATTAATTGCTCGTTTTATGTTTTGAGGTTACCCCGCTTTTGGCACACTATCAGCAATCGGAATACTTCTATTCAAAATGCGACAGTATCGGATTATTGATCTGGGCCGAAATTCCATTTGTGAACCGCGTAACGACATTAGAAGAGAATAATGCTCAACAACAACTGAAAGAACTGATTCGACAAAATTTCAATCATCCGTCGATTTATATCTGGGGCATGCACAACGAAGTGTATACACCTACGGCCTACACCGTTGATCTCACCACAAAATTAAATGATCTGGCAAAGTCCGAAGATCCGGACCGATATACCGTTTCTGTCAGCGGTTATAATGTCATCGACCACCCGGTCAACAACAATGCAGACGTGCAAGGCATCAACCATTATTTTGGATGGTACAACGGCGAACTGGAAGATAAATCAGCCAAAGACGATGATGTCGCCTCCTGGGCAAAACGAATCAGTGAAGCATTTAAAGATTACCGAATCATCTTTTCGGAATATGGTGCCGAAGCGATTCCCGAAGATCAGGCCGAAGAAATCGGTAACTTTTGCAATCAATGGAGCAACCCTGCCTTTTTCCCCGAAAAATATGCCACCAAATTTCATGAAGTCCATTGGGGAGTAATCGCTAAAAGTCCGATTTTCTTAGGCTCCTATGTTTGGAATACTTTTGATTTTGCGACGCCGATTACCGCACTTAATGTCAATCCCCGAAATTATAAAGGATTGGTGTCCTTTGACCGTAAATTGAAGAAGGATGGTTTTTATTGGTACAAAGCCAACTGGAGCAAAGAACCTGTATTATATATCACACAACGCCGTATGATGAATAGAGGGAATGAAATCACAGCTGTTACAGTTTATTCCAACAGAGATGAGCCTACATTGATAGTTAATGGACAGTTTATCAAAGGCGCCAAAATTGGTCAGACCAATGTACATTACATCTTCGAAAACGTGAAGCTAAAATTGGGTAAAAATACAGTGGAAGCGAAAATACGTCCGAAAGATGGAAAAATATTAACCGACCATATTGAATGGAACTATGATCCAGCGTATAAACAGGGTTCATCGGGACCTACTAAATCAAAAACAGAACACGTCGGTCTATAATTGACCGACAAAAGCCGGGTGCTTACCGAGATTGTTTCGAGATTAGCCTAATGAGCGTGGTCAGTGCGCGATTTCCGTCCTATCTTTGAATCATCAAATAAAAAATAAAGATTTAAAAAAATAAACATCATGGCAACTAAAACGACATTCAGCATCAACAGTAAAACAATTACTAAAGTTTTTCAAGATCTTTTTGATTCCTTCAAAAGCTCCCGTTTAAAAGTTTCATCCAAGAATGGACAAGAATACTTAAATATTTCCCTGCTATTAGCTGTAATCATCGGAATTATTTTCCCTGTAGCTTTTATTGCATTGATTATTCTAAGTTTGATTGCACCTATTGAAATTGCAATTCTTCAAGAAGTAAAAGAAGAGCATGCAAATCAAAAGATGATTGAACTTAAATAAAATACTATACTATCACTACAAAGATGGGCTATCCAATTTTTGGATAGCCCCTTCTTTTATACAATCCCCGGCATATATCCTTACAGTGCAATTTCATCTATTCATCCGCAAATGATCAAAATGGTCTCTCTACGCTAGCTTTCAGTCAAAAGATGACATAAGATTTCCAAAAAGTAGCTCCCTGTCTACAAGCTTGCAATTGGATTTGGTTTTTAAGTGCTAAATTTGAATTCCAAACTAAACAAAATAGGCTATAGTTAATTTATTAGGGTGAAAGAACAATAACGTGAAAAACAGTAGAAAATTATTTATTATCAGGACAGTTTTAATTGCCTTCCTCATTCTTTCCTTGACTTATATCGGTTCGATATTTACCTATCAATATATTGAATACCAAAAGACCGAATCCCGTCTAAATAAAGCATACAGCTCTAAGAATGAATTGACAAATCTTTTTTATGAACTCTTCTCATCATATAACGACTCCGGAAATGCGTTTCGTTCCTACACCGTGGATTTTAGTGCCAAAAATTTAAAGAACTACAGCAATAGTTTGGATACGCTCAGGTTTTATATTGATTCACTATCGGAATTATCTTCACAAAAAGGACTTACTTTCTCCACAAATACTTCCTTGGAACAAAATATTTCCCTCTCGGACGAGTTCGCACGCATTAAAAAATCTGTTGACAACATGATTTTTCTAGCGAAAGACTCTCTTTCGCTCTTAACCAAAACAAATAAAAACATCCGTCCAGGAAATAATAGAATATTTGCAGATTCAGTTGTCAACAAAATATTGCGCGATACTGCTCTTAATGTCAACATGAAAGATACGATAGTTCGAAAAAAAGAGAAGCTATTCACCCGTATTTTCAAAGCCAAAAATGATACCTTGGTCGCAGATAAGCTGGAGCAAAATTTCAATGTTAACCAAATTAAAGCTATACATAGCCAAATCCAAAATTTGATAGAGCAAAATGAGATTTTCCATCTCCAAGATTTCAGTAAGATTCGCCGTTCATTTATGGAGCTTCAGCAGAAAGAAAGGCAACTTTTACAATCTAACTACAACTTATTCAACACGATTAGTACTGCATTGTTACGAATTAAAACTCATGAAGATGGAATGTTAAGAGCTGCTGAAATTCGAGATTTCAAGCTTTATCGTGAAAACTCCTCCATTTTTGGAAAGCAGGTTATCGCTTCTATTATTCTCATGATAATTATGGTAACACTCCTCTTGTCATACCACTACAATACACTGGTGTATGAACGGAAACTGACCGCGGCCAGAGATTACGCTTTGAAAACAGCAAAGGAGAAGACGAGTATATTAGCCAATGTAAGTCATGATGTACGCACACCGGTCAATTCTTTAGTGAGCATTATTGACTTACTAAAAAACAACGCCGAAAGCAATAGGATCAATCCTATTTTATTAGATGCCATCACACAAGATATTCATGTGATAAATGATACCGTTGAGGATATTTTAAATCTCGGTAAGCTAGAGTCTGGTACATTAGAAATAAAGGCTGAATATTTTTCACCATCTCAACTACTCTTCAATGTGATTAAAATGCTCCAGTCACAGGCAGATAAAAAAGGACTAAAACTTATTAGCTCCATTGATATCGATCGCGACATCTTAATCAAAAGCGGAACATATCGGGTACGACAGATTGTTTCCAACCTCCTCAGTAACGCCATTAAATATACGGATAAGGGGACGATAGAAGTGAAAGCCTATATCACCAAAAATCAGGGATCAAAATTAAATATTGTAGTTAACGATACAGGAAAGGGTATTTCTGCAAAAGATCAAGAGCATATTTTTGAACAGTATTATATGACTGATCAAAAATCCAAAAGTAGTTTTGGATTGGGATTGCATATTTCTAAACTCATGGCTGCACAGCTAAACGGAACGTTAAGTGCTAATAGTCAACAAGGTAAAGGATCAACATTTACATTAGTCGTCCCATTTACCGAAGAAAAGAAAAACAGAAAACCAATCACAAATTTGAGCAAATTATCAAAAGATTTAAGTTTTGTCGTTATTGATGATAATGCAATTAATAATCTATTTGTAAAACAAGCATTGCAACATTTCGAAAATGTAAAGATCTATCAAGATTCAACTGCTGCAATAACTTACCTGAAAGAAAATAAAACGGATATTATTATAACCGATCTCAAAATGCATGGTCCTACGGGCTGGGACATTCTAAATACTGTCAAAGACACCAACCCTATGCGAGGATGGAATAGCAAAGTTATTGCATTAACGTCAGACGAATCACAGGTAACCATGCAGGCTCCAGAAGGCCAGCAACATGAATTTGATGGCATTATGACCAAACCCTTAAACAAAGCTATTCTTGCCGAGATCATTGCGCGCATTTCGTAAATTAAATAATCTTCCCACGTTAATACTTATATCTTCAACGGCATAGAATCAGCCAGCGCTGCCATCAGCCGAAAAAGCTCTCCATTCCAGTATCTTCCTGTGCCTTACCGACAAAGCTACAATCATTGATAACGATCCGTAGTACAGTGGCCGCTAGCCTGACTCCAAAGTAAACAATAGCAGAAAAGTGAGGATGAAACGGCTCTGTATATGGACAATAGTTTATGGTGACAGCAATTATAGAAAAGCAATATGGCAATGCCGTATCTATTGTTTAAGAGCACTCCTTTATTTCAGTTATGCAATAGCCACTATCAATACAATTGCAAGTTTGGACTAAGATTGATCGGCAGACTTCTATGAAGATGCTCTGTGCGACTGAGGATAGTGCCGGTTGGGGAGCAGCTACCGATGGACCAGCCGCATCTACGG